>JAGQPY010000100.1:0-5974 GCA_020426485.1 Planctomycetaceae bacterium
CTGGCCTGTCGGCCACGGGTTAAACGAAGCGACTTGAGAGACACGACACTAGTTCGACGCTGCGGTCGCGGTGATGTCGTTCTGACCGGTTGGGGATCGTTCGAATGCGTCATTCGTTGGCAGACTTTCATGACCGGCAGAGCGGTTCAGTGACGCCTGAATTTCTCGCCGCAGGTGTCCCAGACTGATACTGTCATTCAACACGTGGCTGTGGGGACCTCGGATGCCGCCGTTCAGTCGCTGGGACTGTCCTTCTGAGAGCACGAAAAACAGCGGTCGAGGGGCAGGATGAGAGTTATGACGCTGATGGAACTGCTTCAGTTCTCGATCCGCCATTCCTTCACCCAGCACGACAACAGCATCCGGGTCGGTGGCGTCGTACACGACTTCCGCTTCCTGAATGTCGTCCGTGGTCAAACAGTGGAAGCCGCGTTCAAGGAAGTATCCCAGACAGTGCAGCCGTCGCTTCACTCCTCGATCCACGCACAGCAGCGCGGGCCGTGATGTGGATGAACGTCGGAGTTTCGGCAGTCGAACTCCGGCAGCGGCGGACGCCACGGCCTGTGCGATTCCGGCCATGCCTGTGGCAGGTCTGGTTTCAGCGGTTGGCCGAGGCGGCCCCAGCAGAAATCGAGGAATCGGAAGTACGGCTGTGACTCGCTGAACGACCGAGTCAGGCCAGAACGATATGTGACCGAAAATCATGATCAACGCGAAGGTCCACATGCCCATCATTCCACCGATGCCCAGATGCAGCAGAAAACCAATTCCCAGGACCGCAGGTCGGATCGGCCGCACCCAGACCATCGCCGGAAAGAAAACTTCCCAGACAATCGTGGAATGTGTCATCAGGTCGCTGATCCATGGATACCAGGCAACCCACGTCATGTCCAGGGACTGGTATTCCAGATTCGCAAACGCCATCCAGACCGCTTCACCACTCCACCAGGCCGGTCCCTGAAGTTTTGAAAGCCCGGCATAAGCGTAGATCACACAGAAATGCATCTGTGTCAGGCGAATGGCCAGCCCCGCCGAAGAATCCGGAAGGACCGCCGGCAGAACAAATGGTTTTCCGGAACGCTCCGAAAGACGTCGAGCCGCACGGACTTTCAGCCAGCGATCAACAGACAGAACGGCTCCGCTGGGACCGATGCACAGATACAGACACAGAATCGCATTCAGCTGGTCCAGCCCGAAGTTGGACATGTGCGCGCGATAGGAATAGGAGATCGTGATCATCAACGAGAGAATCGACGTCACTCTGGTGGCACAACCCAGCCAGAACAGTGTCAAAATTCCGATGCACATCCAGTGAACGGTATACATCCACGAATCTGACACGTACCACCAGAATGACGGAACGATCAGCCCGTCCTGGACGACCGTCAGGACGTCAGGACTGTTCCAGCCGGCCGAACCAAGAAACGCCGGCAGGTTGATTCCCCACACCAGATGGGTGTACACCAGCATGCCGCCCACAAGAATTCGCATCAGCCCCAGCACTGTCGGGTCTGCCGGTGAAAACCAGAACGAATCCCACGCCCTGAAGACGGTGGTCACCACATGAGTGGCCCTGGCAGAAAGCTCTTTCAAAACGGCCCCCACGCCGTTCTTCAGAGATCCGGTGATCGGCTGTTCTGATTGGCCAATAACCCCAACGGAAACGGCAGCGCCGGATCGGCGATGGACTACTGAAGTTCTTCCCATGTGAACGTCCCCAGTGGTTGTTCTTCGTAAAGGTCTCCGTCCGTCAGTTTTCCACCCGCGCGAACTCGTTCCATCGTGGAGAGTTCGTGTCGCACCGTCGACAGGGAAACCTGAACGCCGTCGTATTCACGGCACAGGTTTCTGGCAAAGCCTTTGACAATGACAGCCTGCATTTCGGGACTGTTGTTTCCCAGGAACTCTGAAAGCATGAAGTGGCGGTGGTACAACAGTCGCGGTTTGATGTCGAAGTTCGGAAATCGCCCGGAAACCGTTTCGCCGCTCTTTGTGGTAACGGCCCACGACACCAGATTGCTGCTTCCCGGCTGAGGAGCAAAGAAATGGAATCCGTGATTCAGATACAACAGCTGCAGATACGGCCCGACAACTTCCCAGACGTTTCGAGCCGTCTGAGACGACGGGCCAACGGTCGCCGGAGCCGTCACGATGCCTGTCAAATGGACAATCAACCAGCAGTTCAACAGGAAGAAGCCCACTTTTTTCGCGATGGAACGCTTCACCGGTGTAGACGATTCCTGAGCGTCAACCGCGACCTCAACGCTGATGTTGTCTGTGTCTCTCTTCGTTTCGTTTCCTGATCTTCTTTTTCTGCGGACCAATGCCGCTGGTTTTGTATCAATCACTCCACCAACTCCGATGAACAGAATCTGTGAATGGTGCTTCCAGGGAACACGTGCGTTCACGCAACCGATGCCGGGTTCTTCAGTGCCTGATGATCAGCCCCGCGCGACTTCGATCACGTGATGGACACTCAGGTTTCAGCTGGCTTCTCCGCTGTGTGTGCATGACAACAGACAGAAAGTCATACCGCTCGGCAAACAGCTGGGGCGGTTGGCTGCGGAAAAAATGTCGGGAACACTCGTGCGGCGTGTTCCCGCTCAAAGTCATGGTCGGCGGCAGATGAGTGACAAGAGCCGGAGAATCACTGCGTGGCCGAGACGGATCTGTTCCTTCAGATGGCGTCTCGGCAACGAGGAACAAGCGATTATCGCATCGCCACGGCGACAAGTTCGCCGTTATCTGCCGCTTCAGCAACTGCAACTTCGATGCTGTTGCCGCCGCGAACCTTGTGAGTTGTTTCACTCACCATGGTCTTGCCGTCCCGAACAACTTCCACGCGGACCGGGTAGTCGTATTCGCGAGTCGGGTCGGCGGTGGGAATTCGGAAGCGACGTTCCGTTCCCGTCAGACTCATCTTCTGACCAACCAGGTACACAACGGCATCCTCAGGAACTTTGACGATCAAAGTTGCCTTGGAGCGATCAGCGGTTGCGGCCGGCTCAGGCGGAGCCAGAGGCTTGGCTTCAGACGGTGCCGCTGGCTGTACCGGGTGGATTGGCTGAACCGGGTGAACATATCGAACAACGTGACCTGAAGATCCGCTGGATCCGGAAGAGCCACTGGACCCTGAAGATCCGCTGCTGCCGCTGGAACCTGAAGAGCCGCTCGAGCCACTGCTGCCGCTGGATCCGTGGCTGCTGTACCAGCCACCTGAAGATCCGCTTGAACCGTGGCTGCCTGATGAGCCGCTGCTGCCGTGACTGCCTGATGAGCCGCTCGAGCCACTGCTGCCGCTGGATCCATGGCTGCTGTACCAGCCACCTGAAGAACCACTGGAGCCGTGACTGCCTGATGAGCCGCTGCTGCCGTGACTGCCTGATGAGCCACTTGAACCGAAAGACCGATACTTTCGAGCTTGTGCGTCTTCAGGTGAGGTAACTGCAATCGTCAGAAACGAAAGAGCCATCAGCCCGAGGATGCGCCGAACCGAAATCCTATGCATTCCATACTCCTCTGAGAATGTGGTGAGATCCTGACAGCCCCATGCTGTCAGGGAGAGGTGCAGGTCCTGCCGCAACAGAAACCCACAGTCTACCGCTCGACCAATCTTTCCAGTCTGACTCAATCCTCGCCGCCTCCAGCGCCAAAGCAATTTTGTCAAAACCGGACAGGAGGGTTGTATAGGCTGACTGGCAATTAAGCAACAACTGAACAAAATAGTGTACAAGAAATATTTCAGGTAGATTGCGAAAGCTGCATTGGCTGGGACGCCTGCATGCCATAGATTGACCAGCCATTGAAACTGGACGACGACCAGTGGAACGTTTGAATTCCAAACATTGATGTGACGTCTGTTTGGCAGGAGGCAGTGTCGTCAGTCTTGTGAGAACGCCTAACGGATTTGATTACTAAAGGAGGTCACAGTGAGGCGATTGAATGTTGGAACTGCCGTCTGCGTTGCACTGGTCACGGCAGCACTCAGTGGGTCGCAATTGGAAGCGGCAGGGAAATGGGAAACAAACTTCGAAGCAGCTCAGCAGAAGGCGAAGGATGCTGGCAAAACTCTGGTGATCCACTTCTATGCCGACTGGTGTGGTCCCTGTCGAAACATGGAACGCGATGTTCTGAATGCTCCGGAAGTCAGTGCTGCTCTGGAAGACCGTGTTGTGGGAGTGAAGGTCAACAGTGACCTGCGCAAGGATCTGGTCGGTCGATTTGGTGTCACATCGTTGCCGACCGACATCATTCTTTCGCCGACAGGGGCCACGCTTTCGCGATCCGTGGGCTCGCCCGGTCGGTCCGGCTATCTCGCACGGTTAATGCAATTTTCAACTCCTGCTGCTGAGACGGCCGTGGCTGCTGTCGACACAACGCCCTCCACAGACACCCGTCCGTCGAGTTCTGAAGAAGCGAATGAGACTGTTGTTGTAACCGTGTCCGCCAGCTCGGAAACGGTCCCGGTTGCTCCAACGCAGCCGGAAGCGACGGCAGCATCGACAGAGAGTAAGAACGTGGTCGTTCAGACCGACGACAAAAAAGACGCCGGCGATGAGCAGCCTGCCGCAGAATCAAAGCCGACAGTGCTGACGGACATCATTCGCCGTGACGCGGAACAGAGAATTGGCCTGAACGGTTTCTGTCCGGTCGCGCTGACTTCCGGCTCTCAATGGAAGAACGGTTCCGAAGAGTTTGCCCTGGACTTTCAGGGCGTTCGCTATCTCATGTCCAGCGCAGAGACGCTGGAACAATTCAAGGCTGCACCGGAGAAGTTTGTTCCCGCAATGCACGGCTTTGATGCCGTGGCATTCACGACGGACTATCAGATCGTTGTGGGTCGCATGGAACTGGGGGCAACGTATGAGTCTCGCGTTTACTTCTTTTCCACAGAGCAGAACCGCGAAAAGTTTCTCCGCTCGCCAAAGGACTACTCCCGTCCTCATGACATTACATTCTTTCGAACGGCTCAACTGGATGCAGTAAGTCAATGACCTGAACGAAGGAGACTTTTCAGTCACTGAGCGTTCTGTGACGAAGGTCATTTCGAACTCAGCAGGCCGACGTGCTCAACACGTCGGCCTGCTGCATTTGAGGAGCAACGAATACTCTGACTTCCGTGCTCACATCGAATCGGTGGAGAAGGGCGATTTCGATGCACGGGACGTCGCTGAGACCGTGAGAGACATCCTTTCCAGTCTTCTCAATTCAATTCGGTTCACTGTTCACCGCAACGAATGGAAGGATGACCCACGGCGATGCACTGACGGCTTACAGCATTGATGGCGCTTTGCCTGAACTCGGTTCCTTCGCTCGAACAAGGGATGCAGAAACCAGGTCCCTCCCGAGAAAAGAGTGCCAACACCACTTTACGCACTTGAGTTCATATTTCGCATCTTTCCTGGTGGGAAAAGGCTTTATGAACCAGGTACCGCAGACGCGGTATCGAAGCCACTTTTTTCCCGAACTGAGCCCAAAACTACAGCGATTTCATTCGATAACACTGGTACCTCCAATGAAACTCGGTGTAACCTTTGAAGTGTCTGGCGTTCGGTGTCAGCGTAAGTCTGGCATCCGCGAATCTGCTCTTTATTCAGTTCTTTTACTTAGGAGACGTGAATGATTTCTCTTAGATCACATCGTCGTAAAGGGTTCACCCTGATCGAGTTGCTGGTTGTAATCGCCATTATTGCGATTTTGATTGCTCTGCTGCTGCCAGCTGTACAACAGGCTCGCGAAGCTGCTCGGCGTACACAGTGCAAGAACAATCTCAAGCAAATCGGATTGGCACTTCACAACTACCACGACGTTTATGGAACGCTGCCTCCGGGACGCACGAGAAATACGTATTCCGGCATCACTTCTGCGTGGTACACCGGAAACATCGCCTGGCTGCCACGCATTCTGGCGCAGATTGATCAGGCACCGCTGATGAACACCATTGACTGGAACCTTGGGCAGGGAACATCAGGTA
>JAGQPY010000100.1:6071-14796 GCA_020426485.1 Planctomycetaceae bacterium
AACAGACGGACACGGTGGCGTGAATGGCACGAATCCCACCGGTGCGCGTCGCCAGATCATTCCTGCCTTCCGTTGCCCATCTGATCCGGGAACCGGCGGAGTTCCTTGGACGACGCCAAGCGGTCAGAAAGTGACGGGCCAGGCACCCAACGCCGGCTATGCATCAGGAAACTATGTCGGCAGTGTGGGCAGAACAACTCGTCTGAATGCCAATCCTCCCGGGATTTTCGGCCAGAACACGCGAACGAAGTTCCGCGATATTACCGACGGCACGTCTAACGTGCTGGCAGTCTCAGAGGTCGTGATCGGTTTCTATCGTGTCAGTGGCAACGACGGCGGAAACAACACAGCCTGCACGGGAACGTCGAAGGACACGGACAATCGTCGTCAGGCCGGTTACTCATGGTTTTACGCATATTTTCCTCAGGCCGCGTTTTTTAACACGTTCGTTGGTCCCAACAGCAAAGAGTTTGATTGTGGTCAGAACTCAGACCGTGTCGATCAGGCTGCGCGAAGTATGCATGTTGGTGGCGTTCAGGCTGTGCTGTGCGACGGAGCTGTTCGCTTCATCAGCGAAAACGTCGACCTGACAACATGGAATAACCTTGGCAACAAGGCAGATGGCAACACCATTGGTGAGTTCTGATTCGGCTGAATCAGGACGATTTCTCCGGACATGATCTGACCGGCACAGCGAACGCCAGACATTTTTGCCGTCCAGAGTCCGTTTGTTGGCTCTCAAACCTTCCTCTAATCCTGAACAAGACAAGCCAAGATGACTAAGATGAGTTTTCTTTCCCGATTCGTCGTCCTTTTCCCCTTTCTGATTGCCGTGGGGTGCGGTGGAGGTGTTGCTCCCGGTGTCGCTGATGGTCCCGATGAAGAGCCTCCGGCAATGACTGAAGAAGAAGAAGCAACGGAAGCTGAATCTGCCCGCAATGCCGCAGCACAGTAACTATGCTGCTTCAGACCGTGCTGAATCGCCGTGAGATCGAATGCGAGGCACGGTCCAGCGCCGTGAAGAGTTTCCGGAGGGACATGCGAATTGAAGCTTCTGTACAGGAATGCCTGATTCGGGTTCTCCCGGACGGAGTCTCACAACAGAGCCCGATGGTGCTGCGAATGCAGCGCAGTCCGGGACAATCGGAGCAAGTCAACCTGAACCCCGAAACGCTTTGACAAGGTTTGCGAGTTCTCCTGCTGAACTCCGCCACCGTTCTGGCGTTCTGATCACCACAGACCTGGTGCGTTCCGCTTTATGTCGGTTCCGGACTCTGTGATTCAATCCGCTTCGAGTCGAAGCACTGTGTTTGTCAGCTTCCTGTTTCGTCGCCGCGTTGAGCAACGTGCTGGGGCCTGAAGAAATACAGCGGTTCAATTCCTGCTGGATGAACAGAACCTTCTTCACTCAGTGGAGAAGGTTTTTCTTTGCGCGATGTCATCAGAGATGTCATTAGAAAGGCTGGCGAGCGTCACGAAAATGGCGGTGCGTCTCCTGCCCAGACAAGGGGCTTCGCCGAACGCTGTGAAGAAGCCATGCCATTGAATTGACTGAGCCGCCGTCCCTGCGGGACTCAGTCGCACCAACGTTTTTCGTTCCCTTTGTTTTCTCCTCCCAAATCTTTTCACGCCGGTGGGCTTCGCCCCTGACCCTACGGCGTGGCTAACCCCGGTCGACTTCGGTCGAGGAAATCGATAGTTTTCAGCATGTGAGCTTTCGGTATTGCTGCTTCAGGAAAACGGGTAGAGTGTGGCTGAATTCTGAAAGTCTTCGGCTGTGTCAGGTAGATTCAAGAAGATTCAATCTGACTTTTATCGCTGCGCCCGCTTGCCCTCCGTACTGTCATGAACCGTTTATCGTCTTGTTTTCGCGAACGAGTTCCGGAGAAGCCGGGATCTTTCAGCTCAGTGCATTTGCGGAGGATCAAGTGAGAAGACGTCCTGCAGGAAATCAGTCCTTCCGGAAATGTGCCTGCCAGATGGCTGTCTGTCTGGCCCTCACCCTGCCGGTCGGCGCTGTCAGGGCTGATGAAGGAGGTGGGGGTGGAAGTGGCTCCGCAGTCGATGCGGAATTCTTTGAATCCCGCATTCGGCCCGTGCTGATTGAACACTGCTATTCCTGCCACAACTCGATCGATACCGCGGAGTCGGGACTGGCCGTTGATCATCGCGAGGCTTTGCGGAAAGGTGGCGACCACGGCCCGGTGCTGGTCGTCGGAAAGCCTGGTCAAAGTCGTCTGCTGGCAACGCTGCGACATGAAATCGAAGGTCTGGAAATGCCGCAGGGCGGCCCGAAACTGGAGGATTCCGTCCTGCGTGACTTCGAACGGTGGATTGCAGACGGAGCGTTCGATCCTCGCGATGAAGCGCCTTCTGCTGAAGAGCTGGCCAAAGCGACGTCCTGGGAAGCGACTCTGGAAAAACGCCGCCAGTGGTGGAGCTTTCAACCACTGCACTCGGTGTCTCCGCCTCGCGTGGATGTCTCAGCATGGAACGAAAGCCCGATTGATCGATTTGTCTATCAGCAGATGGCATCGGCCGGGCTATCGCCTGTTTCGGTGGCAGATCCGGCCGTGCTGATTCGCCGTTTGCACTTCGTTCTGACGGGACTTCCGCCAACTCCGGAAGAAGCGGAAAAGTGGATTCAGAAGCTGACTGTTTCTAAAGAGTCTCCGTTATCTGAAACCGCTTTTCAGACAGCGTTCGAAGAGCTGACGGACCAATTATTAGCCAGTCCGCGTTTTGGAGAACGCTGGGCTCGACACTGGATGGATTGGATTCGCTACGCGGAATCTCATGGCAGTGAAGGCGACCCCGAAATTGTGCAGGCGTGGCTGTACCGCGATTACCTGATCCGAGCACTCAACGATGATGTGCCTGTCGATCAGCTGATTCGTGAACATGTGGCCGGTGACCTGTTGACTTCTCCGAGATACAACCCGGCGCTGGGGATTAACGAATCCGCCATCGGTCCGGCTCACTGGCGCATGGTGTTTCATGGATTTGCTCCCACCGACGCGCTGGATGAAAAAGTGCGCTTCATCGATGACCAGATCAACACGTTTACGAAAGCGTTTTTGGGACTGACCGTTTCGTGTGCTCGATGTCACGACCACAAGTTCGACGCCATCAGCCAGAAGGACTATTACGCCCTGTTCGGCATTCTGAGTTCGTGTCGCCCCGGGCGAACGGTGATCGATCTGCCGGAACGTCAAACCCGAAATCGCGAGGAGTTACAGGCGTTGAAGCCTCAGCTTCGATTGGCGATCGCTGACGAATGGCTGGCATCCGCCGACGGACTGGCAGAACGTCTGCTGCAGCAGGCGATCCCGACGGACCAGAAGGTGTTGAATGCGTCTGTATTGCGTCCACTGTTTGTGCTTCGCCGGCAGATGGAATCAGAAAGCGACGTTGCTGCAGCGATCTCCGCCGCAACGTCCCAGCTTGCGTCTGCGGCAACTCACACGCCGACACCATCGGCCGATGACAGTCAACCGTTCACCAGCGGCGCTGCAGTTGTGAATGCTGCGGAATGGAATCTGGCAGATCGGCAGGACCATGCACAGTGGTTTCGAGAAGGCACGGGCCTGGCGGACAGGCCATCGCCGGCCGGTGAGTTCGCTGTGGCGACGGACAGCGACCGCGTGCTGACGGGCATTTATCCGGCAGGTGTGTATTCGCACACATTGTCCACCAGGCACGCAGCGCGCCTGACTTCGTCCGATTTTGTGCTGGGTGAAGACATGGAACTGTGGGTGCAGGTGACCGGTCAGGGTAATTCCAGTCTGCGTTATGTTGTGCAGGACTATCCTCGCAGTGGAACCGTCTATCCCGTCACCAAACTGAATACCGACTGGCGCTGGCAGCGATATGACGTTTCGTACTGGGCCGGTGACACTCTGCATCTGGAGCTGGCCACCAGCATGGATGCTCCGCTGCTGGCGGGAGGTGACAGCCGCTCGTGGTTTGGCATTCGTCGCGCCGTCGTGCAGAAAAAGGGAGCGGATGCGCCACGAGAAAACCACGAAGCACTTCAGGCGGTGGCTCGCATGGCGGCCGATCGAAACGTCACGTCTGCGGCTGAACTGGCCAGTGTTTACGCCGCCGCGATTGTCGCGGCAGTGGAGGCCTGGCGAGGCAACACGCTCAACGACGAACAGGCTTTGTTGCTGGATTCGTGCCTGAAGGAAGGATTGCTGCCGAATTCGCGGCAGCAACTGCCCGGCGCTGATTCGCTGCTGCAGGAATATCGCCGTCTGGAAGCGGAGATCCCGGTGCCGGTACGTGTTCCCGGACTGGACGAAACCGTCGGCACAGATCAGGCGTTGTTTGTTCGCGGCAATCACAAGCAGCCCGCGGATCCGGTACCGCGTCGGTTTCTGGAAGCGGTGGATGCCACGCCTTACGACTCAACACAAAGCGGCCGTCGGAAACTCGCCAATGACCTGTTGCGCGATGAGAATCCGTTGACTCGACGAGTTCTTGTCAATCGCATCTGGCATCATCTGTTCGGTCAGGGAATCGTCAGCACGCCGGATAACTTTGGCCGACTGGGTGACCAGCCGTCTCATCCGGAATTGCTGGACTGGCTTGCTCGGCAATTCCAAAACGACGGATGGTCCCTGAAGAAGATGATTCGCCGGATGGTGACGTCGAGAACGTGGCAGTTGTCGTCAGCGGCTTCTGCTGAAGCACTGGAAAAGGATCCGGAAAACCGATTGCTGAGTCACGCCAACGTTCGCCGACTGGAAGCGGAAGCGATTCGCGATCACCTGTTGTCGACCAGCGGATTACTGCAGCACCATAACCCTGCCGAAAGTCTGCTGGCGACATCGCCCGTTGATGCCGGTTCCCGCAACCGCAGTGTTTATCTGCAGGTTCGTCGGAACGCGTTGAATCCGTTTCTGCGAATCTTCGACTTTCCGGAACCGTTCGCAGCCGTGGGGCGCCGCGATGTGACAAATGTTCCGGCTCAGTCGCTGACCATGATGAACGATCCGCAGATCAGTCAGTATGCAGCGAAATGGGCGGAATCGATTCCGGCAGCAGGTTCCTCGCCGGAAGAACGGATCGCTCGCATGTTTCTGACAGCCTTCTCGCGGCCGGCAACGGAAGACGAAATTCAACAGGCCGTGCAGTATCTCGCGTCTGTTCAGGAACAGATCCAGTCGCAGCGTCGTCTGCTGACGCAGACACAACAACAGATCGCCGACATTCAGCAGCAGATCGAACGCGTCACCGCACCGGTTCGAGCGTCATTGATTGAGGCCGCGGAAACGGACATGGAATCGCGGCGTCAGAATCTGACGGCTCCGATCAATCGCTGGGACTTTTCGCAGTCAGCGGCCGATCAGATTGGTTCGGCCGATGTGCAGTTGTTTGCGGGAGCCGAACTGGCAGATGGTTCGCTGGTTGTCAGAAATGGCGGCTACGCCGTCACGAAACCACTGAACCGGAACCTTCGCGCGAAGACGCTGGAAGCGTGGGTTCAGCTGGACAATCTTTCTCAGCGAGCCGGTGGTGTGATGAGTGTCCAGACGCCCAACGGCGTGATCTTTGACGCCATCGTTTTTGCCGAACGAGATCCACGGCAGTGGCTGGCGGGCAGCAACGGATTCTCCAGGACTCAACCGTTCGCAGGTGAACCGGAACCGGAAGCCGATCGGCTTCCGGTCCATGTGGCGATCACGTATGCGGAAGATGGTACGATCACCGGATATCGCAACGGTCAGCCATACGGACAGCCGTATCGCAGCAATGGTCCAATGGGATTCGCAGCCGGACAGACCGTGATCAGTTTTGGTGTTCGCCATTTGCCCGCCATCGGCAATCGTCTGTTGTCCGGCCGCATTCTGAAAGCTCAACTGTACGACCGAGCACTCACGGCGCCCGAAATCGCAGCCAGTGCAGGTCATTCCGCCGGCTTTGTCAGCGATGAAAAGCTGATGGCCGCGCTGAATGATCAGGATCGGCGAACGGTTGAAGAAGGTCGAAGTCTGATCGAATCACTGCAGGCAAAAATCGAAGCGGCAGGACGGCTTCCGGAGGGGCCGGACGAACTGGCCGCGTACGCCGAACTGGCGCGCGCGATATTTACGTTTCAGGAATTCATCTATTTAAAGTAGGTCCTGTTGCGGCAGGGAGACTGTCGACTTAATGGGGGCAGACCAACGCTGTGAAGAGATTCGCATCGTTCAACCCGATGCGCGCAGGCGAGGCCCGTGCTGCCTGCGATTCACCTCGCCTGCGGTATCCGGTTCAACGAACGGTGTTCAGCGGGTTCAAAAACTCTTCCCGGCGTTGGACGAATCGCATGAAAGACGATTGATATGTTGAAAGAAGCTGTTTCACTGCCACGTCGCTTTTTTCTGGAACGCTGTTCGTCCGGATTCGGGGCAGCGGCCTTGGCGGGACTGATGTCGTTTCAGGGACGGGATAGCTCAGCGGCGGACATCAGCGGCGGACTTCCCGATGACGCCGCGCTGGCAAAAACGCATTTTCCCGCAGCCGCACGACACGTGATTTTCTGCTTCATGTCCGGCGGAGTTTCTCATGTGGATTCGTTTGATCCGAAGCCCGAACTGAAACGTCTGCATGGACAGCCCATGCCGGTCCGGATCGAACGAACTCAGTTCAACAACAACGGCAGCGTGATGGCCAGTCCGTTTGAATTCGAAGCGTCGGGCGAAAGCGGCACTCCCATCAGCAGCATGTTTCCGCATCTGCGATCAGTCGCCGATGAACTGGCCGTGATTCGTTCCATGACAACGCCCGTCAACGAACACGCTCAGGGCAACTTCTTCATGCACACCGGATTTCCCACGATGGGCTATCCCAGTGCGGGAGCGTGGTGTGCCTATGGTCTCGGTACCGAAAATCAGAATCTGCCCGGCTACGTCGTGCTGCAAAGCGGGACGGCCGTTCCACCACACGGCGGCGTCAGTCTGTACAGCAACGGATTTCTGCCGGCTCGGCATCAGGGATCGATTCTGCAGGCAGACAAACCGGAAGCGATTCGCAATATTCAGCCGCTGGACAACGACACCGTGCAGCGACAGCGACTGGCCTTCGCAGACAGGTTTAACTCAACCTTTCTGCGGCAGACAGCGCAGGACGCTCAGGTGGAAGCCGCCATTCGCAACTATGAAACGGCCTTTCGCATGCAGTCGGCCGTGCCCGAGCTGTGCGATATCTCCGGCGAATCCAAAGCGACTCATGAAATGTACGGGCTGACATCCGACGATCAGGAAAAGGCGGCCTATGGTCGACAGTGTCTTCTGGCTCGGCGGTTGGTGGAACGTGGAGTCCGCTTCATTGAACTCAGCTGCCTGACCAAATCCATCGGGGCTGGTGGAGCCGCCAATCCGTGGGATCAGCACAGTGATCTGGAACGTGGTCATGGTGCAATGGCGGCTCAGGTAGATCAGCCAATGGCCGCATTGATTGCGGACCTGAAACAGCGAGGCCTGCTGGATCGAACACTGATCATCTGGGCGGGCGAATTTGGACGAACTCCGTTTTCACAAGGCAGTAATGGGCGAGACCATAATCCATTCGGCTTCAGCGTGTGGATGGCTGGCGGCGGCGTCAAAGGTGGCAGCATTTACGGTGCAACCGATGAGTTTGGTTACCACGTCGTTGAAGATGCCTGTACTATCTATGACCTCTGGGCGACGGCTCTGCATCAGCTGGGCATCAATCACGAACGACTGACGTACCGCTACAGTGGCCGCGATGTTCGACTGACCGATGTCCATGGCCACGTTCTGAAACGCGTACTTCACTCCTGACCAAGGGCTTCGCGTAAAGCCGTGGAGAGATTCTCATTGTCTGACCCGATTCGCAGAGGAGGCTTATCTCAGACAGGACGTACCTCGCCTGCGGCATCGGGTGAAACGGAAAAGATTCCTGACGGTGCCGGGCTTTGCTTGACCCGATACGCGGAAAGCCGATAGAGATGGCAAACGGCTCTCGCCGGGACGCTTCCATTGGTTGCTTCGCTAAATAACAGAAACGAGAAGAGCAATGGTTCGGATGCCTCGGACAGGAAACAGGAAACAGGAAAAATCACATGGAACGACGAACGTTTATTAAACACGCCAGCGCACTGACGGCGGCTTCTGCGAGTTCATCGCTGTTTGCCGAAACAGAAGCTCCGGTGGTTCCCAAAGGGACGGCGGAACACGTGATTTTTCTGTGGCTTGGCGGCGGCATGGCTCAGATTGATACATTTGACCCCAAACGTCGCGGCAATTCAAAGGCAGCTCCCAAAGTCGCCGGCTCGGAATATGAAGCCATTGATACTATTGTGCCGGGCGTGCAGTTCTGTGAACACCTGCAGCGGACGGCAAAGCTGGCGGATCGACTGACGGTGATGAGAACCATCAATCACCACCTGATCGACGAACACGCCTTCGGCACCAATTTTGTCCACACCGGTCGACTGATCAGCGGCAGCATCACCTATCCGTCGATTGGTTCGATCATTGGGCACGTTCGTGGTGCGGCCAATCCTGAAGTGCCGGCTTACATGGTCATCGGGTATCCCAATGTCAGTCGCGGGCCGGGCTTTCTGGGAGCAAAGGGCGGCTATGTGTATCTGGTCGATACCGAAAGCGGCCCCGCAGGATTCAGTCGCCCGGAAGATGTCTCTGCCGATCGTGCGGCTCGTCGTCAGAAACTTTTGTCTCCGCTGACGTCTCGAGTGCCGGATGGCTCCGTCGTT
>JAGQPY010000101.1 GCA_020426485.1 Planctomycetaceae bacterium
TGTTCGCTTTCCTGTTCGTCACAATAGGAGACGAGCTGATGGGGGGACTCACCTGATCGTCAGTGATTTCCCGGGGTCAACATGAATTCAGAAGGCGGTTCGTTGAACAGCAGTTCACAACATTACACGGTTCTGGCCCGACGCTTTCGACCGCAGGCGTTCGACGACGTCGTCGGTCAGGAACATGTTTCTCTGGCCTTGCGCAACGCGATTCGGGCTAACCGAGTTGCCCATGCGTATTTGTTTACGGGCGCTCGCGGAGTCGGAAAGACGTCGACAGCCAGAATTCTGGCCAAGGCGCTGAACTGCCCGAATGTGAAGGACGGAGTTCCGTGCAATCACTGCGAAATCTGCGACGGAATCTCCACCGGAAATGACGTGGATGTTCTGGAAATCGACGGTGCGTCGAATCGAGGCATTGACGATATCCGCTCACTGCGTGCCAACGTCAATGTGCGTTCCATGAGAACGCGTTTCAAACTGTACATCATTGACGAAGTACACATGCTGACTCGCGAAGCATTCAACGCTTTGCTGAAGACACTGGAAGAACCGCCGCCGAACGTCAAGTTTGTCTTCTGCACAACAGAACCCAACAAGGTTCCGGACACAATCCTTTCCCGCTGTCAGCGTTTCGACTTCAGCGCGATTGGCGAACAGTCCATCGGTGCTCGCCTGAAGGAAATCGCCACGGCAGAAGGCTTCACGGTGGATGATGAGGCCATCGAACTGGTCGCGCGTCGCGCTCGGGGCTCAATGCGTGACAGCCAGTCGCTTTTTGATCAGTTGCTGGCCTTCAGTGACGGCACCGTGCATGCCGACGACGTTCATCGTATGCTGGGAACGGCCAGCGATGACCTGCTGGTTTCGCTGTTCGCGGCCATCACCGAACATCGCCCCGGCGAGGTCCTGAATCTGCTGGACTCCGCCCTGAATTCAGGAGTTCAGACAGGAGAGCTGCTCGATCAGTGCGTGGGCTATGTTCGCGATCAGATGGTCACGCTCAGCGGCGGCGCGACGGTACCCCTGTGCAGCGTTGGCAGTTCGCGGCGCGAAGACGTGCAGGCTCAGGCCGGCACTCTGGGACTTCCGAATGTCATGGCCGCTTTCCAGATACTTTCGGACGTCAAAGGACGAATGATCCGCAGTACATTTTCCCGAGTCCTGCTGGAAATGGCACTGGTTCAGATCTCCATGCTGGAAAATCTGACGGCCATCAGCCGCCTTCTGTCCGGTCAGTTGCCGTCATTACCAGCCGTGACCGCAGCTGCCGACGCTCCGGCGACGGGCGACTCCAAACAGCCGACCTCAGTCGAAACCACGGAAAAAAAAACGGCTGAATTAGCGTCAGAACCCGCCAACCCTGCCGAGAATTCTGCGGCGGCCTCGGAACCAGCGGCGGCACAGGTCGTATTTGCGGCTGGCTCTGAAAGTGATTTAATGACCAAAGTGCTTTCGCAGTGCAGCCTTACGGTCTCCACATCACTAAAGGCCGCCAAGGGCTTTGCAATTTCCGCGCCAAATCGTCTGGAAATTTTGCTCGGCAGGACCTATGATTTCCAGCGACGTGTGATTGAACAGCCGGACAACCGATCAGCCCTGCGAAATCTGGTTCGCGAGCTGACCGGAGTTGACCCGCAGATTGGACTCACGTTGATTGATGAAGATCGGCCGGAAACACCCCGACCGACACCTTCATCGGCGGCTCCTTCTGCCGCTTCAGGGCGGAAGAAGCCGGAGGTTCAGCGAGAGTCAGCACCTCAGGTCAAAGGCCCGTCGTCGCTGCGGATTCGAACAGACGTCAATCCGGAAAAGGATGCGTTTGTACAGCACGTTGTGGATGCGTTTTCAGCAAAGGTGGTGCGAATTACCGATGCTCCGGCACGTCAGGATCATGCAAAACCGGATGCGGACAGTGGAGCCGCAGACGACTGATTTGAATAAAAGGATCACCAGGCAACATGCTTCAGAATCTTAAGAATCTTGGCGCGATCATGCAGCAGGCTCAGCAAATGCAGGGTCGGATGGCAGAGATCAAGAATCGCATCGCAGAGCTTCGGGTTGATGGCGCCGCAGGTGGCGACATGGTTCGAGTGGTCGCGTCCGGTGATATGAAGATTATTTCGGTGGCGATTGATCCAACGCTGCTGCAGGATGGTGATGCAGAAATGCTGGAAGAGCTGGTTTGTTCAGCCGTCAATCAGGCTCTGCAGAAGGCCAAAGAAAAATCCGCGGAAGCAATGGCGGAAGTCGCTGGCGGACTGAATATTCCGGGACTGGGTGATGCCCTGTCAAAAATGGGGCTTGGTTAAATCCTTTCAAAGTCAGATGGACATGTTGGCGAGCAACCAGCGGGAACGCTCGGTTTTCGGGAACTGTGAAAACTCAAAGGCTCAGGGATGGCAGCTGTAAAAAATGAAACCGCAGACCATCCTTACGGTCGCAGCGTTGGTCGATTGATCGACGAATTTAATCGCCTGCCGGGAATCGGCCGGAAGTCCGCCGAACGACTGGCAAACTACATTCTTTCGTGTTCCACCGGTGACGCGAATGCTCTGGCTGACGCCATCCGGGAAGTCAAAACCAGCGTCCGTCGGTGCTCGATCTGCTTCAACCTGACAGAATCCGACGTCTGCTCCATCTGCAGTGATCCTCGCCGCGACCCCTCGGTCGTCTGTGTCGTGGAGCAGCCTAAAGATGTGGTAGCACTCGAATCCAGCGGTGCATTTTCCGGGCGCTATCATGTCCTCGGTGGACGGATTGCTCCCCTGGAAGGCATTGGTCCGGAAAATCTGACGATTCAACAGCTTGTGGGTCGAGTCCGCCGGGATGGCGTTCGCGAACTGGTGATGGCCACAAACCCGACACTGGAAGGTGACGGCACTGCGCTGTTTATAACGAATTTACTGGCTGGAGATGATGTAAAAATTACGCGGCTGGCGCGAGGAATTGCGTCGGGAAGTGTTCTTGAATTTGCTAATCGTGAAATGCTGGCGGATGCTCTGCGAGGTCGCCAGTCGTTCTGATTTGAGCGGTTACATTCAGAGATTCCATTTCCGAACGGAAGGATTTGTTGTTCCCGGGTTTCCGGATCGAAACCTCGACCTAAGCTGGCGTGAGTCCTTCGGAAACAGGAGCTCGGGGTTGTGGAAATCAGTTTCGTCGGAGCAGATCGCTGCAGGCCGCTTCTTCCGGAACGGCCGTGGAAGACCGGCTGTTCAGAAGGAACCTTTGGTATGCAACTCAGAATAATGTGAAACATGCATCCTCAGCAGATGCCGAAATGCCGGCTCATTGATCTGATCTGACCAACCGAAACATCACTTCCATCATTCGTCCTGAAACAGTTTCCGGACATTGTCCTCCGACAAACACCAAACGATGAGCTGTCCGGGATCAGCCCGCAGCTGCCGTCATGTTGTGAAATCCTGAACTTCGGCCTGTTACACAGCGAACGCCCGTCATGCACCTGAATATTTCTCAGCAGATGAAGATGAGTCAGCAAATGAAGCTGGCTCCGCGGATGATCCAGTCCATGGAAATTCTGCAGCTGAACATGATGGCGCTGAATGAAAGGATCGAGCAGGAACTGGTTGAGAACGTGACGCTGGAAGTCGTTGAAAAGAATCGCGACCAGCCGGCCCCCGAAGCCGAATTCTCCAACGAACCTGCGGATCCACGGGAAGCCCGTGAACTGCGAAAAGAAGTGGAACAGCGGGAACTGAATGTCGGAAACGAAACGAACAACGAATCGGACTTTGAACGGCTGATGGAGATCTCCTCCGAATGGCCGGAGGACAACGTTGGATTTGGCGGGTCAAAGCCATCGTCGAATCAGATCAGCGACAGCATGGATCGGCAGCACGATGTGATGGCCAACATGGTGGCCAGGCCGCAGTCGCTGCATGAGTACCTGCTGGAACAGTTTTCCTTCAACACGCTGGAAGAACCGCTGCGAGCATTCGGCGAATTCCTGATTCAGCACCTCGATCACAACGGACGCCTGCAGAGTCTGCTGCCGGAAATTGCTCAGCAGTTTAACCGCATCAACGGAACGAGTCTGACGCAGGAACAGGCCGACGAAGTTCTGTCGCTGATCCAGCATCTCGATCCCCCGGGAGTCGGTGCTCGCGATTACAGTGAAATGCTGCTGCTGCAGATCACCGACAATATGCCGTTTCACGAAGTCATGCGTGTGCTGGTTCGCGATCATCTGGAAGATGTGGCCTTCAACCGACTGCCCGTCATTCAAAAGGCAACCGGATACAGCCTTGACATGATCAAGGTCGGCATCGAACAGATTCAGACTCTGAATCCTTACCCGGGACGAGGTTTCGAACAGCGGCCTGTTCAGCGCGTCACACCGGATCTTTCCGTCGAAAAAGACGATCAGGGTCGCTACGTCGTGCGGCTGCTTGACGAGTATGTGCCCGAACTTCGCATCAGTCCGCGCTATGTCAAAATGCTGAAGGAAAACCCCAGCGCGGAAACACGGGAGTGGATCAAAAAGAAAGTCGAATCGGCTCGCTGGCTCATCGAATCCATCGAACAGCGTTACGCCACGGTGAAAAAGGTCGCTCAGGAAATCATCGATCACCAGACCGAGTTTCTGGATAACGGCCCCGAATTCATCGCGCCGCTGAAGATGCAGCAGATTGCCGATCGAGTCGGTGTCCACGTGACAACGGTTTCCCGAGCCGTCGACGAAAAGTGGATTCAGACTCCGCGAGGATTGTTTCCACTGAAGCGCTTCTTTGGTGGTGGAACTCAGACAGCGGATGGCGAAGAAGTCGCATGGGACACAATTCGCATCAAGCTTCAGGAACTGATCGACAAAGAGGACAAGTCTTCTCCGCTCAGCGACGACGCTTTGGTAGACGCCCTGGCGGAACAGGGATTGAAGCTCGCTCGACGCACGATCACCAAATACCGCAAACAACTGCGCATCCCCAGTTCCAGACAGCGCCGCGAATATTGATCTTCGGACACCGGGCACTCTCTGCCGTTCCGATCGCAACAGGTGCCCATCGACCTCACCGTTCCCGGAGCCTTCCTGACAGAGCAAACCCAGCGAGGCAGACTTGAGGCAGGTCAGCTTTGATCGTCCGGGTGAGCTGTCAATGGCTGCATACCTTTTGGTCGTTTAAAACGCCGCCGCGACAATCGATTCAGGTCGTGCGACACGTTTCATCGTTGGTTTCGTCACATTCGCCCAATTGACCATGGATGATTGCGGATACGACTGTTGTTGTCGGAATGGCCCTCCGCTGTCTGCCGGATGTTCCTCCGTAAGCTAAGCTCCAGCAGTCTGCCTGCTCCAATGCCCGCGTCGAACGATTTTCGACGGATCATACATTCACTCCCGCGAGACAGCACGCAGATCCTGTTTCCGGAAATGCACTCGTGGAGACTGATTTCTGTTCGTGTGGCAAATGGAGATCTTTGTTTTCAACGTCTTCGACTGCGACCGAATTCCAAAGACCAACTCTGCATCGATTATTCGTCGGTTAACCCGTGATGACTTCGCAACAACCCGGAATCAGCTTTGGCAAAGCGATAATGCGTCTGACCTGCGACGTCATCATGTCGCCGCTGGTCTTGCTGTACCGGGTACACCGACGAATCGCCGGAGCGGATCAGGCGTTCCCCGGTTGGTCTCAGGCCGTCAGCCTGATTCCCGGCAAACTGGGAGTGTATCTTCGGTTTTCCTTTTACACGGGCGTTCTTGATCGCTGCGACCGTGACGCTCACGTTGGTTTTGGAACTCTGTTTTCGGCACCGAGTCTTACCATCGGTCAGTCCGTCTACATTGGAAATTACTGTTCGATTGGTGACGTTTCGATCGCGAATGATGTCCTGATCGCTTCGCATGTTTCGATTATGAACGGCTGCCGTCAGCATGGCATTGCCAGACTGGATCTGCCCGTTCGTGAACAGCCCGGGCAATACACTCCCATTTCCATAGGTTGTGATTCGTGGATTGGTGAGCGTGCAACGGTTGCGGCGAATGTCGGTCGACATTGCGTGGTCGGTGCCGGTTCGCTGGTGCTGGAACCCGTTCCCGACTATGCAATCGTCGTCGGAGTACCTGCCCGAATCATTCGTGATCGTCGCGAATTGTGCCGTGGAACATCAGGCGATGTTCATTCGCCGACAACGCCCATTGAGCCCGAGTTTTCGAACGAACAGAGTTTCTGACGGCTCGTTCGGTCAGACCATTCGCGGTCGAACTGCGACTCTGTCATCAAACCGGCGCGGGGATTTCATGGGGTCTGACCGCATGAAATCGACCGCACCAAAGCATCGCCGGCCTGTTCAGTGTTGCCAAATGTCAACACCTGCTCATCGCCCGCAACATCGGAATGTTGCATCTTCACCACGCACTTCAGCCGGACGGTTTTCAGACCGAGTCCGCCTGCGGGCCGGATGCGTTCTATGTTTCCAGTGTCGCACACCATGCGCGCGGGCGTGATGTGGTCAGACGGTTCGCCCATTGACTGCTTGCAGAAGCGTCTGGTCAGGGAAGTATCGACAGCCATGTGTGGAATTGCCGGAGTTTTGTATGCCGATCCGTTTCGGCCGGTGGAAAAGCCGGTGCTGAGCGCGATGGGAAATGCGATCGCTCATCGAGGACCGGACGGCGAAGGTTTCTTTCGAGCTCACAATGTCGGTCTGGTCCATCGCAGGCTGGCCATTATTGACCTTGCGGGAGGCGACCAGCCCATTGCCAACGAAGACGAATCGGTTCAGGTTGTCTTCAATGGTGAAATCTACAACTACGCTGAGCTGCGAAAACAGCTGGAGTCTCGCGGTCATCGGTTTCGCACCAATTCCGATACGGAGGTACTGGTCCATCTGTACGAGGACTTTGGAGCCAATCTGGTTCGGCATTTGCGAGGCATGTTTGCATTTGCTCTGTGGGATGCGCGCCAGCGCAGGTTGACGCTGGCACGTGACCATTTCGGGCAGAAGCCGCTGTACGTTTACAGAGATCAGGAGAAACTGATCTTTGGCTCGGAACTGAAGGCCATCCTTGCTCACCCGAATGTCGATCGTTCAATCTCTGCCACGGCGATGGAAGACTACCTGACCTTCGGCGTGATCCCGGGGGAAAGCAGCATCTTCAGCAGAATCATCCGTCTGCCTGCCGCTCACCATCTGACAGTTTCCGCCGCTGAACTGAACGGTAAGCCCGAACGATACTGGCAGTTGTCATGGTCGCCGTCAGAATTCCGTTCTGATGAGCAGTGGAAGGAATGCGTGTCGAATAAAATCCGGGAAAGCGTCCGGGCTCACCTGGTAGCCGATGTTCCGGTGGGCGCGTTTCTCAGTGGCGGGCTCGACAGCAGCGCCATCGTGGCCACGATTTCTGATGTCACGAATGAACCTCTTCAGACATTCTCCATCGGCTTTCAGGAGAAACAATACAGCGAGCTTCCCCATGCGGAGGCTGTGGCACGTCACTTTGGGACGATTCATCGCGAAGAAATCGTCACTCCGAATGCTGTCCGAGATCTGGATGATCTGGTGCATTTCTACGACGAACCATTCGCGGATGCATCAGCAATTCCAACCATGGCCGTCGCTGCCATGGCTGCCCGCCATGTCAAAGTCTGTCTGTCCGGTGACGGCGGCGACGAAGCTTTCGGCGGATACTCACGTTACACACACGACCTGCGCGAACATCGGATTCGTCAGAGAATTCCGAACGCACTGCGATACTTACTGCTCCGACCCATGGCGGCTGTGTGGCCTCGGTTTGACTGGCTGCCACGACCACTTCGACTCAAATCACTGCTGCAGAATCTGTCGCTGAATCCCGCTGCGGCCTACGCGAACACTTTGTCCGCCTGTCGGCAGGGCATGCGAATGCAGCTGCTTGATCCGGAGTTTCGCAAAACCATCGCAGGTCACCGTCCGGAATCATTTGTCGAAGCGGCCTTCCGTAAGGGTGGTCCTGATCCGCTGTCGTGCATGCTGTCCGCTGACACGAACTTTCTGCTTCCGGACGATTTTCTGACGAAGGTCGATCGGGCCAGCATGGCCTGCGGCCTGGAGGTTCGCCCGCCTTTGATCGACGTCGGACTGATGGAACTGGCCGCCACCATGCCGTCATCGCTGAAGATTCGAGAGGGATCCAAGAAATGGATCATGAAGGAGTTGTTCGAATCACGATTGCCGGCCGGGTTGGTGAATCGACCGAAGCAGGGATTCGAGCTGCCGGTTGATGACTGGCTGCGAGGCCCCCTGAAAGATCAGATGCATTCTGTTGTGCTGGACAGGTCTGCACCGATTCAGTCATTTGTATCACAGCAGTACGTGCGGGACATCTATCGATCGCACTGCAATCGCACGGGGCGATATGGTCAGATTCTGTGGTCACTTCTGGTGCTGGGACGCTGGCTGGTTCAGTATGGATCGTCCACGTCACATTCACTGTTGCCGACCGATACAAACCACACCAGGGCTGACTCACGACAGCCCTGCACCGTGGCCGGACAGAACTAGTTGTTGAATTGTTCGAGGGCCGAACCTGAAATGGCCTCTGAAGTCTGACCGGACCGGGTCAGGGAGGCGCTGAGTATCTTCCAGAGTGAGACACGTCAGACGAAGGCACATTCCTCCGCCGCGACCGCAGGTTCGAACGCGGATCTGCAGACGGCGGCGATGACTGACATTCACTCAGTTTTTCTTTTGAACACAGATTGCCGGACCTCGTTTCATGAACACAGCGGAAGTCAGCTGGTCACCCAAAACTCTTTCTTTTGAACCGGCCGGAACACTTCGAGAGATCCCCTTTCAGGTTGTCTCCCCATCACAGCAAGCGCTGTGCGATGTGCCGTTTTCCTGTGGATTGTGCGTTCCCAAAGGCCGTTTGTTTAAACAGAGCGACTGGGTCGTCGAAGGACTCGGTGGTGCTCCGCTGGCGGCAGGTACGAAGGTCCTGAATCGGTGGAGCGATGGCAGCATTCGCTGGCTTCTGGTCAGTTTCGTCGCGGGAAATGTTTCGCCGGGACGCACATCCTGCCTGCTGGTTCGCCCCGGTCATCGACCTCGACAGACAGCAACCGTTGTGACATGCCGGAAGGCCAGTGAAGGCGGGTTGCAGCTGTCCGTTCAGAATCGAAGCTCTCGGCTGCCCACGGACGTTCGGATCAACATGCTGCCGGAGCTTTGCAACACGAATGGTCAACCGCTCCGACTGCGCGTCACGGACATTCATACCGACGATTCCGATGATGCTCGCTGTCTGATCACGGTGGAAATGGTACCGCGCGGATTGAAGTTTCTTTCCATGACCTTTCGTGTTGAAGTCTGGTTGAACTCCGGACTGATCGGTGTCCGGACTCGTCTCCGGAACACGCGACGAGCCAAACATCAGGGAGGCGTGTGGGACCTGGGCGATCCCGGTTCGTTTCACTTTTCTTCCTTTCGTCTCGCCCTGAAGCCGGAGGGATTGTCTGAAGCAGCGATTGTGTGGAAGGCAGAACAATCTGCGGATATACGAACGTGTTCACCGCAGACCGACCTGCGAATTCAGCAATCCGGAAGTGGCGGATCGCGATGGGGCAGTTCCAACCACGTCGACGCCGCAGGAATCATGAACATCTCGGATCGCGGCTATTCCGCCACGTCATCGGCCGGCACTTTGCGTGGATACCGCGCTGAACCAACCGTTTCTTTTGTCAGCGACGATCATGCGCTGACCGTCGCCGTCCCCGAGTTCTGGCAGCAGTTTCCAACCGCGATCACAGCTACCGGAAACGAAATTGGCGTGGAATTCTTCCCGGCAGACGTCAGCGGCCCGTTCGAGCTTCAGGGGGGTGAACAGAAGACGTCTCAAGCCTGGTTAAGTACCCGGCCCATGGCACCCAACCTGACTCAACTGGCATGGGTCTATGAAACACCGCGAGCTCTCCAGTCAGCCGAATCATACCGGAAGTCCGATGCATTCACATGGTTTCCCGGAAGCCTGACGTCAGAAGGTTCGGTGTCAACCCACAGTCATGCTTCCGAAGTGACTCGGCGTTTTCTGTCCTACCTGAATGAGGCAACCAGTGGGCAGCACTCGATTCGTGCTCGTCGGGAGAAGATCGATGAGTACGGCTGGCGAAATTACGGCGACGTGCCTGCAGATCACGAACAGACACACTATGCCGGCTCGAACACGATTATTTCTCACTACAACAATCAGTTTGATCTGATCTACGGCGGCCTGCTGAACCTGGCGGCCACCGGGCATCTGAAGTGGCTCGATCTGGCAGATCCGTTATCGCGCCATGTGATGGATATCGACATCTATCACACTCAGGAAGACCGTCCCTGTTTCAATGGTGGACTCTTCTGGCACACCGACCACTATGTCGATGCCAAAACGGCAACCCACCGCACTTATTCGAAACACAACGCCAAAGATGGCCACGCGTACGGCGGTGGCCCGGCCAATGAGCACAACTACACAACAGGGTTGCTCTACTACTATTTTCTGACCGGCTCTCCGGAGGCTTATGACAGTGTTCTCAGCCTTGCGGACTGGGTCATCAACATGGATGACGGCCGACGAACGATCTGGGGCCTGTTCGACAGTGGCGCGACCGGACTGGCATCGAAGACTGTCTGGGACGACTATCACGGACCGGGCCGCGGGGCTGGTAATTCGATCAACGCACTTCTGGACGCGTGGATTCTGACTCGCAAACGATCCTATCTTGACAAGGCAGAACAGTTAATCCGTCGCGTTGTTCATCCGCAGCAGAGCTGTGACGACCTGCATCTGATTGATGCCGAAGGTCACTGGTCGTACACCGTATGCATGACGGCCATCGGGCGTTACCTGGACCAGAAACTTGAAGCGGACGAACTGGACGAAATGTATTCGTATGCTCGAGAGACGCTGCTGAACTATGGTCGGTGGATGGCCCGACATGAACGACCAACGCTGAATGAGCCTGAGAAGCTGGAATATCCCACGGAAGCGTGGGCCGCACAGGACCTGCGAAAAGCCAACGTCATCAGACTGGCCGCATCGTGTACCAATGACGCCACCGAAGAAGTCTGTCTGCGGCGTCGGGCAGATCTGATCAGCGATGCGGCGTGGAAGCAGCTTTACGGCTTTGGGCATCAGCATCTGACAGCTCGCTGCCTGTCCATCATTATGACGGAAGGCCAGCGGGAAGTTTTTCACCGCTGCTGTCGCCCAGGCTACATGCCACCGGGGCGAGTTCGGTATCGGGATTCCAAGTGGAAGATGTTCGTTCCACAGAACAAACGCGTCCGCGACGCACTGCGAAGTCCGCTGAAGGTGCTGCGTGTTCTGCCCGGCGTAATCAATCCACTTCGGATTTTCCGTACAGTCGATGCATTGCGACGGCATCTTTGACCATTCATTTCTGAAGTGGTCGTCCGTCCCATTGATCAAAACGTAGGTTTCCCCACAACAACAGACGTTTCCTGACCGGTGATTTCATGATGCAGGTTTCCTACAAACAGGTTCAAAAGCCGTCAGCCCCATCCGACACACGCCCGGTCATCGCTCACGTCATTCATGCGATGGGAGTTGGCGGCGCGGAAGTGCTTGTTGACCAGATGGTGCGCCGACTGGACTCTGAATACCGTTGCGTGGTCGCGGTTCTTGACGACATCGGCCTGATCGGCCATCGACTGCGGGCCGACGGCTTCATTGTTGAGCATCTGAATCGTCAGCCGGGAATCGACCGAGCCTGCGCGAAGCGACTGTGTGAATTCGCAGACCGTCAGGGTGCTTCCATTCTCCATGCTCATCAGTACACGCCGTTTTTTCAGGCGATGCTCAGTCGCGGCCTGACCGGGTCTCGTCCGGTTCTGTTCACGGAGCACGGGAGACACTTCCCCGACCTGCCCAGTCGCAAACGAATGGCCGTCAATCGAATGCTGCTGAGACGCTGCGACCGTCTTGTCGGCTGCGGTCAGGCCGTACGACAGGCTCTGATCGACAATGAAGGGCTTCCCGATGGTCGAGTCGAAGTGGTTTACAACGGTGTGGATCTGACAGAACTGGGACAGCCGTCTTCCGGAGCGAGGAAGCGAATCCGGTCCGAATTCAGTCTTGTCGACAACGATTTTGTGGCCGTCCAGGTCGCTCGCCTGAATGCCCTGAAGGATCATCAGACAGCTTTGCGAGCCGTCCATCGCCTGATTGAGGCCATGCCCAACTTCAAACTCCTCATCGCCGGTGATGGCGAAGAGCGTGGAGCCATTGAAGCCACAATTCACGACCTGAAGCTGGGGAATCATGTCCTGCTGGCCGGAACTCGCAAAGACGTTGCGGATCTCCTGGCCGCATCCGACATGTTCCTGATGACGAGTATCAGCGAAGGCATTCCACTGACCATCATCGAGGCGATGGCGGCCGGCGTGCCCGTTGTTTCCACTGATGTGGGAGGGATTCCCGAGATGGTGACCCACGAACATTCCGGACTGCTGACACGAGCCGGGGATGATCAGGCACTGGCGGCGGCCATCAGTCGCATGCAGAAGGACGATGCCCTTCGGGAAAACTGCATTCGAAACGGCCTGCAGGTGGCTCAGCAGAAGTTCTCACTGGACACCATGCTCAACGACTACAAACAAATCTACAGCGAAATGCTTTCGGCCAGAAAGTCGTAGCGGAGGCGAGCTTCACCAAGCCCCAGTCAAACGACATGGGTGAAGCACAGAACAATCAGATCCTCGGGCGCAGCCTGAACGAGATCAAACACACAAAAAACACTTTCGAAGCTCCCGGGCTTCGTGTGGTTTCATCGCAGAAAGTTTCACGTTGAAGATTCAATCGACATCCGCGGGCACCAAACGACCGTTTGTGCTGCACACCCGAGTGGTGACGGGGCACGGCGGCGGGCCGGAAAAGACCATTCTGAATTCGCCCCGTTTTCTGGCTGAATACGGCATCGAATGCGCCTGTTTGTTCATGCGGTCCCCCGATGACGAAAGGTTTGCCGATCTGGAAACAAAAGGCGCTGCGTTGGGTGCGGAAGTCATCGGTGTTGATGACCGCGGGCCACTGGATCTGCGTGTCATCAGAGACTGCGTACGGATCTGCCGCGAACGAAACGTCGACGTATGGCATGCTCACGATTACAAGAGCAACGCGATGGGGCTGCTGGTCAGATTGTTTCATCCCATGCAACTGGTCACAACGGCTCACGGCTGGGTGCAAATCACAGCCAGAACGCCAATCTACTATCGCATCGACCGTTTCTGCATGAAACGCTATCAGCACGTCATCGCAGTATCACAGGACCTGCATGATGCCTGCAGTGGCTTCGGTTTGTCGGCCGAAAAACTGACACTGATCGACAACGCCATTGTTCTGGAGGACTACGATCCGTCGCCTTCCACCACCGCAGAAAAGCAGGCATTCGGCTTCCTGCCGGAAACAATTCTTTTGGGAGCCGTCGGCCGTCTTTCTGAAGAAAAGGGTTTCGACCGCCTGATTGATGCCGTCGCTCGAATCATTGGTGATGGGCACAACGTCGGACTTGTCATCGCCGGAGAAGGACACCTGCGGGAAACACTACAGGACCAGATCGACAGTCTGGGAATGCAGAATCACATCCGGTTGTCCGGCTTCCTGAACGACCCCCGGACTCTTTATCGAGCCATCGACGTGTTTGTGCTGAGCAGCCTGCGAGAAGGCCTGCCGAATGTCGTTCTGGAAGCCATGGCCTCACAGCGCCCGGTCGTAACAACCAACGTCAACGGCATTCCACGTCTGGTGCAGCACGGCGAGAACGGACTGGTTGTGGGCGATGGTAGTGGCGAACTTCTGTACCAGGGACTTCTGCAGTGCGTTGTATCCAGGGAACTTCGCCGGCAACTGGCTCAGGCGGGACGCCATACCGTTGAACAGCGTTTCTGCTTCTCACGCCGCATGCAGCGAATCGTCAACGTGTATCAGTCGCTGGGTATAAAGCTGCCGGCCGCCCACAAACGTCGCAGTGAAAGTGATCAGATGACACGCGAATCTGTCCCTGCAATGGTGTGAAGTACAACTGCGAATCAAACGAGAACTACCGAAACGAGAAATAAGGATCATTCGGAGATGACGACAGAACTGGCAGTCGCCGCTTTCGCAGAAAAACGAACATCAACGCCGGTCGTTCACTGTACACAGCAGGTTCCGGAACAATGGAATTCGTATCTGGCGAAGTACGGTTACGACGGATTTCACCTGCGCGCTGAATGGGCGTCCATCCTGTCCAGCGCGATGAAACACCGTCCGTTCTTTGTCTGGGCTACCGTCAATGACAGGATTGTCGGTGTGCTTCCGCTGATGTTTGTCACTGGTCCGATCTTCGGACGCTTTCTGGCGAGCCAGCCCTACCTGAATACGGGAGGCGTTCTGGCTGATTCACCGCAGATCGCCGAAATTCTGATTGACCGTGCTGTGGAACTTGCCGACGCCCTGGACGTCAAACATCTTGAACTTCGTCATGAACATCATGTCGAGCATCCGAAGCTGAATGCGACGGCAACCGAAAAGGTGCACATGCGTCTGCAGCTGCCGGCCACCTCCGAAGAGTTCTGGGACGGACTGAAGTCAAAGCTGCGAAGTCAGATCCGTAAGCCGCTGAATGATGAATCACTGATCACACAGTTTGGGCGTCACGAACAGCTGGATAATTTCTACAGCGTCTTCTGCAGAAACATGCGAGACCTGGGAACTCCACCT
>JAGQPY010000102.1 GCA_020426485.1 Planctomycetaceae bacterium
CGGCCAAACTATGGTGAGGTCCACGTTCAAGGATGCTCTGTTTCGGGTTCTGCTCACATCCAATTTCGGGGGCCAGCTGACCACCGACGGAGAATATGTCTTTGCCGTCGAAGAGACTTCTCAGGAGACGATGCAGCTGGATCTGGATCGTTATCCGGCCAGCGATCTGCGCCCCAACAATTATCTGCGAGCTTATGAAGCTCGCACCGGTCGCCTGCGCGGACAGGCGGGCGGGTCTGTCGGCAGCAGCGGAGGCGGCGGGCAGGTGAACCCGCTGACCGGCATGTACTTTCTTGGTTCGCCGCTGGTGATGGGGGACCGCATTTATGTGATGGCAGAAAGCGATCAGGGAATTTTTCTGCTGCAGTTAAAGGCCACCAGCCGTCGGAGTTTCAACGGCGAAGTGGACATGATGCCGGTTCGGTCTCAGTTGTTGTCGTTGCCCATGTTTCCTGTCACCGATCATCCTGTCCGAAAACAGGCCGGGCTGATTCCGTCGTTCGGTGGTGGTCTGCTGATCTGCTGCGCGTGTGATGAACAGATCGTTGCTGTTTCTGCGGAAGATCATTCGATTCGCTGGGTGTACCGCTACGCCGGTAACGTTGGACTGCCGGAAATCGGGAACGGGCTTCCTGTGATTGCTCATGCGTTTCAGAATCAGGAGTCGCAGAACATTGACCTGGCGTATCGCTGGGTCGATTCGCTGCCGGTGATCGTGGAAGACCGGGTGCTGGTGACACCGCGTGATTCCGATCGACTGATCTGCCTGGAACTGGCTTCCGGTCGCGAGCTCTGGTCTCACCCGCGGGGCGTGATGCGGATGATTGCCGCCACGGGAAGCGACTATGTCGTGCTGGCAGGCAATCATTCGCTGGAACGTCTGGAACTGGCTACGGGAAAGCTTCAGTGGTCAGCAGAACTCTCCGGTGGCCATGTCACCGGTCGACCGGTCACCAATGGTCGAGTCATTCAGCTTCCGACATCACACTCCACCATCGTGACATTCGACGTTCGCAATGGTCGCCGGTTGCTGGAACTGAATCTGCCCACCAACGTTGTCCCGGGGAATCTGATTTCCTCGGGGGAACAGTTATTTTCACAGTCGGTGTCGCAGGTCACGGGACTGTCATCCGTTGAGTCGCCCGGGGACTCAACGCTGCAGAATGTTCGTCGCATTCTTCTGACCGGCGACGTTTCGTCGGCCGAAGAACTGCTGCGTAAGGAAGCCAAACGACTGATTCAGCAGGCCCCCGGAGAGAACACGTCGGCCCTCGATGCTGAGGACGAAGCTCTGAGAAGACTGACCATCCAGACCCTGATGGAATCTCTGAAGCTGGACTATCCGTCGACAGCACCGCACATTCCTCTCATTCGCAGTCTGATTGAACAAACTCGTACGCCGCAGGAAGACGTTCTGGATGTTGTGCAGCACATGATCGGGATGACTCCCGTGGATACTGTACTGCTGCCCGCGAAATGGGACGCAGCCTCGCGTTCACAAAGACAACTTGACATCCTGCGCAGTCTGCAGACTCGAGGGGAACTCGACAGCGGCAAGGGGTCTCCGGAAGATCTGGCGAAGTATTTTCTGCAGGTGCTTTCACAGGCTGCGGACGAAACGGACGAGGTAATTACAGAGAGCACAGTGACGTGCCGTTCTGACCGTCTGGCCGTAGCGAATCTGCTTTCAGCTTTGAAGAAGCGATCTCCGGAAGAACAACAGCAGATTCTGGCCGCGATGGAAGAAGGTTTGGCGGATCGCATTCGAAACACGGAATCAGCGTTGGGAAAGATCTGGTGGGCAAACGTCTGTCTGCTGATGGGATGCCCCGACGTCGCTCGAAGATCGTTTTCAACGGGTGATCACGGACTGACGCCGGGCGGACAGTTTCTTCTGGCCGACCTGTGCATGCTGCGTGAGATTGAACTGGCGACGGCGGAATCGGCACGGCCAGTTGTCATGGAACTTCTTGATCGCTGGGATCAGCCCGAGTATTCACGTCTGGGGGAAACGCTGCTGGCGAATTCCCGCCGCCAGTCGGTCAACAACGATCTCGCTCCGGAAATGCGGCCCGCGGTCACTCGTGACTTTGCGTTGCCACCGGGTATCCTGGACAAAGAACAGCTTCAGGGGCAGCAGGTTCGCTTTGCTCCACTGGAACGGCCCTGGCAGGGTGAGCCCAAAGTTGATGTCTCGCCGGATCGGACCGTTCAGTTTGTGGCGTCACGGCTGGCGGAATCTCCGGACCGCGTGATTCCTCTCTTTGAAACGACGGGTGTTTTTTCCGGCTGGACATTCACTTCCGCGACGAACTCCACGGCGATTTCCGCATACGATGCCAACGGAGAATTTCGCTGGACGTTCGACCCGGGACGCATGTTCTTTCATCGGCGTGGAGCACCCGGGCGTTCCGAGAATCCCCTGTTTAATACCTATCTGGTGGCCTACGGCAGCCTGCTGGCATTGAAACATGAATCGGCTTTGACGTTGATGAATGCGGCCGCCGCAGATCCAAATCGGGCTCCGGAAGTGTTGTGGACAAAAGATCTTTCGCGACTGCTTCCGCCGCCGTCGCAGGCACAGTCCTACATTCAGGCATGGCAGCGCACCACGCAGTACGACATGCAGACGAACGGTCTGTTTCCGGTGGGGACGATGACTCGCTTCGGAATTCCGGTGTACAGCGACCGAACACTCAGTCTGCTGGATCTGTTCACCGGGACGACTCAGTGGCAGGTTTCTGATCTTCCCAACGACTGCACTCTGACGACCGTCGACGATCAACTGATTCTGATCTCGCAGAGTGACGGCCAGGTGCAGGTCAGAAGTCTGTTGAATGGTGAACTGGACCGGACCTTGCAGCTGCCGGAATGGTGGATCTCCGCGACTGAAAATTCCAATGCGTCGATTCGCGACTTTGAACTCGAACCCGGTGAGGACCAGTACTGGCGACTGTTGGTGGAAAACGGATGCTGTCTGTTGCTGCGTCGCAACACCAGCGAATCGGAACTTCAGTGGTTTCGATTGTCAGAGAATCGAACGGTCCATTCAATCAAACTGCCTGCCGATGCGGTGGTGTCCAACGCTGCGTATGGGCGGATCGCTGTCCTGTGCGATGGCAGTCAGCTGCGGCTGATTGACGTTCTGACCGGGCAGACGGAACGGCAACTCGAGGTGCCCGCAGCGCCCGAAAGTCGATTTCTGTACCTTCGGTATTCCGGTGGTCACTGGGTTGTTCTGACCGATCTGTTCGACCGCGAATCCGAAGACGTCAATCCGATCAGCAGCAGTGTGGTTGTGAACGGCCCGATCTACTCGATCAATGCGGAATCCGGCGAACTTGCATGGACGGATGAGGCGGATCATGAATGGCTTCGCATTCTGCGACCCGCATCGGCGCCTCGTCCGGTGCCACCTCAGGCTCCGTTTCTGCTGCTGATGAAACGTCCGTGGGTTCGGCCCGAACCCGGCGGACCACCAACCGGCGCGAAATATCAGGCTCGGGTCCTGGACGTTCGAACGGGAAGCACACTGTTTGCTGACGAAGACCTCGGACGAGATCTGTCGTTTCACTACGTGCATTTTTCACCTTCGAGTCGCAAAATTGAGCTGAGCTTTGAACGTCGCGTCATCACCTTCGACTATTCAGCGCAGGGCAGTGATGGGCAGCCGTCTGCGGAGGAAAAGGAAGGCAGGGACGATTCGAAATAAGGCCGTGCTTCGACGATCTTCCCACGGAGCATCGGCGTTCATAATCCCAATTGCAATTTCGAATTCCCCGACGTCGTCTTATGCGCTGGTCACTGCGAAATCAGATTCTGTTCCCGGTGACAGCGCTGCTGACAACGGCCATTGTCGCCGTGCTGATGCTGACGTCGTCGATTTCGGCCACTCAGAACCAGCAACAGCAGACTGAACATCTGGTTCGAATCGTGGAGTCACTGGCAGACACTTCGTTCCCTTTGACGCAGGATATCGTTGATCGGATCGCGGAAATGTCCGGGGGACGAATCATTTCGGCCGACGACGACGGAGCAGTTCGCGCAGCCAGTCATGTTGTCCCCGACGATATTGCTCGGCAGTTGAAGCAGTTCGCGATGGAGACGCCCGGTTCAGATGCTCCCCACAAAGTCGTGGTCTGGGACGGCCGGAGTTTCCTGACAGCAGTGATTTCCCGACAATTTGACCGTCGAACCCAGCGACTGTTTGTCCTTGTGCCTCAACAGACTTTTGCTCACCTGTGGTGGCAGTCTATGCGTTCGTCGCTGCCTGTCGCATTGGCGACGCTGCTGCTGGCGCTGGGAATCTCAATCGTGTTATCGCATCGTGTCGGACAGCGTGTGGAATCCGTGCGGCAACTGTTTTCCCGGCTGGCTTCGGGCGATTTTCCAAAAGTGGATCCCTCCGGTGCGAACGACGAAATCACCGACCTGATGGTTTCCGCCAATGAACTGTCCACTCAACTGCGTGACATGCAGGACGAACTGCGGCGAACGGAACGGCTGGAGCTGATGGGGCAACTGTCCGGTGGCCTGGCTCATCAGTTGCGGAATTCGATCACGGGGGCTCGCATGGCCGTACAGTTACACCAGCAGAACTGCGGTTCAATCGAAGATGATTCCATGCTGGATGCCGCACTCAGTCAGCTTCGACTGACAGAAGAGCAGATTCAGGCTGTTTTGTCGCTTCAGTCCAGTCCCGAAAGATCCGAGTCCACTGTCGACACCAATCTGTCGGAACTGGTTCAGGACGTGGTCACCTTGGTGAGTCCCAGAATTGCCCACTGGAAGACAGACTTTGCGGTGTCGGTCGATGATGACATGCATTGCTCCCTCCGTCAGCCGTCGGCCGTCCGCGGAGCAATTCTGAATCTGTTGATCAATGCGATTGAAGCCGCGGGAGTGGCAGGTCGTGTCTCGCTGTCGCTCAGCCAATCGACGTCCGACGGGGAATCGTCACCGACACGTCCTGAAGACACAGTGGCAAGTTCAACAGGCTCGACGGCTTCGGGCACGAAACCGCCTTTGAGCAGAACCGTGTGTTTGGAGATTGAAGACTCCGGCCCGGGGTTCATGGGTGACTGGGAAACGGCCAGTCGTCCATTTGTTACGGGGAAACCTCAGGGAATCGGAATCGGTCTGACGATCGCTCAACATGCGATAGATGCGGAAGATGGTCGTCTGAATTTTGCTCGCCGCACTCACCCCAGCGACACAAATTCCCACACCACAACGGTATGCACGGTGGAATTTCGCTCGCGCTGAACGCCTTCTGAAAAACAAGTTCCGGGCGACCGAACGAATTGCGTTAATATGATCATCTGCCGGTTCGGTCCGGCGCACCGGATTCTCAACTCCCGTACTTCAATTGCGAACATCTGCACAAACGTCAGTTTCACATGGCTCAGCGAATTTTGGTTGTCGACGATGAACCGATCATCTGCCGCGGCTTTGAAGGCCTGGCGAAGTCGGAAGGTCTTGATGCGGAAACGACGTCTTCGGCCGAAGAAGCACTGTCGCTGGCGGACGAGCGATCTTATGACGCTGTGGTGCTGGATGTTCGGCTGCCCGGGATCGACGGTCTGGAAGCGCTGCCGATGCTGAAGGAGAAACTTCCGAATACTCCGATTATTGTCATGACGGCTCACGGAGATCTGTCCACCGCTGTTCGCGCGGTGGAGTTGGGAGCGTTTGATTACCTTCCCAAGCCGTTCGAACTCGAAGACGCACGCCGACTTCTTCAGCGAGCCCTGGCTCAGGTGCCGTTGAACTCACGTGAAAGACAGGCTCCCGTGCCTCCGGGAAATCTGGTGGGCAGTTGTCCCGCGATGCAAAGCGTGTTTCGGCAGATTGCTTTGGCAGCACAACACGACTCGCCTGTGCTGGTCACCGGGGAAAGTGGAACCGGAAAAGAACTCGTTGCGCGAGCGATTCACGCCAACAGTCTGCGAACTGGTGAAGCGTTCATCCCGGTTCACCTTGCGTCGCTGAACCCAGCGCTGCTGGAACGAGAGCTGTTCGGACACGCGGCCGGGGCCTACACAGGCGCGGCATCGGCTCAACAGGGACTGATCGAACAGGCGAATCACGGCACGTTGTTTCTTGATGAAATTGGTGAAGCCGGTCCGGACATTCAGGTCAAGTTGCTCAGAACCATCGAAAGCGGTGAATTCTATCGCGTGGGGGATTCACAGCGGCGTACGTCTGACTTTCGATTGATCACGGCGACCAATCGGCCGCTGGACTGGATGCTGGATGAATCTCATTTCCGACCGGATCTCTACTACCGCATTGCCACCATCCATATCCACCTGCCGGCGCTGCGAGATCGGCGAGATGATATTCCGTTGCTGGCGAAGCACTTTCTGGCCACTGCGGGTTCAGTCGGCACACGTCGCCTTTCGGATGCCGCAGTTGCGGAACTAAGACAACGAACATATCGCGGCAATATTCGTGAACTTCGCAACACCGTTCTGCAGGCCGCGATGAAGCCCGGTCAGATCATCGACGTGGATGACCTGCCGCCGGCGGTTGCAGGAACCTGCGACACGACAGCCACGGAAGATTCCACCGAATCGCTGACCCGCGCTGCGAAAGCCTGGGCTGCTGAGAATATTTCTGAAGGCGGCTCGGGCAGAATGCTCGACGCGGTTCAGTTGGTCGAGTCAGAAGTCATCGCTGAAGTTCTGCGGATGTGCGGCGGCAACAAGGCCGAAGCAGCTCGGCGACTGGGCATCCACCGCGAAACGCTGCGAGAAAAACTCCGCTCGAATCCTCCCGAAGCGCCGGCTTCCTGACTCAGAGTCGCCGCTGACGTCGTTGTTGCGATCGGTTCCCCGTCTGTATGAATCGAAACGACGTCGCACCTTTATTGTCGGGCGGAGGTGAGACTTCAGACCTTGCTGAAATTGACAGGTTTTGAACGGAATACTCACTGGTTTACCCGTTTTCAACGGAGGTCCGCGCAGCCTGCGACCAACGTTTCAGGTGCAAATTGAACCCGGCAGCGTTCGATGTCCGTGACGCCGCTGGAGACATTCCTGAGGAGTTGCTTATGTGGTGGTATGCGGCATTCAATCGGGTTGAGGCCGTCCTGTGGTTTCTCGTGAGCGCCGTCATTCTCGTCCACCGAACACAGGCCACCGGAACACGCCGTCGTGCGCTGGTGCTGGCAGTCGTGTCGTTCGTGTTGTTTGGAATTTCTGACCTGATTGAAGCCTCACACGCCGACCATTATCCCTTGTGGCTTTGGGGCTTCAAAATCGTATGCGGTGCGGGAATCTTGATTTCTCGCTGGATGTGGCTGGGGCCTCAGGGGCTGACGTGGCGCAGTCGAGAAGTCGTGTTTGCTGTCAGCTGCCTGCTGACCGCGATTGTCATCATCGGATTGCAGAACAAACTGCAGCGTCAACAGGTAGTCACACCAACGCCGTGGTCAGCAACGGAGTCGCATCATGCGACGGCCCGCAGCGATTGATCCGGCGACATTCGTGAGCATGTTCACACGCCACATTTCCGGGGAAGGATTTCGGTTTCGTTGTTGCCTGATCGGCATCGCAGCGAATCCATTGGCCCCGTAAAAATCGAGCTTTTCGCTGATCGCCACCGACCTTGCGTCGGTGGAATCACGACTGCTCGGCTGGAAATGGTGGCGATCAGCGAGAAGTGTCGAAAAATCGGGCTTTTCGGGCAAAACCAGGCATCGGCAGGAAATCGTGTAACAGTTTTCGTGGGCTTCCGCTGAGGGGGTTATGAGCAGCAGACATGAGACTGAATCAGCTGCTACGAACGCCTCAACCTGAACGGCACCCAGCCGTTGAAAAATCACCGAAAGGAAGACTGCCATGACTCAATCACGCACGACACTGTTGACTGCCGCTGTTGGCATCACTGCTTCTCTTGTTGCCATCCATCCGGCATTTGCCGGTGGTTGTAGTCGCGGTGGACACTCATCCGGACATTATTCCGGGCACGCAAATTCATATCATCGCTACGACAACCACTACAACGGCAACCACTATCATCATCAGCCGGTTCAGAGATACAACTATTCGCAGGCACAGTATCCGCCGGTTCAGGTGATTCCGCAGCAGGTTGCACCACCACCGGTCCAGACAATTCCTCAAACCGTCCCATCGCAGCAGATTGCGGTCGGCCGACAGACGGCTCCGGCACCGCAGACGCAGGTCATCCCCGCTCAGGTGGTGCAGCCGTCAGCACCGACGACCAGTGTGCAGCAGGCTTCCGTCAGCAACACCGCACAGCCTTCTGCACCTGCACCATCGACGGGACAGGTCGACGTGACTCAGTCAGCTCTGCAGGCATTGGGCGGATTTGCTCCTCCCGCGGAAACGCCGGCCGAACAGCAGACTCAGACCATCGCGGCCCCCCCTGCTCATGTGGGCATCTGGCGAGCAACCATCGGGAACGGTTCGACAGTTCAGCTGAACCTGCAGGCAGACGGCCGGTTTTCGTGGGAAGCTACGAACAAGAGCGGTGATTCCAGTACTTTTCGAGGCAGCTATTCTGTGGACAGTGGTTCATTGACGCTGAAACGATCTCTGGACAATCAGGCACTGGCTGGCAGTATGACGCAGAAGGATTCGAATTCATTCACCTTTCAACTGTCCAGTTCCAACGCCGGAGCACTGAATTTTGTTCGCAGCTAACTGATGGGTTCCGGCCACAGCGGTCGCGGAACGAATCGAAGTGAGCAGTCTCCCCGGGAGCCCGACAGCCACTGTGCCGTCGGGCTTTTTTCGTTTCGACAGCCAGAATGAAGTGCTGTCACAGGCGAGGCAGAAAGATCAAAGCGGCACAAATGGCGGCGGTCAGTGACGCGAACAGCACAGCCGCCGCGGAAACGTCCTTGCTGTGGCGAGCCAGATCATGGTATTCGGGGCTGGCAAGGTCCACCGCAAACTCCAGAGCCGTATTCAGGGCCTCGGCCGTCCAGACCATCCCCGTGACAATCGCCAGTTGAACCCACTCCGTGGTCGACACTTCCAGAAACACCCCGAACAGAATGACCAGTGCCGTCGCTGTCAGATGAATCCAGGGGTGAACCTGCGTGCGAAACAGCGTCCCGATTCCCGTGAATGCCCAGCGGAATGCATCTGCCCGCCGACGAAGCCACGCACGGTTTTCCCCGTTCGCAACCGTTGACAGTGTCGAACCGCCCGCCGCAGTCCGGTGATCTTTTTGATTGGCCTGTTGTTCGGTCATTCGGAAAGGTATCAAGAGGCCCAGGTGACGGTGTGCTGACGGAACACCGCTGACGGGGCAGTTGGCGGAATCTCAACGGCAGAGTTTCCGTGGCATCCGCTGCTGAAACTGTGGGCTGTCGCTGTCACTGGGTGACAGTTGTCGAGGTAAACACGTTCCGACGGTCGAAGGCATTGGACTGTCGAACCGACGAACGTCGGCCGGCACGGCTGAATGTTGCATTTTCGCGACGAAAAGTGTTCATTGATGGAACGAATTGTCATTATCAAAGTGTCAACCTTTACAGCAGATCATGTTGATTATCTGCAACGTGCGGGAAGGGTGATTTCGCCTTCGTTGTGAAAGATTTCCCGGAAAAGTCGTGCCCTATGCCATGTTGCGAAATGTCAACGTAAAGACATCTTGACAGTTTGGTACACCCTGTGCCTTTACATTTTGCCAATGAAGACAGACACAGTCGTCTGTCCGATACAAACAAAAAGAGATCATTGAAAAGGGTGTACGATGTTGAATCTGTGGAATGACGAAAACGGTGTGATCCTGTCTGCGGAAATCGTTCTGATCGGAACGATCCTGGTGATCGGCATGATCGTGGGGCTGGTGGAACTGCAGTGTGCCGTTGTTGGTGAACTGAGCGACCTGGGTGACGCGATTGGAAATCTGGACCAGACTTACATGGTCAGCGGTATGACGTCTTACAAATCATACGGCAAAGTGAAGTCTCAGACACGCGGCACCACTTATCTTGACCATCCGGACGAAGGCGACTGCAACCTGATCGTTGTCTGCGATCAGGCAATCGGCCAGGGCGAAAAACAGTACGCTTACTAAGCACTGAACCGGCTTGATCTCCCTTCAGGTCTTTGAAAAAGACTTCAGCGATTTGCCGCTGAAATCAGAATTCAGATTGCGGGCTTGCCGCACTGCATTCAAAAAAACCTGCACCAGCCATGATGCTGCCTGCAGGTTTTTTTTGCGCGCTGACCGAACGAACGAACGTAGACGATCCTGCCGGCAGCGGTTCAGCGAGTCTTTTACGGCGTTTCCAGCAGCGGCGACCAGCTGATGTCCTGCAACATGGCGTACAGCACAATATTGATGGCCAGTTTCATCGCATCTTCTTCGACGTAGCCATCGCAGGCCAGTGATGCCTGATTTTCCAGAGCACAACTGATGTCGTAGCGGCTGTAGATCACGGCCAGCCGTCCCTCAATTTCGATGCCCTCCAGTACCGGAGGCCCCTGTTCGGTGGTGGCCTTCAGGGCGGCCAGTCGGTTGTTGGCGACCAGCTTTCGAAGCCGCACCGACTGCAGTCGATGGCCCGTGGTTTCGGAGTAAAGTTCATGATCCGGGGGAATGACTTTGAGCGGATGCTGGGGGTACAACTGAACCATCAGGTCCCGAAAACTTCGGTCAAACTGATCGGACCCGCAGCAGGCGTCTGCAAACAGTACCGCTCCCCGGGAAAGGTAGTCTTTCAGAGCATCGCGTTCCTGTTGTGACAGCTGAAAGCGATATCGGCCGTGCATGTAGGCCAGCGGGAAACGTCGCAGCTCTTCCAGCGTAATGGGAATGGTGACTCGCCGCGGCGAAGCTCCAACGCCGGTGGTTTCACGAAGTCCGTCCAGCAGATTTTCCAGAGCTTTCGGCGCGGTGTCCCAGCCGCCGGTGTGTCGCAGTTGAGCGATCTCCAGCAGGCCGCGTTCAACCCGCGAGCCCGGGGACTTTTTTCGTTCCCCGTTTTCGTCCAGTTTCACCGGAGGTTCTCGTCCTGTGGCATACGCCAGAACATTAACGCCAATGCGGGTCGCTCGAATGATGCGCTGAATCAGAGCTTCCGATCGGCCGCGGGGATCATGATGCATCCATTTCTGCCAGTAGCAGCCCAGATCTTCCGGAGCGTAAATGATGGATGTGCGACAGCCAAAGTCGACACCGTAAAGCTCAATGGAATCCGCATTCGTCAGCGGGTATTCGCTGCGAAAGACCGGGTGGTCGGGCTGAAGTCTCTGCAACGATGCATCACCATCGGGAAACATCCGGTCGATGAGTCCACGAAAGCCCTCGTTAAACGTTCCCCCCGAGCAGTTGGCCACGGCAAAAATAAAACCGCCTTCGTCGATGTATTGCCGCAGCCAGGTGACATGTTCATCGGTCAGCTGGGGCGCGTCTTTGCCGCTGATGTACAGCACCGGAGCCTGGTTGATCTGAGTCACTGCGCTGTCCGGTGTCAGACGCGCCAGGGACAGCACCTGGCTGGTCAGACGCGGCGGCCAGCCCTTCAGTGCGTCGACCTTTTCCACCAGATTGGCAACATCAGCCGGATGTCGGTTCCATTCGCCATCGGTGTCTTCTTCGGTGCCTTTGGAAGTGTAATCCAGTTTGTTGACGACAACACGGGACAGGCCTTTGGACAGAAACAGCAGAGCGAATGTTGTCGAAAGAACGGGTGTGGATTCGGTACGCTCCTTCCAGCTGCCATCACCGTTCTGAGCATCCGTCAGATATCGAGCGCCTTCCCGATACCAATCGTGCTGGCCGAAGAAACGTGTGTTGCCCAGTCGAGCCGCTCTTTCGAGGCCGTACAGATAATAGTAGTGCCAGTTCTGGCCGGGCGGATTGGTGAAGACAGAGAATCGCTGAGCCATCCACCTGCGACCTTTGGCGAAGGCATCGTCCGGTGGATGTGGATTGCAGCAGTCGGGACGACCTTCGGCATCAACATCCGTGTCGGACTGCAGCATCTTTGAGGTGATGGCAATCGTGGACAGACCGGCCGTCGTCATGCTGCCTCGTGGCGGTTCACCGGCCTTGTAGCCCCAGCCGCCATCGCCCGCCTGAGCGTCCAGCCAGTGCTTGTGAGCCAGTTCCCAAACCTGCCGATCGACTTCGATTCCGGCGACTGCTGCTTCGTGAAGCGCCAGAATGGCGAACTGGCCATTGCTGTGGTCTTCACTGTTGGCTCCCGGTGCATTGCCGCGCCCCGAAAGATGATATCCCCACAGACCCTTCGTGGGGCTGTTAGGGTTCTGGTCCTGTGTCTTTTCCAGCAGGCGAGTCAGCCGCACGATTCGGTCGCGATCCAGATCCAGTTCCTCCGCCGCACAGAAGGCCATCACCATCAGTGATCCTTCATAGACAAACTTCGGCTCACCGGGCCCCGCGGAACGCAGATACTGCAGACCTCGCTGCACCGCATCCGAGCTGACCGGAACGTCACTGTTGATCAGCGCCAGAATCGCCAGCGATGTGATTCCGTGACGATACGGAAGAGCAGTGCCTTCGCCCCATGATCCGTCCGCTGCCTGACGAGCCTTCAGGAAGTCACAACCGTTTCGCAGAGATCGAAGCACCTTGTCGCGCAGTTCGATGTCGCTGACGTCCTTCTGTCCGCCGCCCTGCGCGAAGCACAACGTGGCGTGCATCAGAAGCAGGGCCACTGCGACGGCGGGAATGACGTTGCGGTACACGGTCCCCGGACGGATTCCTGCCAGCCAAAACATCAGTGTCTCCCGAAAACGAAACTGTTCTGCATTGATGGCGAGGGGCGACATGCAAATCGTGGAATCGTTCTGAGCTGCCGCCGCTGTCCCATCCCTATTCGTCCCTGATCGCTTGCGGATTCAGCCCGCGAACAATTCTGGTATTTGCGGAGGTCAGTTTCGCCAGAGGCGGCTGTTCTGCCCCCAGTCGAGGAAAAAGCACCCACGCACTGCTCGGGATCATCGTCGCTGTGCCGTCAATTTCAAAGGCTTCTCTGAGTGCCGGAAGAGCAACCGCGGCTTTCAGGAATCCAAGGCCCAGCGCGGATTTCTGGCGAACGCTGTCTGCTTCGGGTATCAGGGAGTCGCGGTCTTTCAGACGGCTTTCCATTTTTCTTCCCAAAGCCGCATCCTCAGAATTAAAGTGGGACAGCCCCAGTGACCACATCGCACCTTCGCGCATCATGAGTCCGCCGGGAACTCCTTTGCTGAAACTGACTTCCATTTCTGATCTGTAGTCCCGAATTTGCAACAGGCCCGCTAACTGAAACAGAAAGGACAGCTGCATGCCCACGTCTTCATGGTTCTGACCGTCAATCAGATTGTCTGTCTGCAGTCGTTGATGTTGTTCGGGAATGACCGACAAAGCGTCGTCCGCAATCACAGCATCCGGGTAAAGATGGAGCAGCCATGCAGAAGTGACCATCACTTCCGAACGCGAATGTCGCAGCAGCGGCACGGCGACCGGACAGGATTCTGCTGAGCGAAGCTGAGCCAGCAGGACGAGGTTCTGCTCCAGTGATTGCCAGTTCGCCTGCTTGGACTGAAGCAGTTCGACGGCTGTCCCGACAATTTCCGTGCGAACAGCTTCGGACTCCTGTCCCAGCTTCAGCAACAACTCCCGAGCCAGATTTCGCACTTCGATATGCACGTCCGCCGTGAGTTCACTCAGAGCAGCTCGATTTTCCTGTCCGCCCACAATAGCAAGCGTCTCTGCAGCAGCCATTCGTACACCAGCGTCCTGATGACGATAACCTGACTGCAAATATGGCTTCAGGCGTTCCGCTCCTCGTGGCTGCAGAAACTTCCAGGCGACGGCCGCCACCGCAGCGGCCTGATCGTTGCAGAATTCCGCCAGTTGGTTGAGAGAATCCGGATCTTCCGACTGCAGACATTCGGTCGCCAGCAAACGCTCCGGAACCCCGCCGGAGCGCAGTTGTGCGGCGGTTTTCCGGGCAAGTGACGGTTCCAGCTGACCAATGACAGAAGCGGCCGCCGCGCGACGTACAAATGGTTTTGTCGCATCGAACAGGTACTGAGCCAGATACGTCAGTTGCGACGCGTCGCCGGTCGCGATCAATCCGCGGCACGCGTCTCGAAAGCTTCGGTTGGAGGAGGCATCAGCCTGAACGCGTTCGATCCACGCCGGAACCGCCGCGAGAGTTTTCCACCGAGACAGACCGGCATCGGCCAAAGCACGTAGTTCTTCATCGGAGGTGGAGGCCAGACGAGCCAGCTCTCCTTCCGATCGGCGACAGTCGCCTTCGACCAGCGCCAGCAGGCACGCGAGTCGGACATCGCGACGGTCGCTTTGCTGCAGGTGGTTCACCAGTACATCTGTGCATGCTGTGATATCCACAGAAGCTTCACGAGCCATCCGGGCAAGCGACAGCGCGGACGCCGCCGTAATCTCATCCGTCGTTGACTCTCGAAGCAGCCGATCGTAATACGCGGGGTCCTGCGTCTCAAACATGTCGGCCCCGACTTCGTCCTTCGGAAGGCGGGGTTCATGGTTCATGCGGTGCGGAAGCTGCAGATATCTGGCGATGTGCGGCAGTTCAATCGGCCACTGCGCATGACCGGTGGGCACCTGAAAGACGAATTCCGCAGGATCGAAGGTGCCTGGTGACTGAGCGACCGTGG
>JAGQPY010000103.1 GCA_020426485.1 Planctomycetaceae bacterium
GCACTGGCTGAGGACTCGCAAAGTCCACAGCGCCCAGAATCACCATGTTGAAGGCATTGCTGCCCAGGATATTTCCGACCGCCATGTCGACGGTTCCCATGCGAATGGCGGCAAATGTCGCGACGGCTTCCGGCAAAGACGTTATGGTGGCAACGAACAGTGTTCCAAAAAACGTTCGCCCCAGTCCGGTCAGCTCTGCCAACTGGTCGGCGGTGTGAGCCAGACTGGGAGCGATGAAAAAGATCACGGCTGCCGCACCACAAAAGCTCAGGATGTTTGTCGAAAGTCGACCTTTGACTTCTGTTTCCGGTGGAGCGTGCCCGGTCTGAGCATCATGCAGAGCGGCCGTTTTCTGATCCAGAAACAACAGTCTGGCGCACAAAGCGTAAGTGATGAACAGGCCCCAGCTGACCGGGCTTAATCTGAACAGCGACCACGATGTGTCCAGCATGATTCCCAGAAGGACAATCCCTGTCAGGATACAGGCGACGATTGCTGACAGGGCATGAGCTGCGGCGGTGCGAGTCAGAATTCTGGCCGGTTGTCGTGAGGCAAGATCCAGGACGGAAAGGATCAGCAGGTTCACCAGCGAACTTCCCAGAACATCTCCGGCTGTCAGGTCAACGGCCCCCATTCGGACGGCATTGAAACCGATGGAGAATTCCGGAAGGCTGGTGGCGCCGGCCAGAAGAACGAGTCCGGTCACGCTGCCACCGAGACCTGATTGATCTGCGATTCGATCGGCATATGTCGCCAGCACCATGGCTGCCACGATGATTGCAGCGGCCATCGCCAGAAACATGAGTACCAGATTCAGCATCGGAGGTTCTTTCTTCAGCCAGCCGGCTCCGGTTTTTGTGAGCTGGTTTCAAGCTTTGTCAGAATCGTCGCGACAGCACTCACGGACGCATCCGCCGGATGCCGCACGTCACGCAGAGATTGACCGGGGCATCACCGTTTTCAGGTCACGGCCTGCCAGGACATCGACTACTTTCGCTTTTTGGAATTCTTTCCACCGTTTCGATCATCTTCTCTGGGGCGATTCTTCTCGGCCTGTCGTCGAGCTTCCTCGGCGGCTTCCATCAGTTTTTCGAAGAAGCCGGCCTTTTTAGGTTCGGCAGGTTTCTGAGGTGCATTCTTCCTGCCGGAATCAGGCTTTGGAGCATCCTTCACCACAACATTGGGTTCCGTCACCATCGCCGCACTGGTTGTTCCCAGCAGCTTCCGTTCTGCAATTCCCCAAAGAGAAGATGCGATGAAGTACAGACACAATCCCGCAGGCATGTGCCAGAACATGAAGCCGAAGACCAGTGTCATCATGTTCATCATCTTCTGCTGCATCTCCTGCTGTTCATCGGCCGGTGGCGGCATGAACATCTTCTGCTGCAGATAAAACAGGACCACTGTGATGCAGGGCAGCAGATTAAAGTCTCGACCCAGCATCGGAAGTGTCCACGGCATTCGGAACAATGCGTCCGGCGCGGCCAGGTTTTCGATCCACAGGAAGCTGGATAGTCGCAGGTCAACGGCCGTATTCAGACAGGTGTACAGGGCCACGAAGATGGGAAGCTGAAAGAACAACGGAAAACAGCCACCCAGCGGATTGATGTCGTGCTTTCGCCACAGCTCCATCTGAGCCTGAGCCAGCTTCTGTTTGTCGTCTCCGAATTTTGTCTTCAGCTCGTTCAGTCTTGGCTGCAGTTCCTTCATCTTTGCGGCGCTGATGGCCTGCTTGCGAGACAGCGGAAACATGCAGCCTCGCACCAGGACCGTCAGGCAGATGATCGCCAGAGCGTACGGCATTCCCAGACGATAAAACGTGTCCAGCAGGAAATGCATGCCCCGAGCAATAAAGCCAAACCACGAACCGTAATCCAGCACCTGGTCGGCCTGCATGGGTTCCGGATCCAGCAGGTCGCTGCGTTTCGGGCCGACAAACAGCGCGAATCGATGAGTCACGGATTCTTCCGCCTTCAGCGAAACCGGAGACGATGCCATCCGGAAACTCACATCGCTGTGATTGATGTCCAGCAGATCACGCTGAATCAGAACCGGATACGTCCGGTCAATCAGCCGACCGGCGATGCGCTGTTCTTCGCTGCGGTCGTCCAGTGGAGCCACCAGAGCTGCAAAGAACTGAACGTCGACTCCGGCATAGCGAAACGCATCTGTCCATGCTTCACGTTGTTTCATCAGCTCACGAATCTGCGATTCGGTGGCGGCTTCGCCCTGATTACGAATCGTGGCAATCTGAGTCTGATACAGCTTATCCAAAGCCTTCGCGCCCAGCGTCACATCATCGCTGTCGCCCAGAAACTCAATCTTGATGTCGCGAAACTTTCGAGTGTGCTCGGCATTTTCCAGGATGACACCGACGGGGCCCTGCAGTTCGTAGATCAGGTTTTGTTCGGCATCGGAAAGATTGCTGACCTTCAGATCGAGCTCCAAAGTGAATCCGGCAGAGTCCTTTAAAAACGCTTCCGGTCGCTGCGGTTCCGGAACATCAACACGGTGAATTCGAAACGTCTTTTCGACTCGAAGGGTGTGATCCGGCGATTCCAGAGAAAACACGGCCTCGTCAGCGGTGGAAGATTCCAGTTTCCAGTCGATCGCTTCAGACGTCAGGGAATGCTTTTCAAGCTGTCGATCGATCTCAGAAACGGCCAGCGAAAACGTGCGATCTTCCGTCAGGTTATTGCCCAGAACCTGAACCTGCTGATCACGGTTCACCAGGTCACGAAACTTGGGGTCGGCCAGACGAACAGACTCAATGGCAGCTCCCACCGAAGACAGCTTCACTTCCAGAAAGTAGCCACTGTCGGCGTTGGTCGAGCCCAGAGTGACGGTCTCCCGTGGATGGACATCGGGCAGTGATTCCGTGTCGGCAGTTTCCGCTTTTTCGGGATCGTTCTGGCGGGCATCCGGATTTGCATCCGGATCGTTCTCTGCGGCCTTGTTTCCATCGCCGTCCTTCTCCGGCAGTTCCACCACGGGTGCCGGGGGAGCGGGAAAGAACTTTGGAATCACGACGTTGGTGTAGATCCACGTAAACGCGAAAAAGAACACCAGAAACGTAACAAAACGGCGGTTATCCATGAGCAGCTATCGCGAACAACAATGGTTCCACAGGCACTCGACCCGGCACCTGACGCATCCACGGGGATGCCGCCATTCAACGTATCGGACCGGAGCGCAGATCAAAACATTTAAGAAATGAAGACACGTCGTTACCAGACACAAGCCAAACGCCCGTCAAATACCCGGTGGCAGATGCAGCGTTATCGTCAAAAGGCTTGCCCGGTTTGTCTCCATCAATTGAGGCGGCGACCGAGAGCACCGCCGTTAAAGACAGCCACCATTCCGCCGCTTGAATCACATACCGCAAAGCGGCGAAGGATACCGGGATGTACTCGGGTCGTGAATCTCGCGTCCGGTAGTTCCGCCGAATGGGATGGTTTTCCGCGAAAAAAGGCGGTTTTCTTCCCCACAGAAAGCCAACCGAGGGATTGACCTGATGCGAAGACAGGCAACAGGGGGCATTACACCATTGAACAGTGTGATCCGGAAAAGCTCAGATCGGGGCAAAGAAACGCCCTTCCGGGCGGGATTCCTGCTGCGGCCGATCACACCGGAATGTCAGAACCGTGCCTGCCGCTGGTACAGGTATTCGGTCAGAGCTTTGTCAAACGGCATGCTGGTATCCAGGGGCACATAATCGGCTCCCAGAGCAAAGCATTCCTGACGATATCGTTCTCGCAGCTGATGCAGCGCGTCGAGGTAATCGGATCTCATTCCGGCGGCATCCACAATCTGATGATCACTGGTTTCCGGTTCCAGCAGATCCACGCTGCCGGAAAACGGAAACGTGACTTCGGCTTCATCAAGAATGTGAAAAACAATGACATCATGTCCTGCGTATCGCAGCATCCGCAGGCTGTCGATGACTTCGTCCGGATCTGATAACAGATCGGACATCAGCATCATCAGACTCTTGTGGCGAATCATGGCCGCAATCTGTTTCAGACTGGGACCAATGGCAGTCGCACCGTCCGGCCGACACTGCTGCAGAACCGCCAGAATATTTCCGAACTGTGATCGTCGACTGCGAGCCGGAAGTGATTGCCTCAACTGATCATCAAACGTAATCAGCCCGACGGGGTCCTGTTGATGAATCATCAGGTAGCTGATGGATGCCGCCAGGCAGACGGCGTAATCGAACTTGGTCAGATTCTGCCGCCACGTATAAGCCATGCTGCGTGACAGATCCATCAGCACATAGCCCGTAATGTTGGTTTCGGCCTGATAGCGTTTGACGTAGATGCGATCTGTTCGTGCAAACACCTGCCAGTCGATATCCTTGGGATCATCGCCGGGGTTGTATCGACGATGCTCGCTGAATTCGACACTGAATCCGTGAAACGGACTGGCGTGTAAGCCGGTCAGAAATCCTTCAACAATAAACTTCGCGCGGAGGTCCAGTCGAGCAATGTTCTGAATGACTTCCGGCTTCAGGTATTGCTCGGCAGACGACACAACAGGCTCCCACTGCGATCCGGAACAATGACTTCAGCCCGAACTGCGGACACGTCAGAAAGGTATCAGACTGGCAGGGCAACGCCTGAAAATGTCGGTTGAGGGTCACTCACTTTCCAGCAGCAGGATCGAGGTGTCGTCGTGACGCCCGGCTCCCTGAGTGAACTTGAATGATTCAGAAAACAGTGCCTCCAGGCATTCTGTCAGCGACTTGTCTTTCATCGCTCGCAGAGTTTTCTCGACACCGGCCATTCCGAATTCTGCATGCTGTCCTCGACTGCCCGCCGGAAAGGCTTCCACCAGTCCGTCTGTGTAAAACATCAGTCGAGTCTTCGGCGGGATGATGGACCGCACGGTCTGATAGTCACCGTCTTCGAAGATTCCGATCGGCAGCCCGGACGCTTCGTCGGCGACAGCGATCTCTGAAATCTCATCTGTTTCCAGATTGTGCAGCACGGGCATCTGGTGCCCCGCCGAAGACCAGCACAGTTCTCTTGTCTTCGGATCAAACACGCCGTACAGCATCGTAATGAAGCCGCCTTCGTTGCTGACAACGCTCTGATGGCACAACTGCTGATTGATGTGCTTCACCAGCTTTCCGGCGTCGACGTAATCGTCGAAGCGAATCATTCGAATCAGAGTGTGCATGGTGAAGATGGACATGCACGCCTTCATGCCGTGACCTGATGCGTCCCCGATCAGCATCACAAGTCGATCGTCGGGCAGAGTGAAGGCTTCGTAGTAATCGCCTCCCGCCATAGTAACGGGCTGGCTGCCGATCACACGAATCTGAGCCGATTCGTAACGAGCAACAATCTGGAAACCATCCGGAGTCTGAATTTCATTCGGGATGATGGATTCCTGCAGTTCACGAACGGATTCCACTTCTTTACGAAGTTGTTGTGAAACCAGGCGTTCTCGTTCTGTTTCCACCTGTCGAACAGCGGCGGCAAGGATGGCCTGCACCAGAAACATGAAGTCGCCGTTCTCATCCCGAATCAGATAGTTCCTCAAACCACTCGTCAGGAAGCGAGCGATGCGGTAGACGTCGCCCTGCATACATCCGGCGACCACCGGGCACTCGGGGCGGATCTCCATCACCTTTTTGAACGTGGCAAACGCCGTGTCGTGATCCGGGTGAGAAGCCGACATCAGGATGACGTCGAAGTTCTGAGGAGAATTGACCAACGTCAGGAACTGGTCGTTGTCAGTCGTTGCAACGACCGCGTTGTCATCGACGGCAAGGTAGATCTTCAGCAGCTCAACCTGACCCGGGTCATCCCACCCCAAAAGAATACGCATCGAAAACGTTCCTGATTCTGAACAGCCTTAACTAATTGGATTCAAAAATCGGCTTTGAAACCGATCCATACCTTATCGACGATTCGCTCAGTCGCAAGCGGCTGCGCATCATTTCAACACACCGGCGTTCAAGATTGCGCACGAAATTGCCGGAAGGCGGTGTGACCTCACAGCAACCCCGCTGATAACCTTTGGCGAGCCGACTTTCCGGCTTCGTATCGTTTTTTCGGGTGACGGGGCCATGTTTCTGAAATGAGCTGCCTGCGCACGCCGTCAAAACCCGCTTAATCACGCCTCCTCAACAAACTTCTCGACGGTCACCGTATGCAACGCTGATGCCGCAATCGGTGGGTTGTCCGATTTTCCGTGTTGCAGATCCTGCGATCCACGGAGTCTCGGACTTCGGTGCTGTTCCAACAACGAATGCTGAAGAATACTCGACGGAATGCCCCCACAGCATTCAGGCCGACACCTGTTCGGCTGATCAGTGGTTCCGGATGCTGGTGCTTCACGCCGAGTATCGTGACGAAGCGGTCTGAACCCATCAAATCGATACGCTCTTCAGCTTCAGGTTACTCATAGCGCGTCGTCGGCGTTATTTTCGTCCCAGCATGCGGTCGAGCGAATCCGATGTCTGATGAATCAGAGCTTCGGGGTAGTGTTGCCACGGGTGGAAGTATTCGAAGGTGAGGTACCCTCGATAACCGGTTTTGTCGAATGCGTTCATGACCGCGGGCCAGTTTGTTGTGCCGTCCAGTAAAGGACGAAATGCTTCCAGCGAGTGGTCCGTTCCCTTCCTGCTGTATTCTTTCAGATGGACGTTCTTAATCCGGGAACCCAGAATCGGAATCCAGTGTTCCGGGAACTGATACTCCATGATATTGCCAGTGTCGAAATGAACGTGGACAAATTCGCTTTGGAATCCGTCAACGAAGTTCACCATTTCAAATGGTGATAACAGGTAGCCGTTGAAGAAAATGTTTTCGATGTTCAGATGAACCTTCAGCTTTTCCGCTGCCGGAAGCAATGTTCGAATCGCTGCCTTCGCTCGCTGGTCGCAGATGTCGTTAGGCGTTGGGTCGTGGTCAGCTCGCCAGGGCATGTGAACCGCACCCGGGACCACCAGCAGGTTTTCCGTGCCCAGATCATGTGCGGCCTGAGTCATCAGGCCTGCCAGTTCCATTCCGCGTGCTCGTTCCGCAGGATCGTTGCTGGTTAATGGATAAGGCCAGAACAGAAATGAACACAAACCGCTGATGGCGATGCCGATGTCATCCGCCATCCGTCGAATGGCCTGGAAGTCCGCACTTCCCGACTTCGGTGAAAGATCGCTTTCCAGATCGTAGTTCAGTTCAATCCCATCAAACCCGGCATCCTTCGCCAGTTGCAGACATTGCTGAAGAGTCATCTTCTGAGGGTAAGGAAATGCCCAAAGGTTGATCGACTTCTTCATGTCGAACACCTTTCGTTCACCGGCTTCGGGAGCCGTGGCAGCCACCGCACTGGCTTGATTTGAAATCAGCGCGGCTCCGGCACCCAAAGCGGCAGACGTCAACAGTTGTCGACGTCCGATGGCACCTGATGGATAAGAAACAGGAGTCGTCATCTGTGCGCTTTCTGAAGAATTCGTTTCTCGGGAAACCACTCATCCACAACCAGAGGGCAACATACATCCTTCACATGTTGCCGCTAACTCCAACAACCGATCCACTAACTCCAACAACCGATCCACTAACTCCAACAACCGATCCACAGTCGCACGTCAGCCGAAAAATTGAACCACAGGCGGCATGCCTGTTAAGGGAACTCTTCTTCCTCTGCAGGGTTGAGCAGTCCGGCCGAGGATTCGAAGAATCGGCGTCTTCTGACGGGGGCCTCCTGCGACTGTTCGGCGTGATCTTCCAGGTCCTTCAGATTGGCCTGACAGCGGCGACATCCAATCGTCATCAAATGAAATTCAATATAGTCGGCCGCACCGTCATCCAGCGTCCCCAGCAGATAGCCTCCAAGCTCGCTTCTCGACGGACAGCTCAGCGCGGCGCGCTGCCAGATTTCTCCGACCGTGTGTCCGCCCTGATCACGATGGTGAATCAGTTGCGAGATGCGTGCCTGCAGCGACGAGTCCTGGCGCAGATCCGTTTCCAGTTCGACCATACGTTCGACGGACAGCGATTCGTCAAGCCATGCGCACAATTCCCGATCTGTCCACTTCATCTCAACTTTTCCGGTCCGGATTGGTTTCCTTTTGAGGTGGAACACGCACCCATGAAAGTCATTATCCCGCCCCAGTCTAACAACTTGCCACGGTGGAATTCGAGCGTTAGACTCCAACGTCGTCGATGTCGGCACCCTGAACAGTGAGTGTGATTGGCCGGGCGAACCATTTCGGACTTTTTCACGTTTTCGTGGAACGTGGATGCCGGTGCGGTTTCCGGGCCTTCGGACATCTCCTTTCTGAATTCAGAAATCCGTGAACGTCGGTAGGACTTGATTGCCGCGGCGGTCAGAATCTGTTGCGTTGCTGGCGACCTGTTTCAGCCTGAATCAAGAATGACACGCCAGCCCCGCCCGGCACATGGACAACTTTGTGGTCAGTTATCGAACATTCCATAATTCTGACCCACCGCAGATTCTGCGGCTCTGGCACGGCAGCAACCTTGGTCCCAGTGCGGCGGAAGGTTTTCCGTGTGACATCCTGGAACTGTTTATTTTTTCTCAGGTGATCTTCGATCGCAAAGGATTCTTTGTCGCGGTCGACGACAAGCGTGTGGTTGGATTCTGCCACGCAGGGTTTGCTCCAGCCCCCGATCAATCAGCACTGGACCGCCGCCACGGAATCATTTCGGCAATGGCTGTTCACCCGGATTATCGACGGCAGGGTGTCGGCAGCCACCTTTTGCAAATGGCAGAACGATACCTTGCGGAACGCGGCTCAACGGATGTTGTGCTCGGCGCCGGACTGAACGGAAATGGTTTCTACAACGGCATCTACGGAGGGATTTCCGCTTCCGGATTGTCTTTGACGGCCGCTCCGTGGAATGAGTTTGCTGCTCGACACAGCTATCAGCCTCATCAGACCGTTCTGGTGATGCATCGTGACCTCACCATCGGGCAGGACCCTGTGTCGTCACGGCTGATTCGAAATCGTCGCCGACTGAACATGATCATCACCGATCGAGCCGCGGATATGCCCTGGTGGTGGCATGTCCGGTTTGGTCACCTGGATGCTCTGCGGTTCGAACTTCAGGAACGGCACGATCAGTCGGTCGTGGCGTCGGGTGAAATTGTGGGACTGGACGTCTACATTCCCAAGTGGGGTGTGCGAGCCGTGGGTATCCGCGATATCTTCGTTCCCGAAAACCACCGCCGCATGGGGTACGCCCTGTCACTGGTCGTTGAAATCTGCAAACGACTGAGAGAACAGTCGGTGCATGTGATCGAAGTGCAGATTGACAAAGAGAATGCGGCCGCCAGGGAACTGTTCACCGCCGCGAAGTTCGAACCGGTTCAGGAATTGTTCTCCTTCCGGAAAGAACTGAACTCCGCAACGTAATTCGGATTTCCGCGAAATTCGGCAATCCGCTCTCAGACAAGGGCAAGTCTGTCGCTCCGGATCGAGCTAACGCCCGGAAACACCGACGAGTGGTCTGTCCGGGTTAAAAAAAATTGGGGGCAGGAAGTCAATGTTTCCCCCTCCCCTCCCCTCCATTCGTATCTGCCGTTGGCGGAAGCTTGACGTGTTGAATTAAAGCCAAAGCGGCGACAAGTCGCCGCACTCCAAAAGACAGCCGGACGCTGTCCAGCCAAGAAACCCGGAGATTCACACCCGGCGTTGGTATCGCGTCGATTTTTCGATGGTGCTAAAGTCCGCACAGTCCTTTCCACAACCGGAGAGGATCGCTTTCCCTTGACTGCTCAGCGACCAGCGGAATCGTCCTGTCGCTTGATTTCTACCACGTCAACTCGCGGTCTCTGCCCTCGGGGTCACGGGCGCAGGCCTTGCAAAAATTGAGAACACGGATGTTCGGAAAAACCGGGACCGCTAATCGGCAGATTCGTCAGGCAACTGCGCTCTTCAACCATCTGCGGGAGAAACTCAATTCCCCCATTTCCGTGCGGCTGTGGGATGGCAGCGTCATTCCGCTTTCGGACACCGTTGTTCCCGGTCTGGAACTGTCATTTGCCGGCCCGGGCGTTTTCGGCAGCCTGCTGCGCCGACCCACGGCCGAAAACCTTCTTCGGCACTATGCCACCGGTGGTATCGACTACACCGGTGCGGACATCCTGACGTTTCTCCGCACGGCTCGGGTTCGCAAGAGTCGCCGGAAATCACGCAGTGTTCCGGTCACTTTGTTTGCTCGATTCGCGATGGCCTTTCTGTTTGCCAAAGGTGCAGAATCTGATCTCCAGCATTCTTATGATGGCGATGAAACCGGTCTGAAGCGCGAGCAGACTGAGAACAAAGATTTCATTCAGTTTCACTACGATGTCAGTAATGAGTTCTACCGACTGTTTCTGGACAGTCGCATGCTGTACAGCTGTGCTTACTTTCATACACCCGAAGACACGCTGGAACAGGCACAGGTCAATAAGCTGGACATGATCTGTCGAAAGCTGCAGCTAAAGCCCGGCGAACGCATGCTGGACATCGGCTGCGGCTGGGGAGCGCTGATCTGTCATGCCGCAAAAAATTACGGCGTTCATGCTCACGGAATCACGCTGTCAAAACAGCAACTGGCCGGCGCTCAGCAGCGCATTCGTGAACAGGGATTGCAGGATCTGGTCACGGTGGAACTTGTCGACTACATGGACGTTCAGGGAACGTTCGACAAAATTTCCAGCATCGGTATGGTCGAACACGTGGGCATCGACAACATGGCCGGCTACATGAAGAAGGTGAATACTCTGCTGCGTGATCGAGGCATTTTTCTGAACCACGGTATTACTCGCCCGGCCAAGAAAACAGACAAAGCCTTCCGACGCATGTCTCCCGAACGCCGTCTGCTGGCAAAGTATATTTTTCCGGGCGGAGAACTGGATCATCTGGGCCATATGACTCAGTGCCTGGAATCCAGCGGCTTTGATGTTCACGATGTGGAAGGCTGGCGAGATCACTATGCCCTGACCTGCCAGCACTGGTGTCAGCGACTGGAAGCTAACCGCGACGAAGCCATTCGCCAGGTCGGAATCGAACGCTACCGCCTGTGGACACTTTATCTGGCCGGCTGCTCGTTTGCTCTGGGCGATGGCGGAGCACGCATCTATCAGACCGTCTCCACCAAACACGCCAGTCGCGGCCTCACCGGCATGCCCTGTACCCGCGAACATCTCTACGCCCCCGAACCCACTGAACACCGCCAATCCTTCCCCCGAGCCGCCTGACAAGGGCTTGACTCGGTTGGCGTGGGTTTGTCACGTGACGTGGAGAGTTCCATGCGCCGGGTCGCTCCCGTTGGTCGCTTTGGCCAATGATTGTTGTGGGGCTGGCCGTGCAGCGGAGCCTCACGCAGTGAAGGCCTTCTTTGGGGGCACTTCTGCTGCAGGCAGACACCACCGAGTCTGTCTGGATTGCGGATTGATGATCTGGCTCCTATTGATTGCGCGGCGGACGAGTCGACCAGTCTTAGCTGATCAATTGTGAATCCACCGAAGCAGGATCGATGGCGGTTATCGCACGACATGTGGTTTCCCCTGGCAAAGTGCCTTCACGTCTTTGGAGCGGGCCACTTCGCAACCGGTGTTCCCATCAAATCAGAGAATGTGACTGAAGGAGCTGGCTTGCCCCGACGGTCATTCATCGCCCCTTATGGCCGCCAGTCGCAACTTCTTCATACCAACGGCATCGTTGGGTGCAACTGATGGTTAAATCAGCAACGAGCAGAACGTGTACACTTGTTGTCGTTGACCGTACGCCAGGTGTCGAAAAGTCAGGCATCGAACCAACTTCAATTTCGTCGTTTTCAACGAAAACAATGCGGCTACGGTCGCCGAACGGTGGACCCGTCTGAAACCTGGTTCCAATACATGCCGGATGCCATGTTTGGACGAACGAAGCGACAGATTTGTGGTTCACGTCAACCTGAACTCGGGCCGTCATTGAATTGCAACGTGCGAGGTGTCCCTGACCTGTGCCAGGTGTGACACGATGGACCGTTGAGTCTTAGCGGGTGAGATGCGGCCGCAGGAATCTCAGAAAATGAGCAGATTCAATTGAGGGTCAGCCTGTGGCGAATTTTGCCGCAAAAACGGCGAGATCTGTCGGCTTTTTCGATTGGGAGATCGTCGGTTCCTGCGGGGACTCTGGGCAGGATCGGCATACTGTTTGCCTTAGTCTCCAGACACTTCCAATTGAGTGATCCCGAATCATCAAGGTGTCTTCAAAACATTCATTACGACGCCTCCCGCTTGTGACACAGGGCATGCTGAAGAGTGGCATTTAAGACATTGGCATGATGTGTCTGGCCAATGCCGTCTTCTGCGGTGAATTGCTGCTCTGGACGTCGGAAAACTCTCTCCTCGTGAAAGCTTCGCTATGTTTTTGACTTCGTGGCTTGCTGGTTTCAAACGTCGTGTCTGCACACCTGCACATCGCACACTCAGTCGTCACGGTCGTGCTCTGCAGTGGCCGTCTGTCTTCCGAAAGTCCGCACACAATCGGACTCGCCGCATTCGCAGCTTATCGGGAAGGGGAGTCAGCGTCGTTGGTCAGCATGCAAACGCGGAGCGTCTGGAGGATCGTTTGTGCCTGACCATCGTGCCCGGTTTCTACGGAGTCGGGATGGTGACCAGTACCAGCGAGGTCTATCAGCTGCAGGTGGATTTTGACGCCGACACGCTGACCCCCTATCAACTGGGCACGCTGATGCGAGGTGCGTCCACGGCCCTGCCGGCTCGTGATGACGCTGTCCGAGGAGCCGCGACGGGCGGTGAGTTTCTGTGCGTCGAGGACAATCAGGCCGCTGGGTCTCGCGGATTGCCCAGTATTCTGCGTCAGACAGACATCAGCGTTTTTGACAGCGGAGCCAGTCTGCCGGTGACGGATCTGGGGGCTTTGTGGATGGCCGATCCCGGCGGTGTGGGTTCGAATCTGGACGTTCGAGTCAACGCCCTGGAATGGAGTCCGGCGGTCGGCGGGCAGCCCGCCACGTTATTTGGTGCGGGAACCGTCGGACTGGCCTCCAACGCAGCCTTTGACACACCGGCCGTGTTTTCGATTGATGTTGCCACGCAGGAAGCGACTCCCATTCTGGATCTGACCGGCATTGGAGAATCGGCGGGCGACATTACGTTTGATCTGACAGGAAATCTGTACCTGAGTCTGGTGGGCGGCGACATTGTACAGGTTTCGCTGATACCGCCTGCCCCGGCACCCGGCGTTCCCATGCTGCTGGATGCAAATCCGCCATTTACGGTTCTGGATCTGCCGGACGGCACTCCGGACTTTGACGCTCTGTTGCCCTACGATCCGGGCTTGACGCTGATCGGGATTGCTCGAGACGGCAGCTATTATCAGGTCGACATTGCGTCTCAGACAGTGACGGCCGGTGGTTCCCTGCGGTCCGGCAGTGGAGACGTGCTGGATGGCACCGAAGAAGTGTTTGGTTCCACCATTTCCTTTGAAGAACCGTTTGCGGTCACCATTTCCACCGGCACAGTTCAGGAAGTGGGTGTTGTTCCGAAGCTGGATCAGTTGTGGTACGAAATCACGGCCACAGAATCCGGCCCAATGACGATTGATCTGACCGACGGAGACGTTCCCGGGCAGACGTGGATGTTGCTGTACGATTCGCTGGACGCCACGTCGCCGATTTCTGACGGACCGAACCAGGTCTCCGACGTGGTGGCTGCCGGTGAAACCCGCTGGCTGCACGTCGTGGGGCTTGACCACGGAGCAACGGCCGATCTGTCGTTCAACGTTTCCGATCCACTGACGGTCATCGGCACCACACCGTCGCTGAACGATGGCGTCCTTCCGGCGGGAACGACGGAACTGACTGTGCATTTCATGGGGCAACCAGATCCGGCGGCCGGTGCGACTCCGTTCGTGCTGCACTCCGTAGGAGCCGACGGTCTGCTGGGATCCGCCGATCAACTGGGGACCAGCGACGACATCGCAGTGTTCATCAGCTCGGCAACGTACAACGGCAGCAATGTGACTCTGACGTTTGACCCGCTGCCGGAAAGCGTCTACCGCCTGACCATTCAGGACACACTGACGGGCATCGTCGGTGATCTATTGGACGGCGACAGTGATGGGGAAGCGGGTGGTGATTGGTCGAATGATGTAGTCGCTCTGGGGATGTCCGATGAGCCGGTTCCGTATCGATGGCAGACGTTTAATACATACGACAATGCGTCCGGCTGGTTGATGAACAACGACTCGTCTTTATACGGCGGAGTGACGCCGTCAAATTGGACGGATTCCGGCTACCGCGCATCTGAAATGTCGACAAACCCTGATGTGCTTGGAGCTCTGTTCACAAACAAAGGATACGCGACGAGCAATGCCAATATTTGGTCAGAGACTGAGACGGTCTATTCCAGTACCAATGGCGAAATTGCTGCAGCACTCTTCCGAGTCCAGAATCAGACTGATGCAGATATTACCTGGACTCCGAGTTTCTACTTCTCCGCAAATCCTGGCTGGGGAGAGAGGGCCAGTGTAGCCGTCAACGGCGTCAACATCTGGTCATCGGGTGGAGCAGCCGGACTACTCTCGTCCCCAACAGTGAATCTATCGA
>JAGQPY010000104.1 GCA_020426485.1 Planctomycetaceae bacterium
GCCATCTCTGAGTCCCGTCGACGCTGGAATTCACACGCCGGACTCACGCGAATTTTCAAAATTCTGCCCAAACCGCGAAAACCAGCCTGAAAAGCGTTCCTCAGGCCGAACGTCAGTCGTGTGGATGGATCAGCGGTCCGAGTGTTGAGTAGCCGTATGGAAGGTCAGCGTGTATTTTCCAAACTTTCCCGGACACGACTCGAACGTCGAATGATTGTTCCCGAGTACTAAGAATTAACTCACGGGGTTGCTCAATACTGGCCATGAGAGAAAGGATCGGACAGATGCGAAATCTTTTACGGCGGACGTTTTATCTGACCATGGTGAGTTCCGTATCGTTGCTGAATGCTTCATCAGTTCAGGCCGACGAGGCTGGTGTTCCAACGTCTCCGGAGTCCTTTCACTTATATCTGCTGATTGGTCAGTCCAACATGGCTGGGCGAGGCGTTGTGGAAGATCAGGACCGCGTACCGCATCCGCGCGTCCTGATGTTTACGAAGGACGAACAATGGGCACCGGCGACAGATCCGATCCACTTCGACAAAACGATTGCGGGTGTCGGGCTGGGGTCGACGTTTGGTCGAGTCATGGCGGATGCTGACCCGTCCATCACGGTCGGATTGATCCCCTGTGCCGTGGGAGGAACGCCGCTGTCACGCTGGCAGAAAGACGGCGATCTCTACCAGCAGGCCGTCGTGCGAGCAAAAGCTGCCATGCAGAAAGGAACCCTCAAGGGCATTTTGTGGCACCAGGGCGAATCCGAATCAGGTTCCGCTGAACGGTCAGGAAATTACTGCGAACGACTGTCCGGCATGGTCACCGATCTACGCACGGAACTGCAGTCTCCCGATGTGCCGTTCGTGGCCGGTGAGCTGGGACGATTTCTGGCAAAGGTAAAAAACGACAAGCCATCGTACTGGCCCGTGGTCAATGAACAGTTGCACCTCCTGCCGATGCGGATTTCGAAGTCCTCCATCGTTTCTTCTGAAGGACTCAGCCACAAAGGCGACGACGTCCATTTCGACAGCCCCTCCCTGCGCGAGTTCGGCCGACGCTACGCCAAAGCGATGCAAAAGCTCCAAACGCCGTAGTATTGGTTCTTCAGCAATACCCGGCGTGAGTTCCGTTCGGGTGTTGACACGCTCAGTGGTGCCGGGAGCTCTCAGTCACCGATGCCTGCAATCGGCAGTCATCGGAAGGACGAATCTGTCCGGAAGCACTTGGGTTGAACGATATTCAGCGGGCAATCCACGCATGGTCGCTCCATGCCACGATGGATGATCCTGGGTAGGCTGATGCGTTGAAAGAGATTTCAGCTGTCTGTCGCCAGAGGGATGTCGTGGCAGCGGGCAAGATGCGAAAAACCATCGATTGAACGTTGGCTGATTTGAATCGCAGACAATCCATTCAGTTTGTAGTCGTTGCCAAACTGCTCCATCGTACTCAGCCACTCCGACAAATGACTCGTGTTTTCGTGTCTCAACACGCACTCCATTGTGTCAATCCGTTCGAAAATCTCGCTGTTCATCATCCGACCTTCGCACCGCCCGAACTCAATGGTGTCCAGAATAAGATGCATTCAAAGACAAATATCGGGGAGGTCCGAGTCCGACAGGGTATCGATTCTGAGAGGTGGTCGGATGATTTATCCATCGCAAATAAGCGGAGATCGCAGCCAGTCTAATGCTCTCATTCCATCCCTCCATGGAGTCACATTGTTGGCCGTCGGCTGAAAAGGCAGGAATGGTGAAAGTGCGACGATCCGCTGGCTGTCGCGGAATTCGTAAGGATTCCGTGCGATTCAGAATTCTTGCGAATTCTGCTACCAGCTAACACCGGCGGCCTGGCATCGAGACAGTGACAGTGCACTATCTGATTTTGTGAATGGTGTTGTGAATGACTCGTTCGACTTCCGTGCCGTCGGTGGTGGTGATCCGGCAGCGGATTTCCATGCACCAGGTGGGGGCGAGATCCGGAATTGTCAGGTTCAGCATTCGACCGTCGGCGGAAAGTGTTGCGGACGTGACGGTGATGGGGTGTTCGTCGTAATGGTTTGAACCGTAGTTCGCCGATCGCTTCAGTGACCAAACCTTGACTTCGTATCGCCCGGTGTCTGTCGCGGTGGCCGCGTTCAGGGGATCGGAAAACGTCAGCTGTAATCGCTGGTTTCGGGCCGAAATGCCAAGCGGCAGAAAGGCCGGTTTTCCGGTGCTGCGAAGTCGGTACAGGCCGCCTTCCTGAGTCTGCTGGTTGCTGCCCCACGCAAACATGCCGCACAGATACAGGCCGTTGTCATGCGGACTGATACGGCCTCGAGCGATCCCCGTGGGAAACTGCGGGATCGGCAGTTCGCACATGCCGCCCTGCATCTGACCGTCCACATTTTCATGCGGCACGACATAGACTTTGCCATAGCCATAAGACAGGTTCAGCAGAGTTCCGTTCAATGGTCCCCAGGCCTTATTGTCGATCCACAGAAGTTCCGCGGGGGATCGATCAAAGGCGTTGGTGATCCAGCACAGCGGTTGTTCCATCGCGCTGTCGGATTCGTCGGTGACATCGTGATAACCAAACATGTTGCCATAGAAGCCGCCTTCGCGCACCCAGTTGATGCGGTTCTTCGGATTCCAGTGGCCTTCCTGATCCGTGACGATAAAGCTGCCGTCCGGATTCAGGCAGACTCCGTTGGCCGCTCGAAAACCATTGGCCAGAATTTCCGTGCGCGAACCGTCGGAAGGTATTCGCAGCAAAGTCCCATGATGAGGTACCACAGCCTTCAGAGCATGTCGAGCAGACTTGGCGTAATAGAAGTTGCCCCGCTCATCACGCTGCAGGCCCATCGCAAATTCGTGAAAGTGCTCGGTGACCTGATGGTCATTGTTGAAGCATTCATAAAAGTCTGTTTCGCCGTCGCCGTTCTGATCTCGCAGAATGACCAGTTGGTCGCGGCAGGTAACGTAGATCGTACCGTCGACAATCTTCAGCCCCAGTGGCTGAAACAGTCCGGAGGCGATTCGCTGCCATTTGAGTTCCGGTTGACTGCCATGATCCAGTGACTGCAACCCCGTGACCAGCCACACATCGCCGTCCCAGCTGCACACCGCCATTCGATCGGCATCGTTGAAGAAATCGTGGCCTGTCAGTCGAATGCGAGCGAACCACGGGTTGGCGACCGGAGTCGACAGTGTATCGATGGCAAACGGTCCGTCGTTGCTGCCAATCGTCGGAGTTGTCGTCACCACTTCCGGCCAGCGACGTTGCGGCGTCTGTTGAATCTGTTGGTTCAGATCGTTCACCTGCAGACGTTCTTCGATCTGCTGACCAATCTTTGTCAGTTGTCGGCGATCAAGTTGGGCACCAACAGCCGTCGTCCAGACCACGATGTTCTCCGACCGCTGTTCCGCAGGAATGCTGAGCGCCAGGGACCGTCCGTCCTGAACGGAAACCATGGCGTAGGACGCGTTGCTGCCCACCATCCCGGCAAAGATCTGTTGACGCGAACGAGTTCCTTCTCCACGGACAGCAGTCGCGGAAAAGGGTGCGCTGCCGATCTTCTGACCGTGGCTGATCGGGGAAGTCAGATCCCAGAAGGCCGGAGCATTCTGCACTGCCTCGGTCGACAACGCGGCCAGTTGGTCTTTCGATAAAGCCTCTTTCCAGACAGCCACTTTCTCAATGCGACCGTTGAAGCCGCTGGTGGCCGGAAAGTTTCCGGCGGCGAAACCAATCTTCGCGACGTGCTGTTCTTCCAGCGGCAGTTTTGGCTTCAGGTTTCCACCGCCGCTGGGGCGGCCGTCGATGTAGAAGGAAACTTTCCCGGTTTGAACGCTCCACGTCATGGCCACGTCGTGCCACTGTCCGTCGTTGACTCGACCTTTGGACTTTGCAGCCCCCACCCAACCGATGTCGTACGTCAGCTGTCCACCTCGAACAAAAAAGGCTTTGCCGCCCGGCACCCACGGACCATCGGCGTTGCACTTGCTGAAGATCGTGCCGTCTGCGGATGTCCGGATCCGCGCAGCGATGGTGAAGTCCTTCGTCAGATCCAGTTCGGCTGCATCATCAATCTGCAAATAGGATCCGCCATTGAATGCCGCCGGATCGATCTGTTGGTCATCATCACCATCTCGCAGCCCAAGCACCGCGCTGTATTTTCCGATGCGCTGATAGCTGGTGTGTTCTTCGGGATGAGTGGCCACGAGCATCGTCTGCGGCTGGCTGCTCGGTGCGATGGACATCGTTCGAGTCAGCACGGTCAGTGGTTGGTCGTCCACGGTTACTTCGATGGTGCCGAGACGTTCCAGAATATTGCGATCACCGACGGTGTACTCGATGATGGTCTGATCGCCGATCGTGTGCAGGCCGCGATACTTTGCCCATTCGCGAGGCAGAGGACCATAGCGGCGTTCGTCACGACCGATGACTCGGTCGACGTCTTCAAACGACGACGTTCCGGGTTTTGCCCAGCCGGGGCCGGTCGGATTTTCAAACTGCACATCACCCACCACGCGCGGGTGAGTTCCGTGACGACCGTCGAAATGAATGCCCTGCCAGTTGATGAACCCCGCCTCTTTGGAATCCTTCGATCGGGTCCAGAATGCGGCCAGCCGCATAGTATCATGATCGAAGATTGCCCAGCGGTTGCCTTTGGCCACGCCGCCGGGGCCGGCATCCAGTCGCACGGCGATGCCTTTGTACGCAAAGTTGCTGCCGCCGGTTCCCACTTCAAACGTGTTGACCATCGAAGGCCCGTAGTTCATATCCGACCACGGAGCGTACTCAACGGGTTCCGGCCCAAACGTGTCGCCCTTGGGAAGACCGGCCAGATAACTGTCTGTCACGGCCACATACTGTTCGGGGTTCGGCTTTCGAACGTAACTTTCGCGAATGTAGTGCACGACGTCGTATTTCTGGCGAGGCACCATCCACATCTGCGGCACCATCATGCCGAAGCCGTGCGTGAGTGTTCGGTACATTGAATACGGATCACTGCCGTTACGAAACTTTCCTTCGGCGAATCGTAACGCTGTTGGAAGCGAACCGGGCTGCCGACGATTGCCATGACAGTTGATGCACAGCCGGTTGTAGATTTCTGCGCCACGCTTCAGAGCATCTTCATCCAGTCCGCGAATCAGTCCGGCGTGATCGACGCGTTCTTCGTACTCCGGAAGCTTCTGGACGATCAGTCCCGGAGCGGGTTGAAGCTTGCGAGCCACCTGAAGCCCACCTTCACCGATTTGCAGAACGTAGGCCAGCAGATCCAGAAACTGAGGGCGATCGTTCAGCTGGTTCACGATGCCGGTGGGCATGATGGATACTTTGCTTGCAACCAGTTCCTCGATATCTGCGGTCGCAACGGTCTCACGATTTCCGTTGTGGGCTGGATCACGCACCACAACCTGCTCGTCGTCCTTGCTCACCAGCAGACCGGTGACCGTCTTCCCATTCCTGGTGACCACAGTGATTGTTTCGAAGCCCTTTCGAATCTCGGCGGAAGGCTTCAGAATCGATTCGACAACGTGCTGATCGGAGTGCAGTGGCTGATTCTTCAACTGTGTGAGATCCGGTCCCAGAGCATTGCTGCTGCCGTCGACTGCGTGACACTTCACGCAGCCGACATGAACCTGATGAAACAGAATTGCCCCACGGCGAGCGTCTCCGGATTTCTTTGCGGCCTCGGCCAGAGCCACCGGCGATTCATTCAACAGCTGCTGTTCCAGAGTTTGAGCCAGCAGTTGTGAACAGGACACGACGACAAACAGAAATGGCAGAAGTGCGGTACGCATGCAGAGACCTCGTTGAATCGATCCGGGCAGAACGTTGGACAGCATAGCGAACCTACACTGCAATTCCCGCGCGCTGGGCCGGAGGTTCAGCCAAAGTTCGAAACAGTCGGGAAGCTTTGTCTGTGAATGACGGTGTCCGCTGCAGGTCCGGATTCGAATTCGAATACAAATCTGTTGGTTCATTTTCTGGTCTGGAGCTGCCTGCAGGTTTCAACAACGTTTTCAGCGCGCGGGAGGTTCGGACATGTGGTCTGATTGGTGAATGATGCGAATTCAGCGAGGGTGATTCCGGTGTCGTGGAGGACGGCTTTTATCAGTGGGGGCGATCCGATCCTCCGCATGTGCTCTCGATTGCATTCATCGGACGGGCCAGGTAACGTGCCGGTCGCCCGGGTCTGCTGTGGGGTCTGTCGTCGTTTGCAGGAGTTACTATTGTCCACGTTTCAGCCCTTCGTTCTTCACTGCTCTGCATGTGACAGTCCTCTGAAGATTTCCCGTGAATCGCTGCTCGGCAAGAAGGTTCGGTGTCCGAAGTGTCAGGCCGTTATTTCGGTCCCGTCGTCGAGTTCGCCGAAGAAGCCCGCCGGTTCGAGTGGATCTGTTCAGAAGTCGACACGATCCGGGGCGAAAGACGGCAGCGGTCAAAGGCCACCAGCCCGTGCAGCTGCTGCCGGACGAAGTCGCGAACGAAAGGCGTCTGACGCCGCAGTGCCAGCGCCGCGGCGAGCAAAAAAGGCGCCTCAGAAAAAGTCCGGCGGCAATCGGAATGTGCTGCCCTTGATTCTTGGATCGGTTGCCGGGCTGGCGGTTGTTGGTGCCGCCATCATGTTTCTGCCGGGCCTGCTGAATTCCGGTGGTGAGTCAGTGACGACCTCCGGATCGTCTGCAGTTCCGGAAACGATTTCCTCCGGCGACGGCGAACAGCCGGTCGATGCTCAGGCGGCTGCTCCGTCAGGTTCAGAAGCATCCGCATCCACTTCAACGACTGCGGCTGTGCAGCCTGCTGTGACTGAGCAGCCAACGACGACGGAAGCAACACAGGCGGCGGCGTCTCCGGAAAGGCCGCAGGTGGATTTGTCCGGAGTGGTTCCGGAAGCTCAACAGGCGCTCAGCTTGATGTTGCAGACGCTGGACGCCGGGGACACGAAAACGTTTCTGGATCGCTTTGTTCCCATCAAGATCTTTTACCAGTATCAGGCCGCGACAAAAGAAGGGAAGCCCATTCCAAAGTTCCCCGATCAACTGATTGCTTTGCTGAAGGATCGGATTCAGAAGATGCAGTCGATGCACGGGGAACCCGGCTGGGACGGAAATTCCGTTCAGTTTCTCAGTGAGCAGGACTTAACGGCTGATGGTGAGCGACCCACGACGGGCAATTTCTTTGCGGAGATCAGTTCAGTGGCTGAACAGCCCGGATACGGTGATCAGCTGGCGAACGTCCTTCAGGCCGCGATTGCTGACCTGAGCGCCGGGCGGAGTGAAGAATTCGCCCTGAAGATGTTTCCGCCGACAGCAGTCGCCATGATGAAGGCAGAGGGACGCTGGGAAGCAGCGGTGGCTCAACTGAACGCCGGATCGAAACAGTCAACTCTGATGCAGCAGGATCTTGCCCGACTGGCTTCGATGACGCCCAGCATTCAGGGAAACACTGCGACTTTTACCATGGAACGTCTGGTGACGTCGTTTGCTGATCGACGGCAGCCGCCTGTTCAGGTGCCGGATGGAACTCGCGAAATCAGGTTCTCCCTGATCGATGGCCACTGGCGGTTCTACGACAATGCCTCGCAGCTGCACCGTCAGATGGCTCAGGCATTTGAACAGGAGATGCCACGTCTGAAATCGACTGATGCGGATCAATATGCTTTAGAGAAGATCGATGGGCAATGGAGGCTGAAGTCACTGCCGCCACGGCCCAGACCATAGGTGTTCGCCGTACTTTGGCCAGACCGTTCGCTGCCGTACCGGCCTGCTCACCGCAGGCTGAATCCTGGTGTGAGAATTCCGCAAGAACGAATTTTTGAGACGACTATGAGACCGTGCCTAACCGATCGCCGCACAGGATTCACACTGGTGGAACTGATGGTCGCTTCCGCCAGCATCGGGTTACTGGTCGCTCTGTTTGTTCCAGCCGCTCAGGACGCCCGAGATATCGCTCGCAGTGTGGCGTGTCGCAATCAAATGAAACAGATTGGGCTTGGCTTCCATAACTATCATGCCGTCTATAATTCGTTGCCGGCGGCATGGTACGCGAGATACGCCGATGGTGATTCCGTGTCCTGGACCGGCTGGTCGTTTGCACTGTTGCCGTACCTTGATCAGGCCGGGCTCTATAATCGAGGTACGGACGTGGCCACGAATCCTCAGTGGCCGACAGTGCCGGATATTCCAACAGTCCCGCTTTCGGCTTATCGCTGCCCGGCCGATACGCTGGGGGACATGAACCCGATGCGGGGTGGATTTGCCATCAACAACTATTCGGGCAATGCCGGATCGAAGGCCTTTCCTCGACTGTACTCCGGTGCGATGCAGCAGTACTGGCCCGGCAGTCTGCCGGCCGTTTTTGAGCCGGCCGCCAAACAGGACAGGCTGACGGCGGGGATCTTTCAGCTTAATGGTCGAGTTGGATTTCGCGACATCGTCGACGGCACCAGCAATACGCTGATGGCGTCGGAACGAGCGGCCACCAGTGGAGCCGGGATCTGGATGGGTGTTCGTTCCAATCAGATGGAGAACGACGTCATTACGGAATTCAGCGAACATGCTCGCCTGAACGCGTCGATCACCGGTGCCTCCAGTTTTCATAACAGCAGCGTGAATGCCCTGCTGGCCGACGGGTCGACTCGTGTACTTTCACAGGACATCGAATCCGGGCCCGTGGTTGCCGGTCAGATCAAAGTGCTGCAGGCTCTGGCCGGCCGAATGGACGGAACGCCGCTGAGTTCATTCTGATCATTCAACGGCGCCGCTTATTTTTCAGTCGAGCGTCCTCTTTGACGATTGCAGCTTGCTTCGTCATAACTCGTTGCGTTGAAATGCCGTCACCGCAATCGTCTGGTCCGACGGTCGATTGACGACCACACCTCCGCAATCGTCCCACTTCTGACTCCCACCCTGCTCTTCCCTCCTGCCATGATCGTGAACCACTGCTCCATCGTGTCGTTTTTGAACCTTGCGCTGTGCATTGTTGGTCTGTCTCTTCGCGCGAGTGCCGCGGAGACGTCCTATGACCCTTCGCGTTTCGAGCCCACGGTTTTGATCAGTGGCCTGATGCGGCCAATGGAACTGGAGGTCGCAGCCGATGGTTTGATCTGGTTCATCGAACTGGAAGGACACCTGAAAACATTCGATCCTGCGTCAGGTACGGTCACGGAAGTTGGCAAAGTCAACGTCACAATTGAACAGGAGAACGGCCTGATCGGGATAGCTTTGGATCCGAATTTTGCAGACACCGGCTGGATCTATCTGCAGTATTCTCCGCCCGATTTTCCGGGACAGTACATCAGTCGTTTTTCGATTGTGGATGGCCGACTGGATCTGAGTTCGGAGAAACGTCTGTTCCGATACGAAGAACAACGGAAGCAGTGCTGTCATCATGCCGGTTCACTGGAATTTGATGCCGACGGTAACCTGTACATTTCGACGGGTGACAATACGAATCCGTTTGAGGATTCCAAAGGTTACGCTCCCATCGATGAACGTCCGGGCCGTGAACCCTGGGATGCTCAACGAACATCAGCCAACAGCCGCAACGGCAATGGCAAGGTGTTGAGAATTCATCCGGAACCGAACGGTACGTACAGCATTCCGGACGGCAATCTGTTTCCGAAGGATGGTTCGCAGGGACTTCCGGAAATTTATGTCATGGGCTGTCGCAATCCGTGGCGCATATCCGTCGATCGCGCGACCGGCTTTTTGTACTGGGGCGACGTAGGTCCGGATGCGGGTGGAGACAGTGACCGTGGAACTCGCGGGCATGACGAAATCAATCAGGCTCGACAGGCCGGTTTCTTTGGCTGGCCGTACTTCAACGGAAACAACCGGCCCTATGCCGATGTGAACTTTGAGACCGGAGAAATCGGCCCACTCTTCGACCCGCTGCATCCGTTCAATGATTCTCCCAACAATTCGGGTGTTCGCGAACTTCCGCCGGCGCAACCGCCGCTGATTTACTATCCGGCGGCTCAGTCGAATGACTTCCCTGAACTGGGCAGCGGCGGACGAACCGCCTGTGCCGGTCCGGTATACCACTTTCAGAAGAATCTGGATTCGCCGACGAAGTTTCCGGAGGCACTGGACAACGTCCTGTTCATCTACGAATGGTCGCGGCACTGGGTCAAGCTGGTTCATCTGGACCAGGACTTTCGCGTGGCCAATATCGAAGCCTTTCTTCCGGAGTACAAATTCGTTCGCCCGATCGACATGCATTTTGGTCCGGACGGCGCTCTATACATGCTGGAATATGGCGAAACATGGGGCGTCAACAAGGACGCTCGCCTGATCCGAATCGACTACATTCGAGGCAACCGAACTCCGACGGCGGTCGCTCGTGCGGAGAACAACATTGGCCGACATCCTCTGGAAGTCCGGTTGTCCGGCGAAGGCAGTGCCGACAAAGACGGCGACCCACTGACCTACGAATGGCGACTTGTCGACACATTGAAACCGGCTGAAGGCGGCCGTAAAGTGGCCACGGGTGTGAATGCTTCTGTCACCATCGACCACCCGGGAGTCTACAACATCGAACTGGTGGTGACTGATCCATCAGGTGCTTTTCGAACAGCGGCCGTTCCCGTGCTGGCCGGAAACGCTCGCCCCACAATCCGCTTCGTGAAGCCTCAGAACGGTGACTTCTTTGATGCAGAACAGGTCGTTCGCTACGAGGTGGTCGTGAATGATCCGGAAGACGGAACGAACGACGAGGAGGCGTTCGAACAGGGGCTTGCAGAGATCATCGATCGCGAATCACCGGGGCGAGTCGTCCTGAACGCTCAGCATACCGCAGACCCTTATCGGACAGGTGGCAATCCCGGCAGTGATTCGGCGAATGATCCTCCCGGGCTGAAGCGAATGAAAGGCAGCGACTGTTTCAACTGCCACGCGGTGGATCAGAAGCGAGTCGGTCCGCAGCTGATTGAGATCGCCAACAAGTACCGCGACAAACCGGATGCGCTGGAGGCGTCGGTGCAGCGAGTCATGAAGGGTTCGACGGGCGTGTGGGGAAAGATTCCCATGATTCCTCATGGTCACCATTCTGCAGAAGAAGTGCGAGAAATGGTCAGCTGGATTTACAGTCTGCAGCCGGGAGGCCTGGTTCGAGTCTTCGAAGGGTTTGTGGGTGAGTTTTCCGTGCCGGCCGATGATGCGAACAAGCCCGGTCATTATCGTCTGGATGTCAGCTACACGGATCGTGGTGCGGGGATCGTTCCGGCTCTGGTGGCGTCTGCTGAGGTTCACCTGCGTCCTCGTCTGGTGGAAGCCGAATCAGCGGACGAAGTGAACGGGCCACGCATCCTGGGTTCCGGCAAAGCCAGCGGTAAACAGTTCGTGGGAGCCATCAATCACGGTCACACACTGCGATTTCGTCAACTGAATTTCGATCAGATTGGTTCTGCGACGCTGAAGATTGCGTCCGCCGGATCCGGTGGTGCCATCGAACTGCGTGCTGACAGCGCGGAAGGACCACTGCTGGCGACCGTCGATGTGGAAGTGAACGGCCAGTGGGAAGAATTCTATTCGCGGATCGTCGATCTGAATCTCGACACAACGTCTCGGGATTCCGGCGCCGAACCACGTTTATCCGGGCATCACGATCTGGTGGTCGTGTTTACTCATCCGAAGCAGGCGGGCGGCCTGATGAATCTTGACTCGATTGAATTTCATCCGATCCGCAACTGACCGAAGTCTTCGCCCGTGACGTGATCCGTCTGCCGGGCATGAGAAGCTCTCAATGTCATTGCTTTGGCGAGCTTGCTTATTCTGCAGAAGAAGAACCAGTTGCCTGGCGTTTGGCGATGTGTTCGCCCAGTCCCAGCAGTTCAGGGTCGGTGACGTTTTCACCCGGCAGTTCCGGGATGGGTTCATGGCTGAACCATTCCGTCATCGGAACACGCCACGTTGGCAGTTTGCGAGTCCTGTAAAGTGCTCCCATGTAGACGTCGGAGTCTTCCTGCAGGACTCCGTCTTTGAGTTTCAGATCGTAGGCGATTCCGTAATGAAACCGAGCTCCGACCTGACGTCGGCCAACCCAGGGCAGCTTTGACTTCTGGTAATACTTTTCGCAGACGTACACAATTCCTCGCTGTTCTGTAGAACAGGCACAGGACATCGCCGCGCGGATCGGAAAGACGGCCTCCCACTTCTGCATCGGTTCCGTTTCCGTCAGAACAACGGCGTCGGCCACATCGGAATCTCGCCCCAGAAACTCTTCGCACTGAGCCGTCAGAATCATGGTACTCATCATTTCCGAGTCGTACAGAAAGTCGGGAGTGAACGGTGGTCGATCGATCTGAAATCGAATGAAAATCGCTCGGTCGCGGATGGGATCACCGGCGTTGATCTTCTCTCCGTGTTCATCACAAAGAGACACGTGAAAAGTACCCGTTCGATAGTTTCCGTTATTGAAGAGCTTTGGGCTGCGTTCGTCGTTGCCTCGGTAGTATGAGCCGTCGACTCGCAGCGGTGTATCAGGACGTTTGGGAGTCGGAGGAAACCCAAAATCGTGGAACGTCGCAAAATGGATTTCGTCTTTCAGACGATCGTCATTAATCGTGTTCTGAAGATAGATGACTTCAAAGCCCAGATATCCCGACAGCAGCATCAGCGGACCGGCAGCGGAGATTTTTCGTTGCAGAACGCCGTTCAGGAACGTGGATGTTTCCGGAGGTGTTTCGAGAGGGTTACGAAGTCGGTGAATTCGCAGGGCCATCAGAATGGTCAGCAGAAAACCACCCAGAACAAAGAATCCGTAGTCGCCCATGAACAGTTGCACGCGAGTTCGAAACGGAATGTATTGCAGCTGTGGCAGAACGGCTTCGTAGATTTCCGGATGCTTCTGAAATTCAATGATGCACTCACTGCAGCAGAAGCGAACTTCTTTGCCCTTGTACTGAATCGCATAATCCGCCGACGCTTCTCGATCCAGAAGCACGGGACACATCGTGTTCACATCTTCAGCGTGAGCCCATGATGCCTGCAGCGACAGACAAACGAACGTGATGATCACCGGCAAACGTTTGCCGGCTTTCCGGCGAGCAAAAAAGAGAGATCGGTTCATCGTTGGTGTGAATCGAAAGCGGGGAAAGAACAGAAACCTGTTGATCAGGTAGCTTTCGAACGCAGGTGTTGCAGAATTTCAACGTCCTGAAACATCGGTTTGATGTGATTTTTGCGGCAGAGACAACATAATCGTCACAGGCGGTCGTTGTGTTCGGGTTTCGAACGGGTTGTCGGCGTACGATTTCCGGGAAGAGCCGCGTTACATCTCCAAAGTGCTGGGGTGTTTGCCCCATTGAAAGTGCCGCATACGCTTCGTGTTTCTGAGTGAAGTGGCTCTGGTGTCAGGTTCGTTCTCTGTACTGTTTGGAGTTTCTGATGAAGTCCGGTGGTCGATCACTCGCTGTCATGCTGGTCGTGTCTGTCTGTTTGGGTTCGGCGTTTTCGTCTCTCGCTGGACTGGCCGATGAGAAGCCCGTCGCTGATCCTCGGCTGCAGTCACTACTGGAAAAATTTCCGGACGCAGATACCAACAAAGACGGCATACTGACGCGAGACGAGGCGGCTGCGTATCGGCAGAAGATGGGACGCGGCCGGAATCCTCGTCCGAACGGGCGTCAGCAGGCGGTTGAAAGCATTCGACCCACATTCGCAAACGTTTCGTACGGTCCTCACGAGCGGAACGTGCTGGACTTCTATCAGGCATCGTCTGACCACCCGACGCCACTGGTGATTTACATTCATGGTGGAGGCTTCGTGGGCGGGAACAAGAACGTTCCCGCTGGTCAGGTCCGCAACTTTCTGGATGCCGGAATCAGCCTGGCTTCCATCCACTATCGCTTCGTCAATGGCGATGACATCATTTTTCCCGCTCCCCAGCATGATGGAGCTCGAGCGGTACAGTTTTTGAGGAGCAAGGCTCGGGAGTGGAACGTTGATCCGAAACGCGTGGCCTGTTTCGGAGGTTCGGCCGGAGCCGGAATTTCCATGTGGATCGGCTTCCACGACGATCTGGCGGACCCGGAAAATGCCGATCCGGTTTTGCGACAGTCCACTCGAATTCAGGCCGTGGGGACACTGGGCGGACAAAGCACGTATGATCCGATCGTCATTCGTGAACTGATCGGCGGGCGTGCCTGGGAACACCCTTCCATCTTCAAGGTCTATGGTGTGAAGTCTGCCGAGGAAGCTCTGCATCCGACTCCGGAACGGAAACAACTGTACGATGAATGTTCCGCGTGGATGCATCTGACCAGCGACGATCCGCCGCTGTACATGGTCTACAGCGAAGCCGATGGTCCTCTTCCGGAAAACGCGCGGCCCGGGCAGGGAATTCACCACCCCAACTTCGGTCGGCATCTGAAGAAGCGAATGGACGAACTGCAGATTGAAAACACATTCGTCTACACCCCAACAGACAAAGGTCGAAACATCAACGCGGAGATGATCGAGTTCTTCGCGAAACAGTTTGAAGCCGTCAAATAGCACAAGAGCTTCGTCCGGCGCTGCAAAGGGTTTTGTTTGTTTCACCCGATGCCGCAGGCGAGG
>JAGQPY010000105.1 GCA_020426485.1 Planctomycetaceae bacterium
TTTCCAGAGACACGACAGTCCGGCCCCGGATTCTTTTTCAAAGTGCCCCGTCGTTCCCCGACTCACCGGCGGCGGAGCGATTCTTCACGACCAGGAAGTCACGTACTCCTGCGCGATGCCCGGAAACCACTCTGTCCGGGCTGATCCAACGCGGCTTTATGAGATCATTCATCTTTCGATTATCCGGCTGCTCGGGGAACTGAATGTTCAGTGTTCCATGCGAGGAGAGATACCCTGCCAGTCAGAGTCGGAGAGGATGGACCAACCATTTCTGTGTTTTCTGCGCCAGGATCCGCGAGACATCGTGATGGATGGACACAAGATCACCGGTAGCGCGCAGCGTCGTCGTCGCGGTAGTATCCTTCAGCACGGCAGTATCCTGCTGCAGGCCTCCAAGCTGACGCCGGAGATACCGGGGATTACGAACCTTCGTCCGAATTTCAACGAAGCAGAGTTTTGCCGCAGGCTTCCGGATTGCCTCGGTGCAGCCGTAGCTTCGACGTGGATTCTGAAGGAATTAACTCCACAGGATGACCAATTGAACCTGTCACTGCCGCCGCAGGTTGGAGCAGAGAATCAATATATTTAAAAAAACAGGCACTATCTGCAGGATTCGCGCTCTTTACTTTGTGGCCCATCTCCGATGAAATAAGAAAGATTAGAAAGTCAAGCCGCATGCGACTCGTCTGGTTTCCGCGGCCTCTGCAGGTTATCGATTGAACCGGGTGAGTCCCCTTCGTGACGTGGATCGGAGCGAAAGCGAAAATTTCTTCTTTCGGTCTTTGTCAGCAGGGGAGCCACCCCGATTAAATCGACGGTGCCTTTGGGGCTCGGCAACGTCATCGGGCAGACTGTGGTTTGGTTTTTTCGAAGATCCGTGCGTGGTGGTAAAATACAGAAGCGAACGTTACAGTGTCGCGCTGTGAAGTCGGGCTGAATTCAGGCACCATGACATAGCACCAATTCCCCGATCTGCTGAGGAGCTTCCCGAGACATGCTGAATGTGGAATTGAAAGTTGTCAGCGGTAAACACGCTGGGCAGGTGATCACGCTGAACCGAGCGAAGTTTCTCATCGGGCGTGAACAGGATTGTCAGCTGCGACCGAACAGTGAACTGGTGAGTCGCCATCATTGTGTTTTCACTGTCGATGACTTTTCGGTTCGCGTTCGTGACCTGGGCAGCACGAACGGCACAACTGTCAACGGCGAACGCATCCGCAAGGAAATTCTGCTTCAACAGGGTGATCACGTTATCGTTGGCAATCTTGAATTTGAGGTTGTGATCAACGAGAACACTAAAGGGCAAACATCACCTGCGGTTTCTTCGGAGGACACAGTGGTCGCAGGCACAGACACCATCACAGAAATGGCTGCTGTGCGTTCAGAGGATGCCACTCCTGCTGCCGAAAGCGAGCCACAGCAACCGGCTCAGCCCGCCCAACCCGCACCGGAAGCGGTAACCCAAATGCTTCCGGTTGTTCCCGCGTCACCAGCCGGGTCAGGCGATACGACGGTCATCGAACAGCCTGCGATGCTGCCGGGACAGGTTCCTTATCATCCGATGATGCCGCCCATGGGCTATCCAATGTACGGTGGTTTCCCGTATCAACCGATGCCCGGCCAGATGCCAATGTATCCGCAGCAGTTTCCGGGGGCTTCAATGCCCGAAATGGCACCCACGGGAGATTCTGAAAGCAAGGCCGCTAAAGGCCCCAACATCTCCCTTCCGGATCCTTCACAAACAGGCGCAAAGGATGAACCACCCAAGCCGGCAGCGCCTGAAGTGAACAGTGGCGATAAGAAACAGGAAATGAAATCCGACGGCGCCGCCGATGCGATTATTAAGCAGTTCATGCAGCGGCGTCCGGGAAGGTAAACCAATACGTCTCCGGAATTCTGGCTCGAAAGTGATGATTAATGCCCGAACCATCTGACCAACAACGGCGATACAAGGAGTTTCTGGACCTCCTTCCTCTCACGCTGTCACTTGCCGGACTTCCCGCGAGTGAAGTTGGGCGATATTTCACTGCTGAACAGATTGAGTCACGCGTGTTCACCATTAAGCATGCCTACAAGTGTGCGAGAGTTCTCGTCAGAGAGTCAATTCAGTCCTGAGAAATATGCGCGGGTGCGGAATCTGCTGTGGAACAGAGATTCAGTCGCCCATCCATGCTGGACGTCCTGCGTGAGCCGGGCACATCAATCGATTGGCAGTGTGCTACCTTTTCGAAGCGACGCCGGCGGGTTCGGTTTATAACCGGTTTCCACACTGCGGAAACCAGTCCAACATTCAGGCAATGTGACTGGTCAATCTCTGTGGTACTTGACAGTTGCGGCGGGCCTGGATATCGTCTCGCCGTGCCCGGTTACTGGGTTCCACAATGGTTGCTTTCATGGCCTGTTCCCTCACCTCGCTGGTTTACGCCTTTTGATTTTTTGAGAGCGTATCCAGAGGACTGAATCATGCTGAACATGTGAGAAACCCCGAATCTGCACTCACAGACGGATCACGTCTCCAGAGTGTCGGTGTGTCTTGCCTGGCCGGAGGTCTCCAGCTGGCACCAAAAAAGTGGGATTTTATCCCACTTTTTTTATTATCTGAGTATTCGAAATTGGTTCCGCCTAATGAACGGTGATGAAGTCAAACGCATTGTTGACGCGATCCATCGAGATAAAGCGATCGACAAGGATATCGTGTTTGAAGGCATTGAGCAGGCCATTCTGTCTGCGGCCCGAAAGCATTTTTCTGAAGAAGAAGTGCTGGAGGTCCGAATTGACCGCGAGTCGGGCGAACCTTCATTGACATGTGACGGCGCGCTGCTGGAGCCGGAACTCATCGGTGACCTTTTGGGGCGAATTTCGGCCCAGACCGCAAAACAGGTGATGATTCAGCGGATCCGTGAGGCGGAACGAGACCAGCTCTATGATGAGTTTCTGGATCTGAAAAGCCAGCTTGTTACTGGGACTGTCACGCGCGTTGATCGGGGAACTGTCATCGTCAACCTTGGCAAGGTTGAGGCGATTCTTCCCCGCAGTGAGCAGATTAACAAGGAGAATTATCGGGTCGGAGACCGTGTTCGTGCCATTGTGCTCGACGTCAAGAAGGCAGGCTCACGAGTACGTGTCATCCTGTCTCGAACACATGCGGATTTCGTTCGACGACTGTTTGAGGTGGAGATCCCCGAAGTCAATGATCGGATTATCGAAACACGATCGATCGCCCGAGAAGCGGGTCACCGCTCCAAGGTTGCGGTCTCGTCTTTCGATTCCACGATTGACTGCGTAGGTGCCTGCGTGGGTGTTCGTGGAGCGCGTATTCGAGGGATTGTGGAAGAGCTGAATGGCGAGCGGATCGATATCGTCCGATGGAATGACAGTCTGCAGGTTCTTGTTCCTAATGCCCTGCAGCCAGCGGAAGTGGAAGATGTTATCCTTTGTCCGATGCTGGGCAAAGTGATTGTTCTGGTGCGAGACGACCAGCTTTCTCTCGCAATCGGACGCCGGGGCCAAAACGTTCGTCTGGCGTCTAAGCTGGTGGGCTGGGACATCAATGTGATGACTCAGGAGTCGCTCGACCAGCAACTGGATATCTCGATCGAGGCGTTCAGCGTTATTCCTCAGATGCCTCCCGAACTGGTCGAAAACCTGGTTTCTCAGGGATTCTTCACGTTCGACGACCTGTCCGTCATTGAGCCGGACGAATTACTGGAAATGAGCGGCCTTTCTCAGGAAGATGTGGACGCAATCATCGAATTCGCGGACGAAGAAAGTCTTCGAATTGAAGAAGAAGAAAAAGCCGAAGCTGCTGCAAGAAAAGCCAACCGAGATTCCGAAGACGGACGACGAGAGACGTCAGAGTCCTCCGGTCATGAAGAGATCTCAGTAGCTGCTGCACCACCAGAGGTTGCCGAGGCGACGGATGGCGGTGATGAATTGCAGGTATCTGCCGAAGAGGAACAAAACGTTGACACAGCTCCGAACGAAGCAGTGGACCTCGTTGTTCAGCCGGAAGAGCCCGTCGCTTCTGAAAGTGATTCGGAGAAATCCGATTGAACACAGACCAGCGATCACCAGAGAATGCAACCTGAGGGAGAACTGACTTCAAATCACTTCACCACAACCAGTGCTGACTATTGACACCAAAATGGTTTCAGGTATTTCCATATCCACTAATTGCGAAGCACGTTGAAATGTACCGGAGTGTCCCACAGACACCGCCGGTCCTGATCGACCGCGTACAACAGCAGGACTTGCTGCTGAACGCGATGCGTCGAAGGGGTAGATGTCTTGAAGATTCGTATCTTTGCTCTGGCCAGGGAACTTGGCCTCGACAGCAAGGTTTTGATTGGACTCTGCGATGAAGCAGGGATCACACTGCGTAATGCGCTGGCAACGCTGACTCCGGAAGAGCGAGACCGGATCGTCGAGTACGTCAAGAATCGCGACAGGAAGGGCGCTGCGGAACCTGCTTCCGATGAGCCTCTGGCACCCACTCGCGATCTCAACGCCGGCAAGATCAGAGATATTCGTGTTCTGCCCTCGAAGGCGAGCCGTTCCGATCAGCAGGCGTTTGAAGAAGAACTTCCGGAAGCCGAAGAAGCTGCGGTGAGCGAGCCGGAAACCGCTCCTCAGGAAGTTGTGGACTCGACACCAGAAACCGAAACGACAGGTCAGACATCAGTAGTGGAAAGCACCGTTCTCGAACCAGAAATTATCACTGAGGAACCGACGTCGCCGGTTCCGGATTCTCCAGCAGAGTCGGCATCTGATGACGAACCAGGAATGGCTGCTGAGCCAGTAGAAACCATTGAAACGCCGAAGGCACCACCGACGCCGGTCAGGCCTGTCCAGCCGACTCCGTCGCAGCGTCAGGCCGCTCCGTTGCAACGTATGCGTCGTCCTGCCCAACGTGAAATGCGGCCAATCGGATCGATTAAGGATCGAGATGTCTCCGCAGAGGCGGCTCCACGAGAGAAAGAGCCGGAAAAGCCAAAGGAGCGAGAACGCCCCGCACCGCGGCCGCTCGTCGCGGCTCCCCCTTCCTATCAGCCTCCTGTCGCAAAGGCCAAACCGAAAAAGCCTGTAGAGAAGGCGATGAAGCCGGACATGGCGTTGTCGGATATTGTGGACCGCGCGAGTCCGCTTGCTGACCAGCTTCGGCAGCTCAAACAGGCTCGAGCGGAACACGAAGAGGCCGCTCAGGGAGGTGGAGAACGAACAAAACAAAGCGCTCGACGCGGATCACTTCTGAATGAACTCCGGGAGTCCCGCGAAGCACAGCGACAAGCCAAGAAAATGCGCCGGAAACGGCGTTCAGGTCCGGCAGATCTGAAGACCACGGCCCAGATTCAGTTTCCAATTACTGTGCGAGCGCTGTCAGAAGCCATTGGTCGACCGGCAAAGGCAATCCTGAGCTACTTCTTCAAGGACGGTCGCATGATCACCATCAACGACGAACTCTCAGAAGAAGACGCACTGGAAGTCGCCATGGAGCTGGGCGTTGATCTGGAAATCAAACGAGGACGAGACATTGAGGCAGAACTACTGGCTTCGCTCGACCATGACGACGACGCGGAGACACTGCAGCCTCGTCCACCGATCATCACGATCCTTGGCCATGTTGACCACGGTAAGACAACGTTGGTTGACAAACTCAGAAATGCCAACGTTGCAGCCGGTGAAGCGGGTGGTATCACGCAGCACATCGCAGCTTATCAGGTTGAACGCAATGGTCGTCGTCTGACATTCGTTGATACGCCTGGCCATGCGGCGTTCGGAGAAATGCGTGCTCGCGGTGCCAACGTCACCGACATCATTGTGCTGGTGATTGCGGCCGATGACGGTGTCATGCCCCAGACGGTCGAATGTATCAGTCATGCCAAGAACGCCGGAGTACCAATTGTCGTCGCACTGAACAAGATGGACCTGCCCGAAGTCGATGACCAGAAGACGCTTCAGCAATTGGCTCAACATGAACTGCTGCCGGCTGAATGGGGTGGCGAAGTTGAAGTGGTTCGGACATCGGGCGCAACCGGTATGGGCCTGGATGATCTGATTGAGACACTGACGCTGACGTCAGAACTTCACGAATTCAAGGCCAATCCGGATCGAGAAGCCATCGGCGTCTGTCTGGAAGCGTTCCTGGACGAAGGTAAGGGTGTCGTCAGCTGGATGATCGTTCAGAAAGGGACGCTTCATGTCGGAGACTGCGTCCTGTGCGGAACGACGTACGGGCGCATTCGAGCAATCTATGATGATCGCGGCAATGAGATCGAAGAAGCAGGTCCTTCGATGCCTGTGAAGGTTGCCGGATTGTCCGAAATCCCAACAGCAGGCGTCCACTTCTTCGTCATGGAAGATATCGACGACGCCCGCAATGTCGCTGAAACGCGCATGAATGAAGGGCGCGAGCAGATCCTTTCGCGCCGAGGCCAGCCGCGAACGCTGGAAGACATCCTCAACGCGGCACGCGAAGGGGAGGGCGCTCAGACTCTGCCGTTGATCATCAAAGCGGACACGCCGGGTTCTCTGGAAGCCATTCGAGGCGAACTTGGCAAGTTCGAGCATCCGGAAGTCAAAGTCGCCATCGTTCACGAAGGTGTCGGTGGTGTGAACGAAAGCGATGTATATCTGGCCGCGGCTGCGGAAGCCGTCATTATTGCCTTCCACGTCATCGCAGAAGATCGAGCTGAGCACCTGGCTGAAAAGGAAGGCGTTGATATCCGACGCTACAATATTATTTACGAAGTCACTGAGCAGATTCGACAATCTCTGGAAGGCATGCTTCGCCCGGAACGCGTCGAGGTTGCAACAGGACGAGCAATTGTACTTCAAACGTTCGCGATCAGTCGATTTGGGACCATCGCCGGTTGCAGAGTCCTTAACGGCACCATTTCTCGCGATAACCGAATTCACGTGATCCGGGACAACACCGTCCTGAACGACTACCGAATCGGGTCGCTGAAGCGTGAGAAGGATGACGCCAAGGAAGTCCGAGAAGGAATGGAATGTGGTATTCGGCTCGAAGGTTTTAACGATGTCAAGGAAGGCGACCTTCTGGAAGCGTTTCGTATTGATGAGATTCAGCGAACGCTGTCGTAGTGTCGGTCGAATCCAGGTCGAGTTTCGCGGTCAACGGCAGACGCACATGTCCTGTATCTGGGTCAACTTTGCATAGCGGCCCTCCCGACGGAGCCGGGAATCTGACGTGAATCTCCCGGCGCCTCGAAGGAATCGGCTCTCGTCGGGCACAGGTGACTGCCGTCCGGATGATTCAGTGAACGGTTTCGAAAGCTGCTGCTGCCTGTGCACGACGTTTCAGTGTCGAAGCCAGATGAGTCAATTTTCAGAGCGACCAACGGAAGTGTTTCCGAGCGGTAGCTCGAATGGTCTGAGGCACGGCCTCGTTAGAATCTGATCTATGTCTGCCCGCAGAACCGCACGTGTCGCCTCCGTCGTCCGCGAGGTCGTCAGTCTGACCATTCTTCAGGAGCTTCGTGACCCCCGAATCCGCAATGTGACGGTTCTGGGTGCAGAAGTGTCGCCGGATCTGCGTCATGCCAAGGTCAGGATTTCGGTGATGGGATCCGACAAGGACGCCGCATTGACTCTGCACGGCCTCGAATCTGCACGAGGCTATCTGCAGGCGAAAGTCGCGGAGCGAATCAAAAGCCGATACACTCCGGAGCTGACATTTGAACTTGACCAGGGTATTCAGAAGTCTCTGGAGGCGTCTCGAATTCTGCGAGAAGTTCTTCCGCCTCAGGATGAACCCGTTGATGTCGATGATGATCACGAAGACACAACTCCGGAAGAAACTACAGAGCCTTCGGAATAGACCATTGTACTCATGAAACGTTGATCACATGAAACATTCGTCAAGCTGTCACGTCGAAAGCTCATCGCTTTCCGGGCTCGATCAACGCAGGACGCAGGCCTGCACCTACCACAGCCTTTTCGCACCGTAAGGATTCACACATGGCATCGCCAGCAGCTACCAAAGCGAGCGATAAACAGCAGGCCCTCAAAAAACTGACAGGGCTTCTTCAAAAGGACTACGGAAAGTCTCTGCCAAAGCTGAAACTTCCCGTTGTTGAAACCATGTTGTTTGCGGTTTGTCTGGAAGATAACAACTGGGAACTCGCAGAAACGGGATATCAGAAGCTGTTGAAATCATTCTTCGATCTGAACGAAATTCGAGTGAGTTCTGTCGGAGAGCTGGAGGCAACCCTGAGCGGTCTGAACCATGCAGACTGGAAGGGTCTCAGAATCAGATCCATACTGCGGTTCGTGTTCGAAAGCACTTATTCATTCGACTTCGAAAAGCTGATCAAACTCAACCTCGAATCCGCTCAAAAGCGGCTCCGGAAGATTGAGTTCATTTCTCCGTTCATTACGAATTTCACTCTTCAACAGTGTCTGGGTTGCCACGTCGTTTGTCTTGATGAATACAGCCTTCGTGCCGCGAAGCATCTGGGAATCGTGCCGCCGGATGCAGACATCGAAGCCGCATCGGAATTCCTCAAAGGTGGATTAAAGAAGGCGGACACGTTCGGGTTCAGTCATCTGCTGCGTTGCCTGGCAACGGATCCAAAGTTCACCGCCAGACTGGCAACATCTCCCGAAGAAACGGATTTCGACGTGCTCAAGGTCGCTGAACGCTACGCGGCGCTCAAATTGCCACCCAAAAAGACGGCTGCAAAGAAGGCTCCCAAGGCCCCCGCTCCACCCAAGGCCAAAAAGTCAGCCGGCACAGCCGCTGCGAAAACATCGGTCAAAGCTGCCCCCAAAGGCAAGTCTGCCCCCGGCAAATCAGACAAACCTCTGAAGAAGAAGAAGTAATTGTTGCCCCGTGTGGATGCGGAACGCTCCAACATCTCAAGTCCCATCTTCTCATTTCACCCGTCTTCGTGATAATCTACGTGGGCTGCCATCCTTCGGCATGCAGTTCTCAACGTTAGTTTTAACCACATTGCGAAGACGGTCTGATGAAAACAGTTCAGCGCCTCCACCTGTCCTGCCTGTTTGTTGCCCTGGTCGCGTTGTTATCGCTGGAGCACTCTCACGGCCAGCAGACTCCGGATTCTCAGCCTGCCGATAAACCCATCGTGCCAACTCAGCCGGGTGACGATGTCGCCGCTGAACTGAAGCAGGATGTGCTCCCAGCGCAGGAAAAGAAGTCTGAATCGCTGGCGGCTTACATGGAGGGCGTGGCCGCCCAAAAGAATGGCGACTTTCAGGCGGCACGAAAAGCGTTTGACCGAGCCATGGAAGCTGACCCGACGGCACCGGAACCCGTTCGAGCGCAGGCGCTGCTGTATGTGAGACTCAATCGCCTCAAGGAAGGCGAACGCCTTGCCAGAAAGGCAGCAGAGCTCGACCCGGATGACTACGAGATACGCCTGCAGCTGGCGGATCTCCTGCTGGCTCGACGAGAAACCAGTGAAGCACTCGTCTTCGTCGAAGAAGCCCTGGGATCAAAACGGCTCGATCGAAATTCCAGAGAGTTTATTGGAATCCATCGTGTTCGTGGAGCAATCTTCCTGCTGACGGGGAATGCCCCGAAAGCAGCCGAAAGCTATATCGTATTGCTGAATGCTCTTGAACGACCGGAGGACTTTGGACTGGACTTCCGTGAACACCAGCGACTCATGAACGATCGCGCGACCGGCTACGAATCCATCGGACGAATCATGCTGGAGATCGGGCGATACGATGAAGCTGTCCGTGCGTTTACGGCCCTGGAAAGAATCAGTGGCAGCAGCAGCAAAGATGTTTACTACTGGCTGGCTCTGACCCACTATCGAAAAGACGACCTTCCCGAGGCAGAAAAAGCTCTCGACACCTATTTCGAGTCAGGGCGGCGAAGTCGAGAGTCTCTGCGATTACTGAGCGACATTCTGAATGCCTCGTCCCGCAGCGATGACGCGTTGTCACGACTGCAGGAGCTGACCCAAAACACAAACGACTCCACCAATGTCCGACTGTTTCTGGGAGACCTGTATATTGATCGCGGCGAAAAAGAAAAAGCAGCGGAGGTCTTTCAGAAGATTATTTCAGATACCGGCGATGCTGACGCATGGCTGGGTCTGATCAAAGTCGACATTCTCGCTCGAGATCCAAAATCGCTGATTGTCAGCCTGAACAAAGCCATTCGTGCCAGAATTCGGAGCGAAGAACTCGTTCCACTGGAATCCCTGATCACCAGTGATGTCGGATTTGCTGGCAGCGTGGTCGATACCGCTGTTGCCACAATGAAAGACAAGCACGAAGAACTGTCCCCTGTTGCGTTGCACTTTTTTGCAGAGCTGGCGGAAAAGACAGAACGATTTGAGCAGGAAGAAGCGTTGCTTGTGGCCACGCTGCAGAGTAACCCGGATGCGTTGCTCGGAATTGAGGTTCTCAATCGACTTGGACTGAATCAGTATACTCAGGACAAGTTTTCAGATGCCGCGGACACATTTCGAAGACTGCTGGCCGTGCCAACGCTGCCGCCAGGTGACCGAATCATGACGCTGTATCGCTTGTCCTACGCAGAAGCATTCAGTGAAAACTTTGACGATGCCCTGGCCGCCATTGAAGAAGCCAACAGGCTCGCGCCCTCAGAGAATGGCGAACTGGTCTTTCAGCTCGGTTGGGTGCAGCTTCAGGCCAAAAAGCTGGAAGAAGCGGAACGAAGCCTTCAGCGTGCCGCTGCCCTGGCAGAAAGTGACGGCAGTCTGGCATCTCGATCTCGAATCCTGCTGGCCGGGTTGTACAGCCAGATGAAGCGATGGGATGAGAGCATCGCGGCCTATGAAGCCGTGTTACAGATTCCGGATGTCGACAGCGACGTCGTCCGTCGCGCCCGAAGTGGCCTGTCCAATGCCTACGTTCAGAAGGGAGATCTCGCCAACGGTGAACGCATTCTGGAAGAAGTCTACGCAGCATCGCCTGATGATCCCGGCATCAACAACGATCTCGGATATCTTTACGCCGACCAGAACAAGAACCTTGATAAAGCAGAAAAGATGATCCGCATTGCAGTGGAAGCGGAACCAGACAATCCCGCTTACCTTGACAGCCTGGGCTGGGTCCTTCATCGACTGGGGCGAAACAAGGAAGCCGTTGAGGTTCTGAAAAAAGCCAACAGCGATCCGGATTATCAGGACGCGACGATCATGGAACACCTGGGGGATGTACAGGAAGCACTTCAAAACCGCGATGAAGCGCTGCAGTCCTGGAAAAAAGCCATCGAAATCGAAAACAAAGCGACTCAGCCGGACTCTGGCGTGATCGATCGCATCACGAAGAAGTTGACTGCCGCAGGCTCGGAAGACAGAACAACTCAGAATGAGACGAAAAGCCAGGATCCGGTCACGCCAAAGGTGCCATAAATCACGACCGCAGAATCACCGAATCAACGTGCAATGCGGGTTGTTAATTCAATGGGATCAGCCCCTGCTCACGGAGATCGAAGCCAAAAGAAGCTGTTGTCTTCAACCCAATCCACCTCATGAGGGAGCTGCCCCATTAAATGAACAGTCCTCCTGTCGGGAAAGTGACCGTGCTGCGACAGTGGCGGCGCTGCAAACGCTGCGAGTGGGTTCGCTGGCTGATCCGCGACATAACCGGGCTGATTCTGATACCATCCCCATGGACCGAAATTCCTTTTCCGATCCCTTGTAGCTCGTTCTGATGGCCAGACAAACAACAATTCGTTCGCGTGACGGCGAAGACCACGACAGTGATCCTCCGGTCGTGGGACATAACACCGTTTTTCAGGACCCTCCCGATCAGGACGAATACGATGACGAACTCCGTCCATCTCGCCTTACGGATGTCATTGGACAGTCAGCTGTTGTCGAACGCATCAAAATCCTGCTGGATGCTGCTCGCAAACGCAGTGAGCCACTAGGGCATCTTCTGCTCAGCGGACCTCCGGGACTTGGCAAAACAACACTCGCATCGGTGATTCCCAAAGAACTGGGTACGGATTTTCAAATCACGGCTGGCCCTTCACTCAGCGCGCCGAAGGATTTACTTCCGTATCTGACCAATGCCGGTAGAGGTTCCGTTCTGTTCATTGACGAAATTCATCGACTGCCGCCGGCCGTCGAAGAATTCATCTATCCAGCGATGGAGGATTTCCGGGTCGACATTACTCTGGGCGACGGACTGAACGCCCGAACAATCAACATGCAGCTGCAGCCGTTCACCGTGATCGGAGCCACCACTCGAAGCGGAATGCTGACGGCTCCGCTGAGAGACAGGTTTGTGAATCGAGAACATCTCTCGTTTTATAACCTTGAAGAACTCACCACGATCGTCTGTCGCAATGCAGCAAAACTCCGCTCTGAAATCAGTCCTGACGCCGCTCGCGAAATTGCACTTCGGTCCAGAGGAACCCCACGAAAGGCCAACAACTGGCTTCGATGGACCAGGGACTACGCTGATGCACGCTGCAACGGAAAGATCACCTTTGAGGTCACCGGAAAAGCGCTCGCCATGAAAGGCGTGGATGAGCGAGGCCTTGAAGAAATCGATCGCCAGTATATGGAAACGATCATCTCCGTCTTCGGAGGAGGACCTGCCGGAGTTCAGGCACTGGCTCACACCATGAACATCCCCGCAGACACCCTCGAAGATGAAATCGAACCATATCTGTTGCGAGAAGGATTGATTCAGCGATCACCACGTGGCCGAGTCGTCACTCGTAATGGATGGATTCACCTTGGTCGCAAGCCTCCCGTCGAAAATCGGAAGCAGTCAAAATCGGAAACCGATGATGATTCAGACAGCGACCAAAGAAAACTGTTCTGAAACTGCCGAAGCGCCGGTGAACGCCGGGCAGAAATGAATCACCGGGAACTCTCCTTTGCCTCCCATTTGAACCCGTACCTGTTGCGTTCGCCGGGACAAGGCCGGAGCATCAGATCGTTCTGACGCAACTCCTCAAGCAGTCAAAGTCCCGATCGTTTTCTGTTCGAACTGAGTTCATGCAGCGAACAATTCAGGAAAACGTCATTCTCGCCGAGTAAGATGACGCAGCCGGAAATCCGTGGCTCCCTCACCCTCACGCTGAACTTTCAGTGCACCTCGACTGCTTTCTCATGACTTCTTCTGAATACTACTCCTTTGACGTCATCGTCGTCGGCGCTGGTCACGCCGGAATCGAAGCCGCGCTGGCCGCCTCACGCCTGGGTGCTCGCACAGCATTGTTGACAATGAGCTGCGACACCATCGGCCAGATGAGTTGCAATCCGGCAATCGGCGGCGTCGCGAAGGGACAGATTGTCCGGGAGATTGATGCCCTTGGCGGAGAAATGGCGCGAACCATTGACGCCACGGGTATCCAGTTCCGCATGCTGAACAGCAGCAAGGGCGCTGCCATGCACAGCCCCCGCGCGCAGGCTGACAAAAAAGCCTATCAGCTGTTGATGAAGGAAAAAGTCGAGCATCAGGAGAATCTCAGTGTCCGCCAGGAGACTGTCGAGGACATTGAAGTGGTATCGGATCGAGTGACCGGAATTCGCGTGATGGGTGGACAAGTCTATCACGCGCGCACGGTTATTCTGACGACCGGTACGTTCCTCAAAGCGATCATGCACACCGGAGAACAAAAGGTTGAGGGCGGTCGTGCCGGAGAACGAGCTTCTTTCGGAGTTTCAGGAGCACTGGCCAGACTGGGATTTGAACTACGCCGCTTCAAAACAGGCACCCCGGCAAGAATCAATGGGCGGACAATCGACTTCACGCAGTGCAAACCACAACCGGGAGACGATCGACCTCAGCCCTTTTCCTTTATGACAGACTGCCTTCCCCAGTCCCAGCTGAACTGTCATCTGACAGACACAACTGAGGAAGTTCACGCGCTGATTCGACAAAACCTCCATCGAGCGCCGATGTACTCAGGGCAGATTGAGTCCACCGGTCCACGTTATTGCCCGTCAATCGAAGATAAGGTCGTCAGGTTTGCAGATAAGACTTCACACCAGATATTCCTGGAACCTGAGGGCCGACACACTCTGGAGTATTACTGTAACGGCATCTCCACAAGCCTTCCCCGAGATGTTCAACTCAAGATGATCCATCTGATTCCCGGCCTGCAGAATGCCGAAATCATGCGGTTCGGGTACGCTGTCGAGTACGACTTTGCTCCCCCCACGCAGCTCACTTCGACCTTGGAGTCGCGAGCTGTTGAAGGTCTTTTCCTTGCCGGCCAGATCAACGGAACAACGGGCTACGAAGAGGCAGCCGGACAGGGGCTGATTGCAGGAATCAATGCCGCGCTCAAGGTTGCCGGCCGAGCGTCGCTGGTACTCGACAGAAGTCAGGCGTATCTCGGAGTCATGATCGACGATCTGATCACCAAAGGTGTTGATGAGCCCTACCGCATGTTCACCTCCAGAGCGGAATATCGAATGCTCCTCCGTCACGACAACGCAGACCTTCGACTGACCCCGCTTGGAATCGAAATCGGGCTGGTCTGTCCGGAACGACGGCAACGATTCCATGACTATCAGAT
>JAGQPY010000106.1 GCA_020426485.1 Planctomycetaceae bacterium
GAGGACCATGGGCTGCCCTGGCCGGATATCGACCACCGCTGAATCTGCTGCACCGGTTCCCCTAAGTATTCCGATGTTCATTGTCACGAATCTCCGGTCTCAGCAATTCGATGCACAGCCTTCCACTCCGCTGCCGTCACCGGAGTAATCGACAGACGACTGCCCTTCTTCATGACGGCCATTTGCGCGGTGACGGAGTCCTGCTTCAACTGCTCACGAGTCACAGGAGAGACAAACTTTTGTACCAGCTTGATGTCCACCATATACCAGCGAGGCTCATCGACCGTACTCTTTTCATCATAGTATTTGTGCTTCGAATCGAGTGCAAAGTGGTCCGGATAGCCGTCGCAGACAACTTCCGCCGTCCCGGCGATCACCATGGGGTCTGTGCGACTGTGATAGAACAAGATGCCATCACCAGCACGAATCTCATCCCGCAGCATGTTTCGAACCTGATAGTTGCGAACTCCTTCCCACGTCGTCCGTTGCCCTTTGGCTTTGGCCAAGTCGTCAATCGAAAACACGTCCGCCTCAGACTTGAACAGCCAATACCGTTTTTTCTGAGCTGCCATGAAACCTGAATCCCTCCTTTACCTGTGCTTCGAAATTATTTCGGATCACTGGCTTTCACGCCCAATCCGACCATCAATAACACCCACCTGACTCCTTCGGAACCTGCCACAATTCCGTCATTTCTGACGCCAGCGAACGCGCCGCTGAATCACAAACCCCCGATGACTGGCGTTGACCGCTGAGTTTTACTGAGCCAACCTGAGGATCGCAATTTGATCTTTCGGACGCAGTTGAACGTACAACAAGACTACCGTCAGGGGAGCAATTGAAAAGTTCAACTGGCGAAGGGCAGCTGTTCGATTATCATAAGAGACCGAAATCCTCCGACTTTCTCCCGCCATCCATCCTGAGTCCTGCCATGTCTGCGATTCCTGGAAAACGCTCCTGTACCGGCCCTCTCCGTCGCCGAACATTCCTGGAAATCGGCGCGCTGGCGGGAATGTCTGCCAGTCTGACGCGGCCATCAGCACACGCCGCTTCTCCAAAGGCATCCACGAACGACGACACAGCCGTCATTTTTGTGTGGCTGCCCGGTGGTCCTCCGCACATGGAAACTTACGATATGAAGCCGCACGCGCCGGTGGAGTATCGTGGTGAATTCAGTCCCATTGCGACAAACGTTCCCGGAATTGATGTCTGCGAACTGTTGCCTCAGCATGCAAAGGTGGCGGACAAATTCACTCTGATCCGGTCCATCCATCACGAGTTTGCAGACCATGGTGGTGGACACAAACGCGTCATGACCGGTCGTCTGCCCGCAACCCCAACAGGATTCGTCAACGACGCGCCGGCCGGATGTTGTATCATCAGGAAGATGCTGGAAGCCGATGGCCGTCGCGACGGCATGCCCGGCAGTGTGATTGAAGTGGATGCCAGTCGAGCCGGCATTGACGTTTTCTCAATGGGACCAGCTTACCTTGGGCCGGCGACGATTCCGTTTATCGTGGGCGGTGACCCCAGCGTACCAGACTTCAAGGTTCAGAACATCGGCCTCTCAAAAGAGATGGAAGGGCGACTGGATGACCGCATGACCATGCTCAGGCACTTCGATCGCCTGCGAAAGGACGTCGATCAGTCCGGTACAATGGCCGCCATGGATGAGTTCCATCAACAGGCGATGGGGATGCTTCTGAGTGACAACGTCCGCAACGCGTTTGATCTTTCACAGGAACCTCAGGAGCTGCGTGACCGATATGGATGGTCGGCCTATGGTCAGCGAGGCATTCTGGGACGTCGACTGGTGGAAGCCGGCGTTCGGTTCGTGACCATGGTGTGGGAAAATCCGTACTCCAAAAAACCAATCCCGAAATACGGCTGCTACAACTGGGATTCTCATGCCGTCAATGCACACCTGTTCAAGGATGCTCACTGGCGTTTCCCGGTTTATGACCAGGCCGTGTCCGCACTGATCGAAGACATTTACGCACGAGGCCTGGATCGTCGAGTTCTGCTGGTTGTCACCGGTGAATTCGGCCGGACACCAAGACTGTCTGTTCAAAAAGGAACCCAGACAGGAATCGACCAACCCGGACGTGACCACTGGCCCGGCGCGATGTCAGTCCTCGTGTCCGGCGGTGGGATGAGAACCGGTCAGGTCGTGGGTGCGACGAATCCAAAAGGCGAATATCCCGTCGAACGCATTCTGACACCCAATGATCTGTGGGCCACGATCTATCAGCACCTTGGCATCGACTACCACCACTCGCTGATTGACCATCAGGGACGCCCAATGCCGATTCTTCCGTTTGGAGAACCTATTCCGGAGATCCTGCCGGTCACTGCGTAACGCAAACCGTCCGTTTCGCCTGCCGTTTTCCGACGAAACAATGTCGTCCCGCCGGCCGCATTTGAGCAACCGGAATTGCGATCTTCAAAGCTGAACTGGTCGCCGGAATTGGCCGATGATACCTCGTGCTCACGGCGCTTGTGAGTACCGCAACGCAGATGGAAGTGGAACGGCGGAACACCGCCCGTCTCAAGGGATTGAGGTCAATGGTCGCAGCAGGTCGAACTTTAACGACAGTTCGCGTGGGCTCGCGCATCGGAAAGTTTCGTGTCGAACGAAGACTGGGAGCCGGAGGGTTTTCCGAAGTCTTTGCAGCGCGCGACACCATCCTGGGAACTCAGGTTGCTCTGAAGATTCCCAATGCCGCCTTGCTGACACCACAGGTCATGAACGAATTCTGTCGAGAAGCCAGAATGACAGTTCGCCTGGACCATCCGAATATTCTGCCGCTGAAAGACGCCACTCAGATCGACAACCGACTGGTGATCGTCTCTCCCCTGGGTCAGAAAACACTTCATGACCGAATGCAGAGTCGCATCGGATTTGCCACGGCGTTCGAAATGATTGCTCAGCTGCTGGCCGGTGTCGCTTACGCCCACACCAACCGCATCATTCACTGCGATATCAAACCCGAAAACATCATTCTGTTCGAAGGTAACCGCGTGCGGCTGGCCGACTTCGGAATTGCCAAAGTCGCTCAAAAGACGGTGCGAGGCGCCGGAACCGGAACCATCGGCTACATGGCTCCGGAACAGGCCATGGGCAAACCATCGGCTCGATCAGATGTCTTTTCCATCGGCCTGATCGCCTACCGAATGTTTGCCGGTGAATGGCCGGAATGGCCGTTCGCATGGCCACCTCCGGGCATCGCCCGGCTGCGCCGCAAGGCACATCCGGAACTCATCGAAATCATCCGACGATCGATTGCCCCAATCGCTCGCCGGCGTTACGCAGATGCCGGACAAATGCTGACGGCATGGAACCGTGTCCGCACCAAAGCCCTGAAGTTCCGCAGAAAGTAGCCGGTCCAATTCTTCAACTGCCGAACGCCGGAACCTCAATCAACAGGAACGGGCTTCTTTAAACTCCAGTCGCGCGGAACATCATTTTTGCCGTCAGAACATCCGCACCATTCACTGGCTCGGCGTGTCTCTTACGAAGTCTTCAGACATGGTTCCTTTGTCTGTAGGTTCAGATCTATGCTGTGCCATAATGTGCTCCGAAGAATCACCAACATTTGAAATCTTCTCTCAGCGTGACCTCGCTGAACCCCTTGAGATCACCTGCGCTGCCGGAACGGCCGTCTTTTACACTCACCGTTCCCCGGACAAAAGCACCTGCAATCAGGACACCATTGGATTCGTCGTATGTCCGGGAGGTGCGGTTGTGCTGATCGTCGCGGACGGCGTTGGCGGTGAGGCATTTGGTGAAAAAGCATCTTTGCTGGCGGCGGACACTGTTGCGAAAACCGTTTGTCAGGCATGGCCAGCCGAAGATCTGCGGCCCGCGATTCTGGATGGCATTGAACATGCCAATCGAGCCGTGCTGCAACTGGGCACGGATTCCGCCACGACTCTTGCGGTGGTGGAGATCCGAAATCAAAACATGCGAGGCTACCATGTTGGTGACTCCATGACGCTGGTCTTTGGCTCTCGCGGGGCTCTGAAGTGGCGTTCGGTGGCACATTCGCCGATCGGTTACGCGGTGGAATCCGGGCTTCTGGAAGAAGACGAAGCCATGTTCCACGAAGATCGGCATCTGGTATCCAATCTGGTGGGAACCGAAAATATGCACATCGAAGTCGGCCCCGTGATTCCTCTGACCGGTCGCGATACTGTCCTGCTGGCCAGCGATGGCCTGTTCGACAACCTTCACACCGACGAAATCGTCGAACTTGCCCGCCGCGGCCACCTGAAGCAGAGGCTGACAGCTCTGACTTCCGTCGCGCACGAACGCATGAAACAGGCCGCCGTGGACCTGCCGTGCAAACCGGATGACCTGAGCGTCATTCTGTTCGGCAGAAAATGCTGATCGCGCGAACATCGGCCCGTCCACCGCACATGGCAACGGTATCTGTTCAGCAGAATCTGCGGTCATGTCGAGTTCGATCCGTTCCGTGCGAATGATTCCTCTTGCCGGGAGAAGCTCATCCTTCGATCCTCCGACGTCGCTGACCTTTGTTCACAAAACTGTCTGCTTCGTCAACACTCATGAACCTTCTCTTTCGAGTCCTCTATGCGCAGAAGTGCACCAGTACGCACCACAAACTCGCGCTGGATGCGCTTCGTTACCTGAGAGGGAACAGTGCAGATGAGTGGGCAAAGCTGTTTCTGTCCGAAATTCAGCTGTATACCGACGGCGCGAAGGCTCCCGACAAAAAATTCAAGGACTTCCGCAACCACGTGCTGCACGTGTCAGAAAACTTCTGGGGCGGCGCGGTTAACACGGCACAGACGTGGTACGCCAACTATGTCGACCGACTGACCGCCAAAGACTGGCCGCGAGCCGTCTACTGCGCGGGAGTCCTCAGCCATTACGTCACCGACCCGCTGATGCCCCTGCACACCGGGCAGACCGAAGACGAAGGTCAGGTGCATAAGTTCATCGAATGGGGCACGGCCAAAGCGTACGAACAGTTGGTCACCACACACGATGCCGCGCGGGTTCTGCAGAACTGGAAACCGCCATCTGCGACAGAATCAGGAACCTTGTGGCTGGAAGAACTGATTCAGTCCGGAGCGACACTGGCGAATCAATATTACGACGTGCTGATCGATCACTACGATCCATCAGAGAGTCAGAAGAACCCGGTCGCCGGATTCGATGACACGTCTCGCAGGGCACTGTCCCGAGTCCTGGCATGGTCCATCAAAGCGATTGCATTTACGCTGGATCAGGGCATCAGAGACTCCGCTGTCTCGGCACCTCGAAAATCTCTCAGCGTCGCCACAGTTCTGTCCGGAATCTCCACACCGCTGTTCTGGATTACTCGCAATCTTTCGGATGCGAAAGACAGGAAAGAAGTTCAGGCCATCTGGAATGAACTACAGGCAACAGGGCGTGTCGTCAAAACACTTCCCGAAGACGATCGCGTCGTGCGAAAGCTGCACGCGTCTGAAGTACTGGGAATTGAAGAAGACGATCTGACTCTGATCCCCATTCGCAAAGCAGGCAGCCTTCACGAACGACAGAACTTCGCCACAGAAAAACCAGCGACGACGTCTGCAAAACCATCGTCACCCATACAAGCGACGGCACAAACGGAGCGATCGCAGCCTGTCTCAAAGCCAACGACACCATTGACGATACCAGCAACCACGCCCAGTATGCCAGTCGTCGCGGAAGCTGACTCGCAACTGACAACGACCACACCGTCTTCCGAAAATGAAGGGGCACCGGGGGCGGAATCTGTGTCCGCCACAGAGTCGTCAGTCGTCACCGAATCAGAAGCGACGACTCAGCAATCGGCGCCTGAAAACTCGCAACGAACTCCTGCAGATCGCTCACCACGGTTTTACCTCGAACTGCAAAGCCCCGTTGTCAACGCGCCGTCCATCGGCCCCAAAACCGCGCGGCGCCTGAATCAGATTGGAATCCGGACGGTTCAGGATCTGCTGGAGTTTTCGGTCACCGATGCCGTCGATCAGCTGCAGCAGCGATGGATCACGACGGACGTTTTTGAATCATGGCAAAAGCAGTCACTTCTGATGTGCTCCGTTCCCGGTCTGCGCGGCCATGATGCTCAACTGCTGGTCGGTGTTGAAATCACGACTGCCGACGCTGTCCGCAACTGCCATCCCGCGGAACTCCACGCGAAAGTGCTGGCCTTCAGCGAAACGCCTGATGGTAAGAGCATCCTTCGCAGCAGTGAACCTCCGGACGAAGAAGAGATTCACCGCTGGATCACTTTTGCCAGTCATGCCTCAGCAACAGATTCAAAGCTGACTCCGAAGGCAGCCTGAATCGGCGAAGTCGTCCGAGCACTTTGGTTCAGCAAACCACACCGCCACCGATCACGCGGGAAGTCAGCGAGGGGGATTTACCTCCGCTGCAGGACGAACTTCTGTGCTCTGCGACCGATGATATCTCCCAGATAAAGATTGCCCTTCGAATCCCGAGCCAGACAGTGCAGCCAGTTCACATCGCCCGGCTGTTCATGACCGTCCTGCCCTTTGGGAATCGTCCACAACTGCAGCAGTCTCCCGGACGGAGCAAACTTCATGACCATCTGGTCTCGCGGCGGACAGCTCAAGGGAGCGCCCGGATAATCGGGATGTTCCAGCCACGGCATCGGCGACGAACCACACACCCAGATTTCGTCCTGCTGCCGTTCACCAGTCGCTCGCTTCACCCAGAACCCCCACGGAACAATCACGTTGTTCCAGCTGTCCACCAGTTCTCCCGTCTGGCTGTAGATCTGCACACGAACATTGTTGCGATCCGCGACGTAAACTCGCCCGGCCGAATCCATATCGATGGCATGCGGCAGGCTCAGGTCATTCGGCCCGGTTCCCAGCTGTCCCCATTCCGCCACAAACTGCCCGCGTTCATCAAAGTGCACAACGCGGTTGTTGCCATAGCCATCGGAAACAAACACGTGTCCGTTGTCGGCAACCACCATATCGGTCGGTTTGTTCAAATGGGTTTCGTCGCATCCCGGCACGCCCGGCGTTCCAATTGTCATCAGAACCTGACCGTCCGGTGAAAACTTCCGAATAATGTGCAGACCGATATCAGAAACCCAGACGTTCCCTGCGTCATCAATTTTCAGGTGATGAGCCGTTTCAATTGTCTGATCCCCCCACGTCTTCACCAGCGTACCATCCGGTCGATAGACCTGAATCGGTGGTTTGGCTCGCGTGAAGACCCAGATCTGATCCTTCTGATCAACAGCCAGCCCCGGCACAGCACCCCATTCACAGCTTTCCGGTTTTTGGGGCCACGAAGGATCAACATCGTACCATGGCGCGAGATTGGTGCGAGGATACGCCGGAGCCTTGACGGCGTCCGCTGTCTTATCCGCGGATTTTTCCTGTGACCACACGTCGGCCGAAGACAGCAGCAGGATCTGCGTAGTGAACGTGATGGACAGAATGAATGAACGATGTTGAATCATGAGAAACCTTCTGAACAGAACGGCATCGAAGCACACCAGGCAGGAACAGCACCAGAGACAGCTGGCCACAGTTCATAAGCAGTTAAGCAGTTGAATCGTTTCCCTTGCCGACCGCAAGTCACCCTGCCCCTTGCCCAGCCAGACGCGAGCCGCACGCAGACGGATGCCGTGTCGCTTTTCTGGACATCGCAGAACCGAATTCCTATGGTGATACGGGTTCTGCTCTCGACAACCAGTCCTCTTCCGTGAGTTCCTGCGATGAAAGTTTGGCCCGTGAAAATCTCTCCACTGCTGCTGCTACTGTGTTACGCCTGGCTGAACTCAGCACATAAACTGGATGCGGCTGAACGTCCGAATATTCTCCTGATCTACACGGACGATCACTCTTATCGAACGATTGGCTGCTATCCGCAGTCGTATCCGTGGGTCAAAACACCCAACATCGATCAGCTGGCTGCCGATGGAGTCAGATTTGAATATGCCTACATCGGCACGTGGTGCATGCCATCGCGCGCGACACTGCTGACCGGTCACCATCAGTACGGCGTGAAGTCCATGCGAATGGAAGGCGAGTATCCCGGTTCAACCTATGATCCGCAGCAGTGTCCCTTCTGGCCGCGCGTCTTTCGGGAAAACGGTTACACGACATGTCAGATCGGCAAATGGCATACGGGAACCGATACCGGGGCGAATCGAGACTGGGATCACCAGCGCGTCTGGAATCGGCCTCGATTCCCCGCAAACTCCGGCAAGTATTTCTACGACCAGCTGATCGAAACCGACGGCGGCCCGGCTCGTGTAACGCGAGGCTACAGTACCGACAACTACACGAACTGGGCAGAAGACTTCATCCGCGGCGAACATCGTGATGAAAAACAACCCTGGTATCTCTGGGTGTGCTACGGAGCTGTTCACGGTCCGTTCACTCCCGCCGAACGACACCGCAACGAATATCCCGGAGTTTCCGTTCCCGTGCCGAAGGACATTTATCCGCCACGTCCCGGCAAACCAGCCTATATGCAGAAGATCAATGGATGGATAGCGAACAATGACGGCATCCCATCCATGAATGGTGGATTCGGAGGACTGACGGTCGAAGACACGACCTCGATCCACGGCAACACGCTCGATGGATGGGTTCGCCAGTATCATCAGGGTGTTCTGGCGCTGGATGAAAGTGTGGGGCGTTTGATCAATTCGCTGAAGGAAACCGGACAGTACGAGAACACGCTCATTGTCTTCACGTCTGATCAGGGGTTCGCATGGGGACAACATGGCTTTCACACCAAGCTGGCCCCTTACGATGCCAACATCCGTTCGCCTCTGATCGTCAGCATGCCGGCGCGACTTCCGTCGGGAAAGGTTGTCCGGCATGCGGTTTCAGGCGTCGACCTGGTTCCCACATTTTTCAGTTTCGCAGGTATTGGCCTGCCGTGGGAGATGCACGGTCACGACCTGACACCTTTGCTGACCAATCCCGACACCGACTGGACTCATCCGTCACTGACGGCATTCACCGCGCGGATGTTCGGCGAAGACACCAACACCGTCCCCGAGGATTCCACGAAAAACAACATCACGGGCATTCCGTGGTATTTCATGCTGCGACAGCACCAGTTCAAGTACATCAGGAATCTGGTCGAAGGCGAAATCGAAGAACTGTATGACCTGACGGCAGATCCCGACGAACTCAACAATCTGGCGCAACTGCCGGAACATCGGGTAACTCTGCAAAAACTAAGGCAGGCAACCATTGATGAGCTTCGACGAACCGGGGCCGGCATCGTCGACAATCTGCCATCCGTCGCAGACGCCAGATAACATCTCGAATCTGACGTCAGGGGTTCAGGACAGACGCCTTCAATCGAGGTCTCAGCCCTCAAGGCAAAGTCGCCCCGACTCCTGCGTCAGCTGACGAAGTCGCTGGGCAAGTTCGTCGGAAAGCCATTCCGTCTGACATCGCCAGTGCCAGTTTCCGTCAGGTTCACCCGGCGTATTCATCCTTGCTTCTGAACCCAGCCCCAGCAGATCCTGAAAAGGAACAATGGCTGTGGACGCTGCGGAGTTGAAGACCGCTCGAATGAGATCAAACTGAGGCTCAGCAGCATCGTCCGCAACATATCGACGCAGTAAAGCATGATCGCCATGCGAAGCTCGATAAGATGCCAGCCAGCCCATCAGAGTGTCGTTGTCGTGAGTACCGGTATAGGCAACGGAATTCTCAGGATAGCATTCCGGTCGGTGGTAGCCGTCCTCCTCGGATGAAAACCCAAACTGCAGCACTCTCATCCCCGGAAACCCAAGCTGATCCCGCAGATGATGAACTTCCGCCGTGATCAGTCCCAGATCCTCAGCAACGATTCTCAAATGGTCACCACAAACAGTTCGAGCCGCATCGAATGGCGCGGTGCCGGGACCGGGTTTCCACTGACCACCAATGGCGTTGGGCGCATCCGCCGGAATTTCCCAGTAGGATTCAAAGGCCCGAAAATGGTCAATCCTGAGCAGATCGAACTGCTGCAGTGCATGCTGAATGCGATCCGTCCACCAGCGATATCCAGTGTCAGCCAGTCGGTCCCACCGATACAGCGGGTTGCCCCACATTTGTCCGGTTGCACTGAAGTAGTCCGGGGGAACTCCGGCCACCACCGTCGAACGACCAGACTCGTCCAGCCAGAACAGGTCCTGCCGAGCCCAGACGTCTGCACTCTCGTAGGCCACAAAGATCGGCATATCTCCGTAGACCTGAACGCCACGAGAATTGGCGTACGCTTTCAGATCAGACCACTGCCAGTCAAACAGGAACTGCAGATACTTCGCTTCGCGAATCGGCACAGCCAATACCTGATCCCAGTGCGCCAGAATGTCCGGATCGCGATGAACCAGCCCCGACTCCCACTGACTCCAGTCCGGCTGCTGCAAGTGCTGAGACAATGCATCAAACCGAGCAAAGTCCTCGAGCCACCAATCGCTGGTCTGACAGAAGTCTTCAAACTTCTGCTTCTGTGATTCTGTCCCGCAACGACAGAAGTATTCGTAAGACTGCCGCAGAAGCGGCAACTTCTGGGCCCGCGCGGCTGAATAGCTGATGGGCCGTCGACGATCCTCCTGCGAGCCATCGGCAATGATGGTCTCATCCGGCAGGAATCCCGCGTCCTTCAACGCTCGGACATCAACGTACAAAGGATTCCCCGCAAATGCGGAATAGCAGCTGTAGGGAGAATCACCTTTCGCGGGAGGCCCGAGCGGCAGCAGTTGCCAATACGTTTGCCCCGCCTGATGCAGAAAATCAACAAACTCCCGCGCCCCGGCGCCGAAGTCACCAATGGCCGCATCACCGGGAAGACTGAACACTGGTAACAACACGCCTGAAGATCTGGCTAACCCCATACCAACTTATCCAACAAGGGAGTTGCCCCTGACCCGATGGCGTGGCTGGCGGTTTGAGGTAGTCACCCTCGAGCGTCGAAACGCTCCCGTTGGTCGCTTCGCCAACAAAAATGTAACGCCCGGCGGAACCGGACACGAACCACGGCCGAGCCGGACAGCCATCATCACGTGGCGTTCAGAACCAGAACCTTACGGTACCACACTTCAGACGAAATCAACGCTCGCTCAGCGAACAGTGTTCAGCGAACAGGGCCCACCTTCCAGATCTCATCCGCGTACTGCTGAATCGTTCGATCACTGGAAAACCACCCGCTGGTTGCCGAATTAATGATGCTCATGCGATTCCAGGACTGCTGATCCTTGTAAGCGTCGTTCACACATTTCTGTGCGTCAATGTAGCTTCTCAGATCTCCGATGGTGACCCATGGATCGTGAGCACTGCGAAGTCCGGCTGTCAGCATGCTGAAGATTCCCGGCTCCGATGAATTGAAGTGTCCGCTCTCCAGCAGATGCATGATACTCTGAATGTCAGGATCGGACGCGATGATCCCATTCGGATCGTAGCCCTGACGACACTGATGAACCTCCTCTTCCGTCATTCCAAACAGGAAGAAGTTGTCAGGGCCGGCCTGTTCGCGAATTTCGATATTCGCTCCGTCCAGTGTGCCGATCGTCAGAGCCCCGTTCATCATGAACTTCATGTTCCCTGTGCCGGATGCCTCCTTGCCTGCCGTGGATATCTGTTCGGAAAGTTCCGTGGCCGGGCAGATCACCTCCATCGCGGAAACGCGATAGTTGGGCAGAAACACCACTTTCAACAGGTTGGCAGCTTTGGGTTCGGCGTTGACCACGGACGCAACATCATTGATCAGCTTCACAATCAGCTTTGCAACGACGTAGCCGGGAGCCGCCTTTCCACCAATCAGCACACATCGCGGAACCATCCCCGCCGTGTTACCCTGACGAACTCGATCATAAAGATGAATGACGTGCAGGATGTTCAACAGTTGCCGTTTGTACTCATGAATTCGCTTCACCTGTACATCAAACAGTGACTCGGGATCAAATTCGACGCCCGTGTTTTTACGAACGTAGTCAATCAACCGAACCTTGTTCGCTCGCTTCACATCCGCCCACTGACGCCGAAAACCGGTATCGTCGGCCATGGGCAGCAGCTTTCGGATCTGGCTGAGATCTGTCTGCCACCCATCACCGATCGTTTGAATCAACAGGTCACGAAGTCCCGGATTGCAGTGGCTGAGCCAGCGGCGCTGAGTCACACCGTTGGTCTTGTTATTGAATCGTTCCGGCCACAGTTCGTAGAAGTCCGCGAACAAACCGTTCTTCAGAAGTTCGGTATGAAGTCCGGCAACGCCGTTCACAGAAAAACTGCCAACGATCGCCACGTGGGCCATGCGGACGTGCGGATTGTCGCCGCCTTCAATCAGCGACATGCGTTCCCGGATCTGAGCATCATTGGGCCAGACTGCGGACAGCTTCTTCATGAAACGGTTGTTGATCTCGTAGATGATGTCCATCAATCGAGGCAACAGGCGTCGAAAAAGCGAAACGGACCACCGCTCCAGCGCTTCGGGAAGCAGAGTGTGATTTGTGTAGGCCATACACTGGCTCGTAATGGCCCATGCGTCGTCCCATTCCAGCCGGTACTCATCCATCAGCAGCCGCATCAGTTCCGGTACAGCACAGGCCGGATGAGTATCATTCAATTGAAAACAGTGCGCGGCGGCAAAGTCTTTGAAGTCCGGACCGTGAACATCGACCCATTGAGCAATCACGTCCTGCAGACTGGCGGACACCAGAAAATACTGCTGCTTCAGACGCAGTTCTTTGCCGTTTTCACTGGCGTCGTTCGGATACAGCACCATCGAGATCTGTTCAGCCAGATTCTTGGCGGCCACGGCTTCAGTGTAATCACCCTGATTGAATTCCTGCAGGTTAAATTCGTCGGTCGCACAGGACTTCCACAAACGCAGAGTGTTCACAGTTCCGTTGCGAAAACCGGGGATCGGCATGTCATACGGGACGGCCAGAATGTCCTGACAGTTCGCCCAGCGGACGAATGGTCGACCATCATCATCCGTCAGATATTCCGAATGACCATAGAAGTGAATCCGCTGCGTTCTTTCAGGGCGTTCCAGCTCCCACGGGTTGCCGTCCCTCAGCCAGTGGTCGGGGTTTTCGACCTGCCGACCATGTTCAATCGCCTGATTGAACATTCCGTATTCATAGCGAATGCCGTAGCCGGTCACAGGCAGCTGAAGGTTCGCACAGCTGTCCAGGAAGCAGGCCGCCAAACGCCCCAGCCCCCCGTTGCCCAGCCCGGCATCGTGTTCTTCTTCCGCCGCTTCTTCCAGACTGACACCAAACGAATGAAGCGCTTTCTGAATGGGCTCTTCCAGATCAAGATTCTGAACCGCATTCGTCAGCGACCGGCCCACCAGGAACTCCAGCGACAGGTAGAAGACTCGGCGCGAAGCGTTTTTCTGGTACCGTGCCTGAGTGTCGCTCCAGTAACTCACAAGGCGGTCACGGACCGAAATCGCCAGAGCCCGATACAGGTACTCAGTGTGCACCGTTCGCTCGTGGTGCCCCAGTGTGTAGTGCAGATGCCGACGGATTTCACGGTCGATGGAATCGAGACAGTTGTCCGTACCGCAGAAAGGCGGAAGCATGGTGTGTAGGTCAGTGCTCATGGATGAATGCAGACTTCCTGAGTTCGACGACGAAAATCGACGTCGAAAGTGATAATTCAGATTTCACTCAGGTCGCTGCTCACACCGCCGGAACACACTCTGAAAACGCCGCGAACAGTGATCGGCAGAGGGCCCGAATTGTCGAAGCCCCCCAATGCAGATTTCAGCTGTGTTCCCTGGAAAGTCCTCGCCCGAAGACCCTGTCGCCCCCGGCCAACTAAGAACAACCCGGGACTATGATCGCAGGAATCACTTCGCTGATAACGCGAAAGCCAAACCATACGGCCACTTGCGACGCTGTCCATATTCAGGAGCAGTGCAGACTTCAGCAACCTGTCTACTGTGAGTTTTACAATTTTCTCGACAGTGATCTTATTATCGACGAATGCAATTGGATCAGTTACACGAACTCAACCGTCGGCTGACTCAGCCGATTCACAAGGTCGGGTTCGGAAAGATAGTCGAAGCGGGTCAAGCACAACAACCGGCCAAAATCGCCGGAAGGCTGTCCTGAGATAAGTACCCTCTCGCATCTGCGAGCGCATGGGCGAGGCCTCGCCGAACGGTGCCTTTGCTGAACGGCCCGTTAAAAACGGGGCACAGGCATTTCTGCCTGTGCCGGAAGCATTGGATTCTCGGACAGGAATGTCCGTGTCACTTCCTTTTCAACGCGCACCACTTCGTTTTTCAGCACGTTTCGGAACCTGACGCAGTCCCCTCAGACCGTCACTTTCCACCCATCACGGTACTCACGTCGAATCAGCGAAGCCA
>JAGQPY010000107.1 GCA_020426485.1 Planctomycetaceae bacterium
CCTCGCATGTTGTTGTTGACTTCCTGACGTGTTCCGGCGTCCGTGGTGCCGGAAAGTCCAACAAATCTGCGGGCGGCCGGGGTATCGGCGTCAAAGCTTCTCATGTCGAAGACCAACTGTCCGGCATCTGTTTCGGCACCGGGCACAAGATGTCCGCTTTTGAGGCGGCCTTCGATTCCGTGTTCATGGCCCAGACCGGTTTTGCCAACAAATGTAAAGACGCGACTTTTTGTCGTGTCAACTTTCAAGGCATTCGGCGGAATAACGTTCGTCGCCGGTGCTGATCGAGTTGATGTCTGCAGCGGGGCGGCGTCTACTCGATCCGTATGGCTCCATTTCGAGAGTACCAAGACTGCCAACAGCAGGGTTGAAGCTGCCTGCAGCAATGGTTTCCGGCTGTGATGCGGGTTGTTCATGGGTGGCATCCTTTCTTTTTGTTCATCAGCAAAGCTGTCCGGATCCGTCGCGGTCGTCGGGAGACGAACCCTCACATCACACGATGCTTACCGCACGGTCATTGACCGTGCGTTGACAAGCGCATGGTCGAAGTGGCTGCGAGGCACTGACGTGAAGCCGTATTCCTGGTTGAGTGAGTACGTCGAATCGTTTTCGGCGGAGGTCGCCTAAAAACAGCGCGCCGGGGCGTTGATGTTTCTTTGAAAAATGCTCTCGTCGAAACCTGGCAATCGTGGTGGCCTCAACGAACGTCAACCATCGTTCTGTATTGACGCTTTGATCGGTGTCGGTCACATTACGCGAACAACTACTATAAAAGTCGTAGTTATGTCGAGACCATTCTCTGAACCTCGATATCGAGAAAGAATGGCCCGTCACTGTTCCAGGGCCGGAAGTCAAATGGACGTCCCGGCCAATTGGCGAGAAGATGCGCCGCACTGGTTTTGAAACACAGAAATCCGGTCTGCGTCATTCCGGAGTCATGGAACGAGAACGGCAGAAAACCTCACGTGGAAAGAGCGAAAGCGTGCCCGAATTTCGGCTGACTCGATACGAACTGGAACTGCTGGACATCCTGTGGACCCTCGGTGAAGGCACCGTTCAGGATGTGCATGCGAAGCTCGAACGGCCTTTGGCCTACACGTCCGTGATGACCACGTTGAATCTGCTGGCGGTCAAGAAAAACGTTGTCAGCCGTGAGAAGCGCGGCCGTGCGTTCTGGTATCGTCCCTTGATTTCGCGTGACGAAGCATCGTTGTCGTTGCTTGCAGAATTCGGCGATGTTCTCTTCGGAAAGCACGCTCCTTCCGTTGTGCTGAACTTTCTGGCCGAGTCCGTGGAATCGGATCGTGAAGCTGAGATTCTGCGCGAAGCTCTTGAGAAACTGGAGGGGGAAGGATGATCGACCTCTTTCCGGAACTCCTTGTTTCTCTGACGGTTCAGACAACGCTGCTGTTGATCGTGACTCAGTTTCTTGCCAAACGCGAGTCGGATGTTGCTTCCGAGGAAGACCTGTTCACTGTTTGTCACTCGGTGATTCTGGTGCTTTGTCTCTGCGGCTGCCTGCTGCCGCACCTGCGAATTATCCCGCAGTCGGTCTGGCCGTCTCATGTTCTGCAGGTGACGGCCGAATCCGTGAACCGGGTGGCCGTGCTGCTGATGGTGATCTGGGGCTGCGGTGCTGTGGTGCTGACGTTGTCTACCGTGCTGGCTTTCCTCCGCGCTTCGCTGCTGGTTCAGTCTTCTCGAGCGTTGACTTCGCGGGAAACAGCGACTGTGTCGTTCGGCAACTGTGGCGGTGTCGGAGCAGACACGCCGGCGGTTTCCGTTGACCGTTCGTCTGTCCTGATTAAAGTGAATTCGCTGGTGCTGAGTCCCTTTTGCTGGCAGTTTCATCGTCCGGTGATTGTGTTACCGGAAACGCTGCTGGACTTTCCTCCGGCTGAGCTGCATGCAGTCATCCGACACGAGATGGCTCACCTGAAGAATCGTCATCCACTTCGCCTGTTCCTGCAGCGGATCGTTGAGATTCTGTTTTGGTTTCATCCCCTTGTCTGGAAATCATCACGACGAGCCGCCGTGGTTCGGGAAATGGTTTCCGATCAGCAGGCCGTCACTTCCCGCGAACAGGCCGCATCGTTGCTGCGAGGGCTGTATCGTCTGGTGGCCGTTCGCTCCGGAGCAACCATCGATCTGCCCGCAGGTCTGGCGTTTGCATCCGGCGGCGACTCGCTCAGTCTTCGAGTCTCACACCTGTTAAGATCAGTCGGGGAACGGTCTGATTCGGGGCACAGCGATCGATCTGACCAACTGAGGTTGAGCCGTCGGCGTGTTCGCTCTGTGTTTCGCCTGTTTCCGGCCGTTATTGTGGCGGTGGCGTTGTGGCTGCCCGTCCATCCGAACGCGACCAACCGGTCTCATCTTTCACCATGGCCGCTGCCATCGGCCATTGCTTTGACGGAACTTGGAATTGCGGTCCGCGACTATGAAGTGGACGCCTTCCGGCTTCAGGAAGAAAGAGGCGCAAGGCCTGAGGAGCAGGTTTGGTGAAGCGATTGAACTTAAAACTACGGAAGGATCGAACGGCAACGCTGTCCTGGCGATCGGGATTTACGATTCTGGAACTGCTGGTGACGATTTGCCTGATCGCCATTCTGCTGGGACTGATTCTGCCATCCGTCCATCGCGCGCGTGAGAGTGCGAGGCGACTGCAGTGCAGCAATAACATGAAACAGCTGGCGCTGGCTCTGCATAACTTTCATGATCTTTCAAATCAGTTGCCGTCGGGCTGGCAGAGCAAAGATCAGGAATCTGCATGGGGCTGGGCGTCCTTTCTGCTGCCGCAGCTTGATCAGACACCGCTGTCACAGGAGTTTCGTCGGCGAGGTGATTTCTTTGATTCCATTGTGAACCGAACCTACCCTGCCCCGCTGGCCGTGATGATCTGTCCGTCCGATGTGGGGCCGTCTGAATTTACCCTGTTTCCGGAAACGGATGATGACGAAGCTGATGACGACGCTCCCTCGAATCCCGGCATGCTTTCCATGCTGCGGATTGAAGCGGAGAAACCGACTTCATCGCGGCCCGTGACGGCCATTCCTCTGCCGCGAGCCAACTACGTCGGGATTTTTGGGATCAGCGATCCGGATGAAAGTGGTGAGAGTTCCGGGGAAGGCACGTTTCTGGGAAATCATCCTTTGAAATGGAGAGACCTGACCAGAGGTCTCAGCAATGTGGCCATCATTGGTGAACGCACGGCAAAGCGGCTGCCGGTCACCTGGGTCGGTGTGGATCTGCGTGGCGAAGACGCTGTTGCTCGTTTGACAGCATTCGCATTTCGAGAGCCGAACGGAGCCACGACTGATGAATGTGAAATGGACAGCCGTCATACATCCGGAATCAATCTGCTGTTCGCGGACGGACACGTGCGGTTCGTCGAGAACAGCATTGACTCCGCTGTGTACCGGAACATGGCTCGGCGAAGTGAATAGTTTCCTTGTGTCGAAAGCCGTGATGCCATGATCGGACTGACAAAACGTCATCGACAGCCGGAACTGATGGATGCTCCTGATCTGAATTCGCAGGATCATCGTCAGGCGCTGATCGGACTGCGGCGAGTGAACTGGTGGAGCGGAACGGCCGGCATTCTTGTCACGGCGATCGCTCGCGAATTCGCGGGGATCACCGGCAGAGTGAAAATCCTGGACATTGCCTCCGGAGGCGGAGATCAGGTGGTGGAAGTCACTCGCCGTCTGGTCCGTCAGGGATTAAACGTGGATGTCGATGGCTGCGATATCAGCTCGACAGCCGTCGCGCATGCCACTGACCACGCTGTGCGCTGTGGGTTTTCACAACGGGAGGACGGGCGACTTGTCTGTCCGGAAGGCGGTTCCGCAGATGGCACGATTCATTTTTTTCAGACCGACGTGTTGGCAGTCGCTCCGGCGGCAGAATCTTACGACGTGGTAATGTGTACTCTGTTTCTGCACCACCTGGATGAACCGCAGGCGATGCAGTTGCTGAATGTGATGCAGAAAGCCACGCGGCAACTGATCCTGGTAGACGACCTGCGTCGGACACGTCTGGGCTATCTGCTGGCATGGGCCGGCTGTCGGCTGCTGACCCGATGTCGGATCGTGCATGTGGACGGTCCACTGTCCGTTCAGGGAGCTTTCACGGATTCCGAAGTTCGAAATCTCGCCAGGCAGAGCGGACTGGACGGAATTCAGCTTTCGACACACTGGCCACAGAGGTTTCTGTTGTCCTGGAGGAAACCAACATGTGTCCGGAAGTCGTGAACCAGACAACGGACATCCTGCGTCAGAGTGAATGGGACGTCGTTGTGATCGGAGCCGGCGTGGCCGGAGCATCCTTCGCACTGCAGTGCGCGAGCGACGGCTGGAAAACGCTGCTGGTGGACAAGCATACGTTCCCCAGAACGAAAGTCTGTGGCTGTTGTCTGAACGGGGCAGCAGTCCAGCGATTACAGCAGTTGCTTGGGGCAGAATCTCTTTCCGCCATTCCGATGATGTCGACTCAACGCATCCGTTTTTGTCACGCCGGCAAGTCTGCGTCCGTTCCCTCCGGTGGACTGGCGGCGGTTTCACGCAGCGTGCTGGACATGCATCTGGTCAACAGGTATCTGGCTGCGGGTGGTTGTTTTCTGCAGGCGACGACGGCCAATGTACGTCCGTGGTCAACTTATGAAGACGCTTCCCATCGACAGGTCGCTTTGACTCAGCGATCGCTGCATCATTCGCCCGTCGAATGTTCAGCTGATTCGCCCAACAGGGATGACGGATCGGTCGATCGTGACGCGGATTCTTCAGGACAGTCCATAGTGACGGCTCGACTTGTCGCCGTCTGCGACGGACTTGGGCATCCTTCGCTTCATGGATTCGAAAACATGCGATCCGTGGTGGCAAAGCAGAACCGAGTGGGGTTGGGCGCCGAGATCCCGCGGTGCGCGGGCGACGATGCATTTCCCGTTGACGAACTGGTGATGGCGGTCGGTCCGGAAGGTTACGTGGGAACCGTTGGAGTTGCTTCGGATCGTCTGAACATTGCAGCGGCTGTACGGCCCGATGCGCTGCGAACTGCGGAATCGCCGGGCGCTCTGCTGCAATCCATTTACCATCAGGCCGGGCTTCCGACACCAACACTGCTCAACGAAGCGGCGATTCGAGGAACAGGCTTGCTGACTCGATCCGAAGCTCACGTTGCGCTTCCGCGATTGATTCTTTTGGGGGATGCAACGGGCTACGTCGAACCATTCACCGGAGAAGGAATGGCTTGGGCGCTTGCCGCATCGGCTGCCGCGCGTTCTGTCGTGAATGATTTTCTCCGAGGCTCGGGGGAATCCGGAATTGAAAACCTCTGGCCCGACGTTCACCAGCGATTTGTCAGGAATCGTCAACTCATTTGCCGACTGCTGTCGGCTGGAATTCAAAGACCATGGCTCCATTCTCCGATGCTGACCGCCTGTCGCATCTTCCCTTCTCTGGCAAACAGGCTGGTCCGAAGACTGAACCAGTCCAGCGTGCCCGCAGCGAGGACGTTATGACCGGTTTTCAGCTGCTGGGAATCGGCACAGCCGTTCCGGAACACTTCATCCAGCAGAGTGAGGCTGCGGATTTTGCGACGACGTGTCTTGCCGGACAGGCCGAGAGTGAAAAAGCGGCGTCGCTGGTCCGAGCACTTTATCGGCGATCAGGTGTGCAGACGCGGCACAGCGTTGTGCTGGATTCTTCCAGCGATGCATCACCGGCTACTCAGAAATTCTACGAACCATCCGAAATGGATCTGGATCGAGGCCCCGGCACTGCTGCTCGCATGCACTGTTATGAATCACGGGCACCGGAACTGGCCACTGCCGCTGCAAAGAAAGCCATCGCGCAGGCAGGAATCGACGTTTCGCTGGTGACTCATCTGGTCACCGTGTCCTGCAGCGGCTTCAGTGCTCCGGGAGTTGATCTGGAATTGATCAAACGTCTGGGGCTGTCGTCCACGGTCGCTCGATCACACATCGGATTTATGGGGTGTCACGGTGCTCTGAATGGTCTGCGCGTTGCGAAGGCGTTTACGGACGCTGACCCGAAGGCCGTTGTTCTGGTGTGTGCGGTTGAACTGTGTACGCTGCACCATCAGTACGGCTGGGTTCCTGAGGAAATCGTGGCCAATTCGCTGTTTGCTGATGGAGCCGCTGCGCTGGTCGGCTGCCGCGGCGAAGCCAGCCCGTCGCCTGATGATCGACCACCGCTGCCCGCACTGATCGACAACTTCTGCTCGGTGATTCCGGAAACCGAACACATGATGTCGTGGCGGATCGGCGATGCCGGATTTCGCATGACATTGTCTCCGGAAGTCCCGGGCGTCATCACGGCTTCACTTCCGGCACTGCTGAACGGATTTCTGCAGCGACATGGATTACGTCGGGACGAGATTGAAGGCTGGGCCATTCATCCGGGAGGCCCCAGAATTCTGAAGGCCTGTTGTGATGTGGCCGGGCTGAATGCTGATCAGATTCAGACTTCCACATCGGTGCTGGCGGAATTCGGGAACATGAGTTCGCCGACCGTGCTGTTCATTTTGGACCGACTGCTGCAGCAGGGCACGAACGGACCTATCGTGATGATGGGCTTCGGGCCGGGCCTGAATGTGGAAATTGCCCTGCTGAACTCTGCGATTCACTGAGCCTGACAATCTGAAAAGGGGGGCTCACCATTTTCAGATCTGTCTGACTGACGGTCAACAACTCCACGCGGATGAAGTTGCCGCTTTGGTCAGGAGTAGACTTCCATGGCGACTTCCATTCGATGTCGGCCGCGTTCCAGCAGGTGCGTCATCTGGTCTTCAGAAACGTTCAGGGCACTTCGGGAGGCGAGGCGGTTTTCAAACTCACGAGCCAGTTCGAAGTTTCGTTCTTCCAGCTGCCACGCCAGTTGATTGGCAAGGTTCAGGCCGTGGCAGAGCGGTGTGTCATGCTGTTCAGGAGAATGATGGTACTGCACCGCTTTCACGATGGTTTCCGGCAGGTTCCAGGCCTGCGTGACGACGGCCGTCACCTCGGCATGGTTCACTCCAAGAATAATGGATTCGCGGTCCACGGCCGGCAATGTGGGATCGAGACTGCTGAGGGCCTCCGCCTGTTCCGGTGACATGTGTTTGGCAAGCACGAGCTGCCCAAAGTCGTGCAGCAGTGCTGCGGTGGTGAAGTCATCTCCAAAGTCCGCCAGTCGTTGAGCGGCCATTTCTTCTGCAAAACACAGAACTGCCACGCAGTGTTTCCAGTAACTGTCCGGAGTGTATCCAAACGCGGATAGGTCCAGATTCTTCTTAGGCTTCACACTGGCGGCCAGTGCCAGTGTGCGAACCGTCCCGGCGCCGACTCGAACGATGGCTTCCGAAATCGTTCCGACTCTGCCTGAACCGTACATGACCGAATTCGCCATTCGCAGCAGCTTCCCGGCCAGCGCGGGATCAAGTTCAACGACTCGGACAACGTCTTTGATGGCATAGTCCGGGTCAGCAATGATTTCTGTGAGACGCACGACGGCCTGCGGCATTGGAGGAAGTTCATTGGCCGCTTTAATCAGTTGTTCGTGCAGTCGGTTGATCATTGGTTTTTTTTCGAATTGCTTTGATCAAGCGAAACAACCCGCGTGCCGGACGCCAACGAAAGAGGGGGAGATTCCGATCGGGAAGTTTCGGGGCGAAGCGCGGTGTGTCCACGAGTGATCACGTGTTTGAGAAGCAGGCGGTCATCCGTTCAGACGCAGTGCAGCCTGTTGACAACAAATGAAATCTACATCTCGTTTCCGCGGCAGAACGGAAATGTTCCCATTGTTGCGGGCATGTCCCCACAACCACTTAGGGTGATACTGAACAAAAGTAACCTATTGGAACTGTTCGACTTCCGGTTATCCCGCCCCGGCAATCATCCATCTCCCCGGGTCTTCCTTTGTTAAACGGATCTGTTCGTCCGGATATTCGGGCGCAATAAGGAAAAACCCGACGTCACCACGGATGTGATGATGTCGGGTTTGGTGATGCGACCGTCTGCCGTCCATGCAGTGGACGACATTGCTGGTCAAAGAACTGTTGAGGTCAGCTGCGAAGCAGGTCCGCTTATCCGGCGATCGTCAGACAGCAGACGCCATATCGAGCCACGTCGAATCCGTATTGTGTGGACTGTGCTGCTTCCAGCTTTTCCTTCAGTTCGTTGTAGGTGTCCGTCTGGTTGATTTGTCCTACGCGATTGAGCACCAGGCGTACGCCTTCCGGTGCGATCAGGTTGACGCTGATGTTGAAGACCTCGTAGAGGTTCTCAGCAAGGTTTTCCGGCATGGCACCATCCTTCACGGCTTCGTCCACTCGCCCAGCCGGAACCTGAGTCAAAGCGGCACCCAGCCGACAGCTTGTTGCCAGGTCACAGGCCATGTAGCCAACGGCTTCACCGTCGGGATTGCAGTATTCGGCAATTGAGTACAGTGGATGGACGGTTGGGGAGGATTCACTGACGTTCAGACCGAAAAGATCCTTCATCAGTTCAGTGACTTCGCTGCAGGCTGGTGCCTGAATTGTCGTGGCAGACATACCGGACCTCTTTTTGAGTAAGTCAAGTTTGTGAGAAATTCAGATGAATGAGTACGGACCGCTGACAGAACCGGGACCGGCTTTCGCTACGGGGGCAGAATGGTGGTGAAACCCCTGTCGAGATGGTTGCCTGTCCCGGTTTTTGTTCTCGTTTAACCCGTGGCCGACAGGCCAGGCTGTACCTGTGTGTATCTGTCCTCGCCTTCGGCGTCGGGTTAAACGTACTTTTTTTTCAGGAGAGAAATTCTTTACGGCGCTGGGCATTGCCGCTTGTCTCTTGGTGACTTCGGGGCTGGAACCACCGCCGAAACTCGATGATTTCTGTGGCAACACGGGTGGTGGGGCCGGTGTTTCACACCATGCACGGAGAAACCGCTGCGTTCAGTGATTCTGCCGTGAAGGGCTTGGTGATAATAAACTGCGCGCCGGTTTCGAGTGCCAGATTGCGGGTGTCCTGTCCGCTTTCGGACGTGATGAAACCAAATGTGACGCGTGATCCGCCTGCTCGAAGGCTGCGCAGGAAATCGATGCCCGACATTTCGGGCATGTTCCAGTCGCACAGAACAAGATCCGGTTTTTCGGACGCAACTTTGGCCAGTCCATCAGCTCCGTTTTCGGCTTCGACGACGGTACATTTGCCGACATCGGTCTGACCAAGCGTTCGTTTGACGATCATCCGCATGGCTTTGCTGTCATCAACGATTAAAACTTTCATGTGAGAGACTTCCTGTTCGTTAAGAGTTGGTTGTGGGTGATTCTGTAACAGCTCCGGGATTGTTATTCGCGGAATGCTGACATCATGAATGCTGACGGTCCGGAGAATTGCGAAACGAGTCGCTGTTTCGTCAGACGGCGGCGGGCGTAACGTCGTGCCAGCGAACAAGGACCGGGTGTCCGGAGACATTGACGCAGACCGTGTCGCCGTTGCCGAATCCGGAATCGACGACACCGGATTCCTGCGACACACACGGCAGGGACAGTTTGGAATCGCCGTCGTAAAGCCCTTTGACATTTCCGCCGATCATGTTGACGACTTCGCCGACGGCGTCGCAAATTTCTTCGCTGGCCAGAGTGCCGGGATCGGCGGCGAACATGGTTTCCCCAATCAGGCTGGCTGAAGCGGTTGGTGCTTCCACGACCACAACTTCTTCAACGGAACCTGAGATCCGAATTGCGGCGACAATTCTGTCGGTGTTGAATTCGGAAACGGGTCTGTCAACGACCTGCGTGGGCATGGCCAGCATGTCGTCGAAAACGTTAGAGATGATTTGACACATTGTGGGATTGTCAACTGCCATAAATTCTGATTCCTATTTTGCGACCGGGCGAAAACACACGGTCTTACCAATGGTGGATCTTTCAAATGGAACGTCCAGTTTGACCAGTGCTTCCCCACCCCCAAGAAACAGGTATCCATCCGGTCGCATTGACTGATGGACCCGGCGCAGGATCTGCTCCTTCACTTTGACGTCAAAGTAAATGAGTACGTTTCGCAGAAACACAACGTCGTGTTTAGCAGTGTTCAGCCAGTTCTCCGTCAGGTTCATCTTTCGGGCTTCAACCATGGAAGCCAGTTCCGGTTTTACCCTCCAGTTCATGCCGACTTTGTCGAAGTTTCGAACCAACATCGGAGCCGGAAGGCCACGGTTGACTTCAAACTGTGTGTAGAGTCCGTCCCGAGTTCGGGTGACCATTTCGTCAGAGAAATCTGTTCCCAGAATTCTGAAGTCCCAGTCTTTCAGATGTCCGTAATTCGTTCGCAGAATGATGCCGATGCTGTAGGCTTCCTGCCCGCTGGAAGAAGCGGCGGACCAGATGGAAATCTGTCGCTGCGGTTCACGGCTTTTCACGAGTTCCGGCAGGATATGGTCTCGAAGAGCTTCAAACGGAGCCATGTCGCGAAAGAAGCTTGTTTCGTTGATGGTCATGGCCTCCGTGACTTTGTCATGAAGGACATGTGACGGGTTTTTCCGGAGTTCATCCACCAATGCTCGAATGTCAGGCAGCCCTGCCGTTCTTGCGATCGGCGACAGTCTCGCTTCGAGCAGGTAACTTTGACTTTCAGATATCACGTTTCCCGATCGCCGAGCGATCGTTTCACGCAGGAAGTCAATTTCGGGTGCAGCAAGAGGCATTTCAGTGTTGTTTCAGTGTTGTGAGTCCCGCCGGGGACCTGTGTGTGTTTTTTCACCGGTCGTTTCTGTCGAATGTCGTTGTCCGATGTTCGAAAACAGAGCCGTGGCGAAGTGTTCTCTCTCGGCTAGGCCGGTGCGAGGACTCTTTGTCGCTGCCCGCTTCGCACAGCGTTGATCAGTTCAACATGGATATCACCTAATGGAACAATTCTGTCTGCGAGGCCCGCATCGCACACAGCTTTGGGCATTCCCCAGACGACACAGGAGGCTTCGTCCTGAGAAAGGATTCTTGCATTCTGTTGCCTCAGCAGCCGACAGCCTTCCAGGCCGTCTTTTCCCATTCCTGTCATGATGACCGCCTGTGTGTTGGCGCCGTAGATTTGAGCAACGGACCGAAACAGCGCGTCAACGGAGGGACGACAGGAGTTTTCCGGTGGTTCCTGATTCAGCTGAACCTTTCGTTCCAGGCCGGCCGTGGCGACGGTCATGTGGTAGCCACCGGGGGCAATCAATGCTTCGCCGGGGCGAATCGGCATGCCGTCCTGAGCTTCAAGGACTGTGAGGGCACTGCTGCGGTTCAGACGTTCTGCCAGCAGTTTGGTAAACACCGGTGGCATATGCTGAACGATCAGGACCGGAACGGACAGATCGCCCGGCAGCCCATCCAGAACCGTTGCCAGGGCGTTCGGACCACCGGTCGATGATCCAATCGCAATGACGTCCACCGGTGCGGCAGATCTGCGTGGCGCTGCGGCCACTGGACGAGCTGGCTCTGCTGCCACAGGCTTCACCGCCTGCGGCTGAGGTGTCGGTCCTGTGAATCGGCTGCCCCAGTGCAGAATTCTGGGCACCAGTTCACGCTGCACGTAGGCCATCGATTGTTCGATGCTTTCGGCCCGACCCGGCTTGGCGACGTAGTCGTTTGCGCCCATTGAAAGCGCGTCCAGAGTGGCTTCCGCACCGCGAATCGTCAGAGCACTGAACATAAGAACCGGAACGTTGCGATTGATCTTCCGCAGTTCGCGAAGCGCGCTGATGCCGTCCATGACCGGCATTTCCACATCCAGCAGAACCACGTCCGGCTGATGCTGTTCGTAGAGTGACACTGCTTCGCGTCCGTTGCGGGCGGCGGCGACGATTTCGATCCGGCTGCAGTTCTTAATCGACTCTGAAACGAGTCGGCGAACGACAGCGGAATCGTCAGCAGTGAGAAGTCTGATCTTCTTTGACATGAAGAAAGGGCTTTCAGCCAGGCGGAGTGAATCGGTCTGTGGCGTCCGGTCTTCCGGCAGCGACGGCGTCAGTTTTCCTTGAACGGGAAAGACGGATCACACATGCCCGGAGTGAATGATTCTTTGATTCTGCGGAAGATCAGAGCGGACTGGCGACACCAATCAGCTTCATCTTGTCCATCAGAATCTCAGAGGTGAACGGCTTCATGACGAACTCGTCGACGCCTGCCATCAGGGCTCGGGCCATCTGAGACGGTTCGGTTTCAGTCGTCACCATGATGATCTTCTGAGTGGCGTACTGGTTGTCGGCTCGAACAGCCTTCACGAACTCCAGTCCGTTCATCACCGGCATGTTCCAGTCGACCAGCACCAGTTCAACGTCATCGTTACTGAACAGCTGGTCGAGGCCTTCCTGACCGTTTTCCGCTTCGATGATTTCGAAACCGAGCGGCTGAACGATCTTGGCCAGGATACGACGCATAGCGCGTGAATCGTCAATGATCAGGGCGTACATAGATGAATCTCTACACAGGTAAAGTGTGAATTGATTTGGCTGACTTTCGGAGTCTGTTAACCCGGTTTCCGTCTGAGGCGTCTCGCCCTTTGGGGCGACACTTTTTTCGATGACCAGGCAGTTGTGACCGCAGAGCGGGAGGCCGCAGACGGCCTCCCGGCGGTTGCCCTTTTTCTAAAACAATCAGATGGTGAAGCGGGCGACCAGAGACTGCAGGGAGTTCGCCAGTCGAGCCAGTTCGTCGGCGGCCTGCTGAGTATTGGCCGTGCCTTCCATCGTGCTCTTGGCCGCTTCGGCCACGTGCGAGATGTTTTCCGTGATCTGGCTGGTTCCTGCATTGGCTTCCATGACGCCTCGGGAAATCTCCTGAGTTGTCGCTGTCTGTTCTTCCACGGCAGAAGCAATCGTGTTGGACACGGAACTGATCTGGCTGATGATTTCCGTGATTTCAGCAATGGCCTTCACAGATCCTTCGGTATCTGACTGAATGGCTTCGATGCGATGGCTGATGTCTTCGGTCGCCTTGGCGGTTTCCTTGGCCAGTTCCTTGACTTCGTTGGCCACAACAGCGAATCCCTTTCCGGCCTCACCGGCTCGTGCCGCTTCGATGGTGGCGTTCAGGGCCAGCAGGTTGGTCTGCTCCGCGATCGAGTTGATGACCTTCACGACCTTGCCGATTTCCAGACTGCTGACCCCCAGGCTGGTCACAGTCGCGTTGGTGCGTTCCGCGACATCAACCGCCTTGCTGGCGATGGATGCTGCTTCCGTGGCACTGCGAGCAATCTCGCGGATCGAAGCATTCATCTCTTCAATGCTGGCGGCGACCGTCTGCACGTTCTGATTGACCTGCTCGGCAGACGTTGACGCTGTCGTGGCCTGAGAAGCCGTGTCATCTGCTGTTCGTCGCATTTCAGAACTGACCACAGACAGTTCTGAGGACGCAGCACTGAGTGTTTCTGAGTTTTCAGAGATGCTTCGCATGCTCTGACGAAGGTCGCTCAGCAGTTTTTCCAGCGCTTCGCCCATCTGGCCCAAAGCGTCGTCGCCCTTCACGGTGACTTCGGAGGTGAAGTCTCCTTCAGACGCCGAATGGACAACCTGAAGCAGCAGATCCACTTTGCGTCGCAGTTCTGTGGCCTGCTCGGCTTCACGCTTCGCAGATTCTTCGACTTCCATCGCCAGCTTTTTCTGAGCGGTGATGTCAGTGGCAAACTTGACCACCTTGTATGGCTTACCGCTGATGTCAAAGATCGGGTTGTAAGATGCCTGAATCCAGACTTCGGAGCCGTCTTTGGCGATTCGTTTGAACTCGTCGACAAATGCACGTCCATTGGCCAGATCCAGCCAGAAGCTGCGATACTCATCCGTACGGGCATACGCCGGATCAACGAAGATCCGATGGTGTTTGCCTTTGATTTCCTCCAGCGTGTAGCCGAGCGTCTTCAGAAAGTTCTCGTTGGCATGAATGATCGTACCGTCGAGCTGGAATTCAATGACCGCCTGAATGCGATGAATGGCGTCCAGTTGCCCACTGAATTCCATTGCTTCCTTCTTCTGAGCCGTAATGTCCGTGGCAAATTTCACGACCTTGTAGGGTTTTCCGCTGGCATCGAAGATCGGGTTGTAGGACGCCTGAATCCAGACTTCAGATCCATCTTTGGTGATCCGTTTGAATTCGTCCACCAGCGGACGCCCCTCGGCCAGACTGGCCCACAGGTTGCGGTATTCCTCTGATCGAGCATGCACAGGATCGACAAACATGCGATGGTGTTGGCCTTTGATCTCATCAAGACGGTAGCCAACTGTCTTGAGGAAGTTGTCGTTGG
>JAGQPY010000108.1 GCA_020426485.1 Planctomycetaceae bacterium
CCGGCTGATCTGCCTGCTGCTGCTGCTGTGCAGCACGAGCGTTCACGCAGACGAATTTCCGAGGGAAGCCAACGGGCAGACGGAAATACAACTGCAAACATTGATGGATCGCGCGGCGACGGAAGAAATGATCCCGGCTGAACTTCGTATTCGACAGTCCGGAAATCGGATTCTGTTTGACGTGTCTTTCAAACCAAACACTGATCGTCGTTCGTGGGTGATTCTGGTCAATCAGACAGACGATCAACTGACGGTCATTGCCCGAGATCTCAGACGACAGGGATACGAACCGCTGCTGGAGCAATCAATCCGTTCCGGCAGGCAGACACGGCATACGATTGTCTGGGTTCGGAGCAATACAGAACCAAAGGTCCTGGTGCTGCCTTCGCAACCGACTCCCGAATCCGGAATTGAAGACAACCGTCTGCGAACAATCGATGAATTCTTCAGGGAATTCATTCGAGTTCACAACGTGGCGGGAGTTTCCGTGGCCATCGCGAAAGACGAACGCCTGGTGTATTCGCGCGGGTTTGGCTACGCCGATGTCCAGCAGAAAACTCCGATTTCACCGGGAGCACGAATGCGGATCGCAAGCGTGTCAAAGCCAATGACGGCGGTGATGACCATGATTCTGGTGCAGCAGAAAAAGCTGACACTGGATACTCCGATTGTGCCCATCCTGACACAAAACGGATTTCCCCCGCTGTCAGAAAATGCCGACTCGCGCTGGAACCGGATCACGGTTCGCCACCTGCTTCAGCACAGTGGAGGATGGGATTCCGGTTCCACCTTTGACCCCATGTTTGATGTTGTCCGCATTGCCCGGCAGGAACGACTTCAGCGGCCGGTCACTGATCGGGACATCATCAAAACTCAGATGCGACTGCCGCTCAGCTTTTCTCCGGGAACCGCATCTGTGTATTCCAACTTTGGCTATTGCCTGCTGGGACGGATCATCGAAGCTGTAACGAAGCAGAACTATGCCGACTGTATGGCTGAAAACATTCTGAAACCATGCCACATGAATCACACTTCACTGGGAAAGACTCGATCGGAAGATCGCCAGCCGGCCGAAGTTCGATATCACATGCAACGGACCACAACAGCGGTTCCCTTCTGGGCCGCCACTCAACGTCGTCGCAGAACACGACGACTGGAACTCGAAGCTCCAGTGGAATCACCGTACGGTCAGTGGGATCTGGAGGTCATGGATGCCAATGGCGGATGGTTGTCGTCGGCCGCTGATCTGTTGCGATTCGTGCGTGGATTGTCTCACGGAGACGCTCCGCTGTTGGATGAAGCTCATCGCAGCCTGATGTTACAGCGACCCGAATTCCAGGAATATGGCGGTTCGTGGTATGGGTGTGGGTGGTACGTTCGCACTGCGCGCCCTGCGGACTCCGAGCTGCCGGCATTGAGCCGCTGCAACATCCGGCACAACGGCGCATTGGACGGAACATCGGCACTGCTGGTGCGGCGATGGGACGGATTGTCCTGTGCGGTTCTGTTCAACACGGATTTTTCCATCAACAATGAACGTCTCAGTGATCTGGTCGAACCCCCTTTGCAGCGAATCATGGATCACGTGGAATTCTGGCCGGACTACGATTTGTTTCGAGATGAAGTCTCTCCGTGATCTGTCACCTTCCCATGACACAGAGCCGACGCAGTCCCGTGACGTGGCTCAAACACCTCGCTATCGTTTACAGGCAGGTGAATCACGGCGAACATTCCTGACCACCGAGCAGGCGATGCAGCCTGTGTCAAAACGCGCGGCAAGTGCGGAGCACACAGATCCAGTTAACAGAAAGAACAATTCATGAAGTGCGGGAAAGTAGTTTTGGCAATGAGCATGATCTCGTTTTGCACGAATGCGTTCGGGCAACTGAACGACGGTGACACCGTTGTATTTCTCGGAGATTCCATTACCCAACAGGGTGCGGGGCCTCGGGGCTATGTCACTCTGTTTCGCCAGGCACTGGAATCATCGCGGCCGGAATCCGGGATCAAAGTCATCGGTGCCGGGATTGGCGGGCACAAGGTTCCCAATCTGGAAGAACGACTGGACCGTGATGTTCTGCAGCACAAACCAAATGTCGTGGTGATCTACATCGGCATCAACGATGTTTGGCATTCCAACCGCGGTCAGGGAACAGCGCCGGACCGATACGAATCCGGCCTGAAAAACCTCATCGAGCGTTGTACGGCAGCCGGTGCGCGAGTCATTCTGGCCACGCCCAGCGTGATCGGCGAAAAACATGACGGCACCAATGACATGGATGAGATGCTGGATCAGTATTGCGACATCAGCCGAAAAGTGGCGGCCGAATGCGACATCACATTGCTGGATCTGCGAAAAGCATTCATCGAGAACCTGAAGGAGTACAATGTCGCTAATGCCGATGCAGGCATCCTGACGACAGATCGAGTCCACCTGAATGACGCTGGCAATCGCCTGGTGGCCGCTCGAATGCTCGAAGCCGTCGGAGAACGCCCCGCTCGTTCGCGCACACTGCGACACATCGTGCTGTTCAGGTTCAAAGAAGACGTCACCGATGCTCAAAAGGATGAAATCAATCGGGCATTCCACAACCTTCAGTTTCAGATTTCTGAGATCAAGGGCTTCGAACGTGGAACCAACAACAGCCCGGAAGGACTGGACAAAGGATTCACTCACGGCTATCAGGTCACGTTCGGATCGGAAGAAGACCGCGAGATCTATCTGCCGCATCCGGCTCATAAGGCATTCGTTGATCTGATCGGTGGCAAAATCGATGACGTGATGGTGTTCGATTACTGGTCTGTGGAATAATCAAATCTTCTCGGGCACCTGCTCAGACAGGTGGCTGCCATCGGAAAATCCGTCCGGAGTTGGCTGGTGCAGAATTCACCGGCAAACTCCGGTTTTGTTTGCGCCCTCCACAAGCCGCGTGGAATCTCGGCGCCGTCCGAGTCACTCACAGATTTAACAATCGGACGGCATTTTCCTGAAGGAATGTGGCATCCGATCGCCGCTGAGTTGCGGGGACAACCTTCAGAGTTACACTAATGAATCTGATCGACAGTTCGCAGGTAATAGACACCAGGCCGCACGCATCGCTGGCATAGTCACACTCACTTAATCTTGACAGCTCCTGGTACGGTGAATCGACTGATGAAGGATTCCAATACCAACGAATCTCAGGATGGGATGTCTCGCGAGGCTTTCGCCCGGCAGGTCCGTGAACAGGCGGAACACGCGGCCTCCATGTCTGTGCATTACGCTCGACTTTCGCAACACTACATGGAGCTTTCCAATCGATATTCCAACCTCGCAGAACAGGCATCTTCCGCTGAACTCAACTCCCTGCAGTCTCAACTGCATGAACTGGCAAGACGCGCGACAAAGACCGCATCGGTCATCGACGCTGCTGGCAGTGCCGCTCCGGAGCTGTCTCTCGATACCGCAGCCACAGCGCCGGACAGTCCCGCTCGGAAAGCGAACCTGGCAACTTCAGCCCCTGACGAAGATTTCGACAGCCTGCTCGTTCATCACCAAACGTTTCGGCCGACGGATTCCACCGCAACGTTCCGCGAAACGTCCGCCACAACTGCAGTTCCTTCAGAATCAGAGAAGCCAGCTTCGCTCCGACAACTCACCACACGACGTTTTGTGCAGCGAGTTCGTGCGGCTCGACTGATCAGAACACCGAAGGTGCGAGTGAAGGCGAAGAAAGCAGATCTGCAGCCTCGCGTTCGTACGGCAACGGACGAAATCCGCAAAGGTAGTGGTTCTTATGCCACAAGTCTCATGCTCCTGCTGCTGGCGATCGTCGGAATGAATCTGATCACCTGGCAGACAGAAATCCAGATTCCCCTGGACCCCATTGTTGCGTCTTTCGCCTCCGAAAAGCCGCCGGAAGAACCACAACCTGTGGAACCTCCGGCCGAAGAAGCCGGTGAACAAACGGAACAACCAACGGAGCCCGAACCAGTACCGGAACCCGAACCGGAAGAAGTTCCTCCGGAACCGGATCCCAAAGAAGCTCCCCCCGAATCTCCAGCCCCAATGCCGGACCAGCCACCGCCGGAAGAAAGTCAACCAGCAGAACCACTGCCGTCATCGGAAATGGTGGCGGACACGAACACGACAGAAACCTCCGAAGCCGCCAGCACTCAACCAACGAACGCTGACAGCGCCGCAAACGGTGATCATCGCGGCGAAGGTGCTCGACAGGCATTGCTGAAAAAGTTCGGCGGCTCCCAGGCCAGTGAAGAATGTGTTCAGCGCGCACTGGAGTGGCTGATTTCCGTTCAGCATCCTCAGGGCTGGTGGGATTTCACTCAAACCGGCCCGGCTGGGCAGGCCGGAACCATCAACAATCCCATCGGCGGAACGGCCTACGCCCTGCTGCCGTTTCTGGCTGCCGGACACACGCACACCAGCGGCAACTTTCAAAAGCAGATCGGCAATGCCCTGACATATCTCACAAAGATTGGAATCAACGTTCCGGCAGGCTACGACCTGCGCGGCATGGTCAACAAGCAAAGCGACGATAAGGAACCCAATGAAGCTTACTACGTCCATGGAGCAGCAACGCTGGCATTGTGCGAAGCATACGGCATGACCAAAGATCGCCGACTGAAGCGTGCCTGTGAAGGTGCGGTGAAGTTTCTGGTCAACTCGCAGGACCCGCGCGGCGGAGGCTGGCGTTATTCGCCTCAGGAAGCGGGCTCAACATCCGTCACGGTGATTCAGGTGATGGCATTGACGGCCGCAAAGAAAGCGGGGCTGGATGTTCCGGACGTTGTCTTTCAGCGAGTTCACACTTATCTGGACAGTGTGCAGGTCGACGGCGAAGGCCGTTATGGCTATGAACTTCAGAAGAAAACCTACAAAGGTTCGGTCACGGCCATGGCCTTGTTGTGTCGCATGTATCTGGGCTGGGGCCGAGAAGGCGGCGACCTGCAGGCCGGAGTCGCACTGCTGGACAAAGCGGGGCCCTATGACAATCTTTACACCACTTACTTTGCCACGCAGGTCATGAAGAACTGGGGCGGCGATGAATGGCAGCGTTGGAACGAACGAGTTCGCGATGACCTGATCGCCTGTCAGGAAACGGAAGGTCCCGCCAAAGGAAGCTGGAAACCACGCACGGGAGCCATCCACGCCAAACAGGGCGGTCGACTGCTGACCACCGTTCTGGCCACACTGACCCTGGAAGTCTATTACCGCTATCAGCCCCTGTTGCCGGAAGTCGCCGCGTCCGCAAAAATCGGCGCCCCTTAAAAAGCAATCCATCGCAGAATAATTCCGCGGCGGTACCGATCCACGCTCACTGCCCGCGAAATTCATGGAAGCGATTTGCTGAGCAGGCGGCGACTCATCACAATGCGAGGTCCTCACAAAACCGGAACTGGCTCCCGCAACGGGACATAAGCCCAGTGAAACACCTGTCGGAAAGGGTGCCCGTCCCGGTTTTGTGCCCAGCCCCCAAAGGTGCCTGTTTTCCCGCAACCTGTCCGTTTCACGGTGACCGGAGTTTTCCTGTATGTTTTCGCGAATTTACTGTGCTGCCCTGCTCTGCCTGATGCCTCTTTCCGCCACCCAATGCTTTGCAGTGGACGTGCTGGTGGAAGCGGAAAGTTTTGATTCGCCCGGCGGCTGGCAACTGGATACTCAGTTCATTCGCGAAATGGGTTCGCCCTACATGCTGGCTCACGGTCTGGGGCGACCGGTGGAAGACGCGACAACCACGGTCACACTTCCGGAGGTCGGTGAATACCGTGTTTTCGTGCGCACCAAAGACTGGGTAGCTCGCTGGAAGGCGCCCGGTCAGCCCGGACGCTTTCAACTGCTGATCAATGAGGAACCGCTGGAGGAAACCTTCGGCACAACCGGAGCCGAATGGTTCTGGCACGATGGCGGCACCATCAAAGTCACCGACAAGAAGGTGAAGCTTGCCCTGCACGACCTGACCGGCTTCGACGGTCGCTGCGACGCCATCTACTTCACAACGTCCGGAAACGCTCCGCCGAACGAAGGAAAAATCCTTCCGGCATGGCGTCGTGAACTGCTGGGCCTGAAGGAAACGCCCACACAGAAGGAACCGTACGATCTGGTGATCATCGGCGGCGGCTACGCCGGCATGGGAGCCGCCATTTCCGGAGCGCGCATGGGCTGCAAAGTGGCTTTGATTCAGGATCGCCCCGTGCTGGGCGGCAACGGCAGCAGTGAGATTCGTGTGTGGGCTCAGGGCAATATCCGCCGAGGAAAGTTTCCCCGCATTGGTGAGATCGTGGAAGAATTCTGCGACCACGCCACCAAGTCACCCGGCCGCTACGAAGAGTTCGAAGATGAACGCAAAGAGGCCATTGTGCGAGCCGAACCGAACATCGATCTGTTCCTCAATCATCACGCCTACGCCGTCAAGACGGAAGGCAACCGCATTCAGTCCGTCACGGCCTTTGATACTCGCACCAGCGAACATACCGAATTTTCCGGCACTCTGTTCAGCGACTGTACGGGCCACGGCACGATTGGCTATCTGGCCAAAGCGGACTGGGAAATGGAAGACGCCGGCCGCATGGGCATGAGCAACATGTGGGCATGGGACGAACTTGATCAGCCGACCACGTTCCCGGAAACACCGTGGGCTCTGGACCTGAACATGGAAGACTTTCCGTATCCCCGTGACCACCACGGTCAGTGGTTCTGGGAAAGCGGCTTCGACAAGGATGCTCTGGGCGATGCGGAAGGCATTCGCGACCACAACCTGCGAGCCGTCTTTGGGGCCTTCAATGCCATGAAGAACCGCGATGGTGCCGACAAACACAAAACCGCGATTCTGACCTGGATCGCCTACATCGGTGGCCCTCGTGAATCCCGCCGACTGATGGGCGACGTCATTCTGACGCAGGACGACATTGTCACCAAACGACAGTTCCCGGACGGCTGCGTTCCCAGCACGTGGTCCATCGACCTGCACTATCCCAAGAAACAATACTCCGAAAAGTTCCCCGACAACCCGTTCATCTCCTATGCCGTGCACGGCGAAGGCGTGGACCGCAGTTACGGTTATCCGGTGCCCTATCGCTGCTTCTATTCCCGCAACATCGAAAACCTGTTCATGGCCGGCCGCAACATCAGCGTCACACATCAGGCCCTGGGAACCACGCGAGTCATGAAGACCTGCGGCATGATGGGCGAAGTCGTCGGGCGAGCCGCCAGTATCTGCATGCTGCACGAATGCAATCCGCGAGACGTCTACGACCGTTATCTTGGCGAACTGGTCGACCTGCTGAACCTGCCCGGGAAAGCTCACCGCAAAACTGTCTACGACACCATCGAAATCCCCGAAGACGCCCTGAAACTGGCCGGTCCCATGGGACCGATGCCCGGTTTGGACCCGGAAAAGATGGAAGGCATCGTGATCGATGACCGTCAGGCCGAACGCACCGGCGATTGGGGCAGCGGCACTGGACTGAAAGGCTTCGTGGGCTACGGCTACCTGTATTCAACGAATGCCAACGCCTCGATCCGCTTCGCGTTGACAGCTCCCAAAACCGCCCGCTACGACGTGCGAATCGCCTGGCTGCCCCACGAAAATCGCGGCACCCGCGTCCCGGTCATCGTCACCATCGACGGCAAATCCACCGAACACCAGATCGACATGACCAAACCCGCCCCGTTAAAAGACAACTTCGGCTCCCTCGGCCCCGTCAACCTCACAGCCGGCCAAATTGCCACCATCGAAATCAAAGCCGCCAACGCGGGAGGCCACGCTCATGCAGATGCCGTGCAGTTGGTGGAGGAGTGAAGAAGCCTAGCCATTCCTGAATGAGTCGGTCATTTTCATCTCACCACGACGCCATTCGGTCAAAATTTTGGCCTCTAGCTGGAAGTGCAATGTCAGGTCTCGACAATAACGGTCGATTTACTGTCGAAAATCTGAAAGGACGCAGCCATGAAGAAACCTTTCTTCACAACCGCAAACGGTGTTTTATACGCAGAAGATTGCCTCAAGGTTCTTCGTCAACTTCGAACCGGCGTATTCGACTGTGTTTTCGCCGATCCTCCATTCAATATCGGCAAGGACTACAAAAACGGGTACAATGACAACGTCTCACAAACGGATTACACTGAGTGGTGTGCAGAATGGATCCGGGAGTGTTGCCGCGTCGTGCGCGAAGGCGGAGCGTTTTTTCTCTACGCAACCCCTGAATTAGCGGTACAGTTTGCCCCGATACTCAGCGAACAGTTGGTGTTTCGTCACTGGATTGCCGTCTCAATGAAGGGAACCTTCCCGAGGGGCAATAAGCTTTACCCAGCACATTACGCTCTGCTCTATTACACCAACGGGACACCGAAGACGTTCAATCGTCTTCGGTTACCGATTGAAACTTGCCGTCATTGCGGAAAAGAAATTCGCGATTACGGGGGGCATCGAAAGAAGATGAACCCGGAAGGCGTGAATCTCACAGACATCTGGACCGACACCTCTCCGAATCGGCACAAGAAGTTCAAAGTGCGTCCGGGTGTCAACGAACTCAAGCTGCTGATTCCGGAGCGAGCTATCCTCATTTCCACGGAGCCGGAAGACCTTGTCCTGGACCCATTCGGCGGCGGCGGTTCAACGTACCAAGCAGCAGAAAAACACGGTCGCCGGTGGGTCGGAATGGAATTGCATGACTCAAAACATATTCGAAACCGACTAAGAGAAACGCACTCCCTATCAGCCGGTTTAACCCCTCAATTTGACTACGAGGCACTGTTTGGCAATGAAGATCAGCAAGATGCGGTTCTACGGGGGCTCAAGGGAAAAAGTTTGTCGGTTGGCACTATCTCACATTTTTCTTGAACTTCAGGAGATTCTGATCCAAACGGAAGTGAAGGTATTGAATAAGAAGCAGGGTAACGGTGCCGGTCGAGTACGTGAACTTATTGATGAAGGGTTCCGCAGGCACGAAGATTGGGAATGCACCAAGTCTGGAGACGTCGACTGGATAAAGCGGTTTCGTTACAACCAAACGATCGTCTCACGACTTGGCGTTGAGATTCAGGTTTCCGGCAGAAGCGATCTGTTGGCCCGCGACATCATTCACATTCGGAATAATCTTCAGGCCAGCCATATCGACGTCGGCGTCATTGTCGTCCCGGCGGATGAGTTTGAATTTCTCCTGACCGATCGCGTGGCAAATTTTTCGTACGCCGTTCGGTATGTAGAGAAAGAACTCCACGAGGCACAGAACTACCCCATCGTCCTGATTGGCGTGGAACACGACGGGTTCAGTGATGAAGCCCTGCCAAAGAAACTGACCAACCGGGGCACAGGCCGAAACAAATCTTGATCGCCCGACGGAATTCTTACGGATTCCCTGCCTCAGAAACGCAGACAATCAACGTTTGCTTGCCAGCAAAGTTCGTTAGATTTTTTTTGAGTGACTTGCCCGGCAGGAAATTGCAGTTGGACTCGCGAGTGGTCGTCGAGCCCGCAGACAGTATCGTCCGGGACCATTGCAGACCGTTGTCTACGTTGATTTGCTTCCCTGCTCCTAGGTCACACCAATGCTTAGGTTTCGCTGCCCACTGCTGATCGCGTTTTCCATTGGTTTGATCTCCAGTCACAGTCAGTCGAACCTCGGTCGAGTGGAATTGAAACAGATTGGCGATTTTGTGAAAGCAGAATTGTTCGCCTACCGAAACTTCAGAGCATCGTTGTCCGGTCGACTGGTCGGCAATACAGTCACCGACAACTGGACGGACCAAAAGGCAAACGGCTCATTCCGTCTGGTCAGCCGCCCCAGCGGTGCGCCTCACATGTTCATCTTTGACGGAAGACTGAACAGCAATACCGGACGAGGCATGGATATCACCGTCCTGCCCGTCAACTGACAAGGACTATCTCCACGTCCCTCCCCCAAAGGTTTTGGGGGAGGCCAGACAAATGAAGCGAGGCCCGGGACAGTCCGGCCACTGGCGTTTGGATTGGAAGATCCAGCAACCAAATACCGCAAGACTGCGAATTCAGTCAGCACTACACCGAACTCACCGGATGTACGAACCCCAGGTGCAGAGCGGCATGGCGCAGGTTGAGGGACAGGCTTTGTTCCCGAGTGATCTTGCCGAACATCGGATGCTTCGCCAGCGGGCCGTGGGTGTCGTAGTACCGGACGGATTCTTTCAGGTGTTCCAGAGCCGTTGCCACGTCGAATTCCTGATCCGGCCAGAAATATGCTTCCGCGTTCGGCGGCAGTTTGAAGCCTGGCTTCACGGGGCGATCCCGAAAGATGAAGGGCTTCATCAGAGGAATGATCAGCTTCATAAACCACGGCGGTGACGGTCCCACGACTTTGCCGGTCGTGATGTCGTGAGTCCTCGCCAGATGTTCCAGAATCTGCCCAAAGGAATGCCGGCCCGTCGTTCGCACTTCACCAGCCGCCAGCCGTTCAGCTTCCGCCACGACTTCATCAAGGCTACGAAACACAAGTTCACGATGTTCGGGCGAATTCGACATTCGTGGCTCCACTCAAACTGCCTGCTGTTTCAATCTCTCAACACAGACCCGCCGGGTATCTCACAACGTACGCCGTTATTTTGCCACCACGCCGATATCTGCCGCTGAGGCCCAAGGACCGTTGTTCACTTCGCTCAGCACACGGATCTGAACGTAGCGAGCTTCCGTGGGGGAATCCAGATCGATCGACTGCACGTCTTTGGCTTTGGTGAACGTCGCCGACGCCGCGACAGGTGCTTCTTTAAGTCCCTCTGCGGTGGCGGCCAGTCGCACCTCTGTTTTTCCGAACGTGCCGTTCCAGCCGTTGTCCTGTCGAGCCACATAGCGCAGGCCGGACACGCGCTGCACTTTGCCAAGATCGATGACCAGTTCATGAGGATGTTTGTGCAACTGCGGCGAGAACTGAGTATGCCACAGCGTGTCGGGATCGCCATCAATGGCATATTGAGCGAACTTGTCGTTGCCCTGATTCTCACTGCTGAAGCTGTGCAGGCTGAGTTGCTCAAACGGAATCAACCCCGCCTCTTTGATTACGCTGGCATTCTTTCGTCCCTTGCGAGGCTTCGGCCGGTTGCTCGGGTTCGTAAACCCAAACTTCGCCTGCCGGTCGCGCTGGTGGCGAGTTCTTTCCGAGTCCAGATATTCGCCGGGACGAACGTCTTCGTGAGACTGTTCCGCAAACGCTTTCATCTGCTCTACGATTTCCGGATGCTCAGCAGCAACGTCGTGAGCTTCACTCAGGTCTTTCGTCAGATCGTACAGTTCCCAGTCCGCGTTCTGATTGGGCTGAATGCCCTTCCACTGCCCGATTCGCACGGCCGTCTGATTGCCGAACTCCCAGTAAAGAAACTCGTGCGGCTGTTGAGCGTGCCCGACCGCGTCGGCTCCCAGCAAAGTCGGCAGAATGGACGTGCCGTCGTTGGGAGGAGCGTCGGCTCCGGTGAGTTCCGCCAGAGTCGCCAGCATATCGGGCTGATAACACAACAGATCACTGACCTGCCCCGCCCCGATCTTTCCCGGCCACCGCACCAGAAACGGAATCCGCAGGCCGCCTTCGTACAGATTTCCCTTACCCCCACGAAACTCCACGCCGGTCACCGGATTCACGTTTGGTTTGTGGAAGCCTCGCACGTACTGCTGATTCTTAAACCGATCCTGACCGCCGTTGTCACCCGTGAAGAACACGATGGTGTTGTCTTCCAGCTTCAGTTCCTTCAACAGATCCAGCACGCGACCCAGATTGCTGTCCACCATCGTGACCATCGCTGCGTAATTCTTCGCATCCTGATCAATCTTCGGATCTTTAATCCATTCATCGTTCCGATACTGATCCCATGCCGGATCGTCGGCCGGAATGTCGTAGTTGCCGTGAGGCGGCGTGATCGGCAGATAGCAGAAGAACGGCTGGTCTTTGTTCTGCCGAATGAACGCTTCCGCTTCGTCCATGATCTTGTAATGCGAATACGTCTGCCCGCTGCGTCCTCCGTCGTTGCCTTCCAGAGGCACTTCTTCGCTGTTGCGAATCAGATACGGCGGATAAAACGTGTGAGCATGCACCTGATCATAGTAGCCGTAGAACACGTCAAACCCGTGCTTCTCCGGAACGCCCGTCGAATCGCGTCCGCCGCAGCCCCACTTACCGAAACCTCCGGTGGCATATCCCAGCTTCTTCAGCATGGACGCGATCGTAGGCTCATCAGCTCGCAGCGGAGTCCCCCCGTCGTTGGCTCGCACAGACGCATGCCCCGCATGTTTGCCCGTCATCAAAGTGCACCGCAGCGGAGCACACACCGGCGACCCGGCCAGAGCCTGAGTAAACCGAATGCCGTCCTTCGCCATCGCATCAATCCGCGGAGTCCGAATCAGCGGATTCCCCATATGCCCCACTTCAAAGTAAGCCAGCTCATCCGACATCATGTACACGATGTTCGGACGACGGGCTTCCGAGTCCGCCGCTTCAACTCGCGAAGTTGAGGCCAGACACAGCACGATTGCGACAAACGTCAGAAACGTTCTCATAGCCTTGGTAAACACTCCAGAAAGGAAACAATTGTCCCCGACGCAAAATACGCCGAGCACAACGAATCCCGGCAGCGCCGATTATGAGACGACATCCGCTTACGGAAGTCAATCCACCGCATATCAGTTGCGGTGCTGAAGTCCGGCTTTCGAAATCCCCACGAGTAAACAAATGCGCAAGACAGATTCTCTGCTGATCCCGGCGGTATGAAATTCGCCACGGAGAAACATGGAACATATCAGACACGGACGATCTCAATGCCGGTCATCACCGATCGTTACTCACACTCAAGGCGGTCGCTGATCATTCGATCGTAGAGATCTTCAAGAAATGCCGTAAAGTCAGCGTGGATGATCTCGCGTTCTGAAGTCTCGTGGTCGTACCACAGAATCGCGCCCTCCGGGATATCGCGAAAGGATTCGGTTGCTACACAGAGATAATCACCGCCGCCGTTCGACAGGAAGGGCACCCAACTGGGTTGCCAATGCTCTTCGCTCCACTGGTCGATCATAGAAACGTGTTGGTGCATCTGATGAGTGGTCGCCATCTCCATCAGCGTCATGAACGTCAGGTTCATCATCAGTGGTTCGAACGTCCCCGCTTCCTGTCCGTCATGCCATTCATAGAAACGACGGATGCCGTCCGGCAACACAATGCCTGCCGTCGACCGAACCGCACCAAACAAATACTCCTGCGCTGGAGGATTGAGCAGTGAGTGATAATCCGGCCGATGCTCGGCCAGCCAGCGATCGATCTGTGCAAGGTGTGCTTGTTCCATAATAATGACTTTCCCCGGGGAAGCAGCGAAGCCGGACAGGCGGGAACCCTGCGCTGACAGCGTCAACCTGCTGTCACACTTTAGATCCCCTTCCGATTGAGATCCAGCGGCTGAAAATGGACCATCACCTGACAGAACGGATTTCTGTAGTAAAGGTCTTGGTTGAACAAAGGATCACGGACCCGACAGGTTGCACCAGAGGGGTTTCCCGAGAATTTGTCCATATCGCGAAAGCTCTGGGAAAGGCTGCAGAACCGAATTGCCATCGAGCGGAAGCCTTCCGCCTTGTGACAACAGCGACTCGCCATGAAGATAATGCAACTCGACATAGAAATACTTCGCCGCGACATAGAGATACTTTGATCCGCCTTAGAGATACTTCGTCCCGACACAAGGCGACACGGTGCCGACACAGAGATACTTCGTGTCGACATAGAGATACTTCGTGTTGCAAGCTTGATTTCGCGGGCGGCAGATGCGGCAATCGCGGCAGAACCCGTTCCACCCGACTCTTCAACAGGTGACGAACTTCCTACAGCCATCGCAATCGTCCCAACTGCCGGTCGTTCGACGGAGTTGCTCAGGAAACAGCTCGTCCACAATTTGACTTTCGCCTTTGACTTTGGCTGTACGGTTGCAGGAGACCTGCGGTCGGCATGAATTGGCTCGGTCGGGAGACCGGCCACAACGAATGCTCGGCCGGGAAACCGGCCACAACGAATGCTCGGCCGGGAGACCGGCCATCACGAGTGCTCGCTCGGGAGACCGGCCATCACGAAGTTGAG
>JAGQPY010000109.1 GCA_020426485.1 Planctomycetaceae bacterium
CCTGGCCTCCCGGCCACGGGTTAAACGTATTGCCGCTAAAGGTTTGGCTCCCCGTTTTCAGGGCCTCCTGATCGTCCAGCACATCGCTTGATCCAATGAGCAGAACGACGCGGCGTTCTCCCGTACAGCGTTCGACGGGATTGCCCCGAGACAGAAACGAATATGTCTCGATGCAGGCACAACCGTACAGGAGGGAGACATCCGGTTTCGGGGCAATCCTGTCGGATATCCGGCAGAAAGCAGCAAGTTGCGATGTCAGACACCCCCATTTTTTCAACCCAACTCGAAGTCACGGGTTTTCTGAGAAAGAATTCTCTCGACACCATGTCGATTTCCGGGCGGACCGTTCGACAAGTTGTGTTCGTGCAATAAAGTTCCGAACCATTCTCCGTTGATACTTTTTCGGGAAAGATTCGTTCTATGTCTCAGACAACCGGCACCGTCCGTCTGCACCGAGTCCTTCGATGTCCGGCCGAAAGATTGTATCGAGCCTTTCTTGATCCTGATGCTTTGGTCAAATGGAATCCGCCTCACGGATTCACCGCCCGAGTTGATTCACTGGACGCGAAGGTTGGCGGTCGCTTTCAGATGTCGTTCACCAATTTTTCAACGGGAAAGAGCCATTCATTTGGTGGCACCTATTTGGAACTCGTGCCCCATGAACGGATTCGCTATACCGACGTCTTCGATGACCCACAGATGGCGGGAGAAATTCAGGTCACAATTACGCTGCGCCCCGTTGCCTGCGGTACAGAACTGGAGATTTTACAGGAAGGCATCCCGTCCGTGATCCCTGTCGAATCCTGTTACCTTGGCTGGCAGGAATCACTCAACATGCTGGCCAGTTTGGTAGAACCGGAAATCCCCGATCATCAGTGACCCGTCGTCGGCAAATGGCGCCGGCAAACAACCGCTCATTCAATCGCTCGAAAATCAAACACCGCCCAACGAAGCGAAAGCCACCCAAGTGCAATCAGCCACAAGCAACAAAATTGGATGGGGACTCAGCATTCTGCTCAGCCTGTTCCTGATCGGCCCCAGCGCGATGGGTAAGTTCACGGAATGGGAAGGGAAGGCAGAGATGTTTGAAAAGATGGGTGTCACCAACGAGCTGATCATGAAGATTGGTGTTCTGGAAATCGTGATCGCAGTTTTGTTCATCATTCCGCGAACAGGATTTCTGGGAGCCATTCTGATCACCGGATATCTGGGCGGGGCCGTGATGACTCACCTGCGCCTCGGTGATGCGTTTCTCTTTCCCGTGATCCTTGGCGTACTCATCTGGATCGCGCTGGGGCTGCGGCATCCGGAAATCTTTCGACTGGCATTCGGCGGCAACCGAAACAAGTCCGTCTCCGGCACAGTTGAGCCCTCGGCGTAGGGCGTTCTGCCGCAGACGGTCAGACGTGTTTGGGGTCCAGAATGTCCTGCAGAGCATCGGACAGAATATTGAACGCCAGGACCAGGCAGAACATCAGCAGCGTGGCCGTTCCGATCTGCCAGAAGAAGCCGTTGACAACTTCGGGAGCGGACTGGCTGATCATAATGCCCCAGCTTGGTCCCTTCTTCACGCCCAGATTCAGGAAGCTCAGAATCACTTCTGTCTTGATGGCTCCGATAAACAGCAGTGAAAAGTTGATCAGCATCAGGTGAGTCACGTTGGGCAGAATGTGTCGCAGCAGAATGCGAGTCCGGCCGAATCCCATGACGGTGGCCGCCTGCACATATTCGAGTTCACGCAGCTTGAGCGTTTCGCCGCGGATGACTCGACACGGGCCGATCCAGAAGGTTGCCGTCAGAGCGATGTAGACCGGAATCAGCGTTTCATCCAGACGATGTCCCAGGAGTTTTGTCAGCAAGTCTCCCGTGATCGCGTTGATGGAGTCATCAATGTGGCCGCCTTCGAACATGAAGGCCAGCAGAATCAGCAGCACGATATTCGGAATGGAAGCGAAGGTGGAATACAGCCACGTGATCACGTGATCGATCCAGCCGCCAAAGAAACCGGCCAGCAGCCCGGCCAGCGTCCCGATCATCACAGACAGCACTCCGGTGATCAGACCCACCAGAATCGCGACTCGAATGGAATAGATGCCGCGCAGAAAAATCGATCGTCCCTGTCGATCGGTTCCCAGCACCAACTGAACTCTGCGCTGCCAGTGTTCGCTGCCGGACAGGGGCTCCAGAAGTGTTTCCAGCTGATTTTCCAGATCGGAAATCTGAGTCAGAATGGCATCTTCCGTCGCTGCGTTTTCGGTGGAAGAAGGATCGTTTGCGGCAGAACTCAGATCATCGACGGGCGGAATGGAATCGAATTTCTTCCAGCATTCGTCGATCCGGTTTTTGAGTTCGTCAACGGGAATTTCGGCGATGCGGCGCGAGCCCAGATCGTTGAAATCCTGCAAAGCGGCTTCGGAATTGGACCGATTGGCCAGGCTTTCGATCCGATCAATCAGCCACTCCGCATTCTCCATGCGTTCCTGCGGCGCGGGCATCAGGCCGAAACCGGGCAGCAGTTTGGGGCCGACTCGTTCTGTGGTGGAATCCAGCGTGACCCAGCCGGTCAGAAGCAGCACCAGAGCGGTCAACAGATACGCCGCAATCACAATCAACGCGACAATCGCCGGTCGATGCCGAACAAACTTTCGCCAGGTGCGGGATTCACGAAGACCACTCATGACAGTCGCACCCGAGGATCAACCAGAGCGTACAGAACATCCGTCAGCAGATTGGATGCGATGTAAACCGCCGCAAAAACCGCTGTGAATCCCTGCACCAGAGGAAAGTCGCTGCTTTCGACAGCCATGATCAGTTCGTTGCCCATTCCCGGAATGCCAAAGTATCGTTCCAGCAGGAAGGAGCCTGTAATCAGAAACGGAATCGTGATGACAACCCGAGTGATGATGGGAATCATGGCGTTCTTCAGCATGTGAATGAACATGATTCGTGAACGACTGGCCCCCTTGGCAATTGCCGTCACAATGTAATCCTTTCCGGATTCTTCCACCATCACGGCTCGGTAAAAGCGAGTGTCGTAGCCCATCGCGACAATCACATCGATAATCACCGGCAGCAGGCAGTAGTGAGGCCAGACTTTCAGCAGATAGTCGGACCACGTTGTGTCACTGGCGACGTCATATCCATGAATGGCAAACAGTTCCTGTCCCGTCCATTCGGAAAGTCGATACGCCCCGAAGTATTGTCCGATGATGATGTACACCAGAAAACTGACGCTCATGCCCAGCACGGAAACGAACACCAGCACTCGATCCACCGTTCGGCCTCGAAACCACGCCGAAAACAGCGCGACGGTGATTGACATCAAGGTCGTCAGCACCAGAGCAGGAATCGTGATGGCCAGGCTGGGACCGACGCAGCGGCCAAGAACTTCGCCGACAGTCTGCCCGGCATAGTTCCAGCTTCTGTCATCAAACCTCAGTGTCACGACCTGTCGCAGCAGGGATGTGTACTGCTCCACAAACGGGCGGTCGATGCCCAGTTCATGGCGTTTCTCCTGAATCTCCTGAGCCGTCGGGTTCTTGGAAAGACGCCCATACACAGGGTCTCGCACACGCAGCGCGAGCATCATCAGCAGGAGAATGCAGAGATAGACCGGGATGTTGTAGGCCAGTCTGCGAAGAATGTAAGACCACATGGCAGGAAGCTTATCCGGATTCCGGAACCCTTCATAGCGGGAAACGAAGACGAAGGTTAGAGCACCCTGTCAGATTTGTCGATCGCACCTCAACCGCCGGGCACCACATTCGCCCAGCACTGAATCGAGCGTCCTCAGCGTCCTGGCAATGAATGCACGGGCGTCGTAAACTGCTTTGCCGGGGAAGGAAGTCGTGCCGTGCAGCACACAGAGACGTTCGCATGGTGCGGACGGGGTCGCAAAATGAGACACTGATCCGTCTGAATGAGGGAAGAATGTCAGCAGATTTTCACTTGCCAACGGAGTTCTCGTCCAACGGACGACCCGCCATTCAACCACTTCTGCTCGCGGTTCTGATGGTGTTGTTTGGCAGCGGAATCGTGCAGGCCGACGACTGGCCGTGCTGGATGGGGCCACAGCTGGACGGAATCTCCCGCGAACACGGCTGGTCCTCCGAATGGCCGCAGGACGGACTGCCGATTGTGTGGGAAGGATCTGTGGGCATCGGATTCAGTTCCGTCAGCATTGTGGACGGGCTTCTTTACACGCTTGGCCATGCAGACGGACAGGAAACGGTTTGGTGTCTGAACGCCGACAACGGCAGACAAGTCTGGTCTCACAGCTATCCCGCCGAACTCAACCCGAATCTGTACGAAGGCGGCCCGGGAGCGACTCCGACGGTCCACCAGAATCACGTCTACACGCTCAGCATTGACGGCCGACTTCTGTGCCTTGATCGTCGCAACGGAAAGGTTGTCTGGGAGAAAAATCTGCAGCAGGAATTTGATGTCGATCTGCATGAATGGGGATTTGATTCCAGCCCCATCATTGTCGACGACCGCCTGATTCTGCAGGGCGGACGCATTGCTGCATTTCATCGGCAGACCGGCGACATGATCTGGAAGACAGAAAAACATCAGGCCGGGTATGGTGCCGTCCGCCAGTTTGACCATGATGGTCGGCGACTGCTGGCCAGTCTGGACTGCGATGGCCTCAGAATCAGTCAACTCGAAGATGGTCGTCAGGTTGCGTTCACCGAATGGAAGTCCCCGTTCCGAACGAACTCGACAACCCCCATCATTCACGATGGTCTGATTTATATCTCCACCGGCTACAACGTCGGTTGCGGACTGTTCGAACTGAAAAACGATCAGCTTCTCGAACTGTATTCCGGCAAAGCCATGCGGAACCACTTCAACAACAGCATCCTGTGGCAGGATCATCTGTTCGGAGTGGACGGAAATTCGAATCTTGGTCGAGTCGTCATGTTGACCTGCATGAACTTTCGCACCGGCGAAGTCAAATGGAAGGAACGCGGCTTTGGTTGTGGGTCCGTGATGATCGCCGATGGCAAACTGCTGGTTCTGACAGAAAACGGCGATCTTGTGCTGGCCGAAGCGTCTGCCGAAGAGTACCACGAACTTGCTCGATCACCATTTCTCACCGGCCGCTGCTGGACGGTGCCGGTTCTCTTGAATGGTCGAATTTACGGCCGAAATGCTGCCGGACTGATCCGTTGCGTGCAGCTTCCCGCAAAGTAATACGAACTAACTGGACAGCATCATGTCGTCTTTTGGAGTGCGGCGACTTGTCGCCGCTGTGGCATCGATTCAGCACGTCAATTCTCGGCGAACGGCAGATAAGAATGGACCGGTCGCACATTTGTTCCGAATTCTGAATCGCCCGGAATTCTCAGGAATTTCGCGACGGGTCTTGGGACCTGCGCTTCTGCCGATCTCCTGATTCAACGAAGAATCGGTGCCTCCGGAATTGTCGTGAGCGCTTGCGGAAAATCAAAGGCGCGTTTCGGCGATCATCTGTCAGCAAAGTCCAAAGCGGCGACGAGTCGCCGCACTTCACGGAGGCGATGTCCATTCAGGATTCCGCTTCTCACGCGGCGTTGAGCGAAGCCCTTCTCAGGAGAGCAGAAGTTCCAGGTCTTCGACGGACAGATCTTTCAGAATGCTGGTCTGGTCGGAGCCTTCCAGGATGGCGTCGGCGAGATCGCGTTTCTTCTTTTGAAGTTCGGCAATCTTTTCTTCCACGGTGTCTCGACAGATCATGCGGTAGGCGAACACAGTTCGCGTCTGGCCGACTCGATGAGCACGGTCGATCGCCTGAGCTTCCACGGCAGGATTCCACCACGGGTCCAGCAGGAACACGTAGTCGGCCGCAGTCAGGTTCAGTCCCAGACCACCAGCTTTCAGGCTGATCAGGAACACGCGACAGTTTTCGTCTTCCTGAAATCGTGTGACGCGTTTCTGACGATCCCGTGTCTGGCCGTCCAGATATTCGTATTCGATGCCTGCTTCATCCAGATGATGCCGCACGATGGACAGCATGCTGGTGAACTGCGAAAAGACCAGTGACTTGTGGTTTTCGGCCACCAGTTCCTTCAGGTGAGGAATCAGGAATTCCAGCTTGGCGTATGCTTCCTCTTCTTCGCCACGATTCAGCAAAGCCGGATGGCAGGCGGCCTGTCGCAGTCGCAGCAGAGCTTCCAGCACGTGCATTTTGGCCTTGGCCAGGCCATCGCGTTCCACCGCGCCCAGCAGGGAATCGCGGTAGTGCATGCGAAGTTCGTCGTACAGGCGACGCTGATCTTCTTCCATTTCGCAGTAGATGGTTTCTTCCAGTCGATCCGGCAGTTCCGCAGCGACCTGTTGTTTGGTGCGTCGCAGAATAAAGGGCCGCAGACCGCGAGCCACCAGACTGCGTGATTCGCGACTGTCCGGATCGGACACGTGCGTGCGGAACGCCGAACTGCGACCCAGCATACCGGGATTCAGGAATTCGAAAATCGACCACAGGTCGCCGGCATTGTTTTCGATCGGTGTACCGCTCAGTGCCAGACGATGGCGAGCTCGCAGCAACCGCGAAGCCCGCGCGATTTGCGACGATGGATTTTTGATCGTCTGTGCTTCGTCCAGGACAACGTAATCGAATTCCACATCCTTCAGCAGAGCGATGTCACGTCGAACGGTCCCGTACGTGGTCAGAACGATATCCTGCTTGTTGAAGTTTTCCCGCAGCATGCCGCGATCGATGCCGGTGTAGTCGAGCACCTTGAGTTTGGGACCAAAGCGCCGACATTCGTTCATCCAGTTGAAGATCAGCGATCGAGGCACCACAATCAGCGACGGCAGCAGTTTTTCCTGAACTTCGCGGTGTTTCATCAGCATGGCGATGAACTGCACGGTTTTGCCCAGACCCATGTCGTCGGCCAGACACCCGCCAAAATTGAAATCTCGCAGAAAAGTCATCCACGACAGACCATCTCGCTGATAATCGCGCAGAGTTCCCTGAAAGGAATCGGGAGGTTCGACCTGATCAATGCCCGTGAAACTGCGGAAGCGTTCCCGCATGGCTTCGAATTTTTCGTCGAATTCCACGTCATCCTGAGACGACAGCAGGGCGTCCAGCAGGGCCGCCTGTGAATTGGAAAACCGCAGGCTGTCTTCGTCCATGGTGCCCAGACCGGAAAACATGCCGATCTGTTCCAGCCATTCTTCCGGAAGAATGCCCAGTGAGCCGTCGTCCAGTCGAACAGTGGAATCACCTCGCTGCAACGCCTGCAGCAGTTCCGGAAAGGAAACCGTGCGACCTTCGAAGTCGATTTCTGCATTCACGTCGAACCAGTCGATATCCGACTGAACTCGGAACTTCATCGAACCGGCCTGGCGCACCTTGCTGCCGTCCGCAAAGACTTCCCAGCCATCGGCCACCAGATCTCGCACGGCACGGCCGAGATCTCGCCGGGGAATTTCCACATCGGCACTGGTTTCAGAACCATTCAGCCGTTTGCGGAAGCCCAGTTCGCGCAGGCGTTCCCAGTATTTGTTTTCGACGGCGCGGTCTCGAATGATACAGCGGCTGTCTTCGCGCTGGACGATGGCCCAGCGAGGATTGCGGCCTTCGACTTCCGTACCCAGATAATTGAACAGCACTTCGGCCGTCAGCGAATCGTTCTTCCAGCGAGCCATTGATGGCGTGAAGATTTTCAGCGACGGAGTCGGGGTAGCTCGCACTTCGTTCAACTGCAGTTCTTTGGGCAGAACCAGTCGCGGCAGAGTCGGCACGTCCAGCAGTCGATCGATGAAGCGATGCTGATCGGCCATGGGAATGCTCAGACTGCCTTCGTCCTTCAGCATCTTCATCCATTCCGCCGCGCCGAAGTCGCGCAGCAAAGCGATGGAATCATTCGTGACGACAAATCCGCCCGGCACGGCCAGCGGCACTTCCGACAGTTCCAGAGTTTCATCATCGCGCACCAAAGCGCCGGTCAGCAGCCAGCCGCTGCCATCCGAATTTCGTTTGACTCGCACCGTCAGTTCCCATGGCGTGCCTTCGTCCCATTCCAGCGGAGCGGGAGGAGCATCGTCGGCACTGGTGAACGTCAGTCGTCCGGAACGACAGATGTCCGGCAGAATCAGCGTTCCCAGTTCGTAAGGCAAATGAAAGCGATGAGCGGCCGCGTGCAGTTCGGCCTGTTGAGTCGACCAGTTGTTGCGTTCCGGAATCGCGCCTGCCAGGTAGGCCAGAAAGACGCGATCGTCTTCGTGTTCGATCTGATCCAGTTCTCCGGGACGAACCTTCAGCGGTTTGACTTTGCCCCACTGACCGCTGGAACGGCGCTGTCGCTGAGTTGCCTGGACGACCAGTTTTTCCGCCTCGCGACTGGCTTCCAGGTCAATTTCATAGAAGATCTGTCGTTCCTGAACGGCCGCTTTGCGAGATCCGCCGCGCGATGGAACGGCCATTTCCTGTCGCAGGTTATCCAGTTTGGATTCCCATGGTGCCAGCCGGACTTCTCGAACGGGTGCCGCTGTGGCCTTCTTCTTGGAACCACGGGGTCCGCCGAAGTCGGCATCACTTTCTCCGCCGATGGTCAGATCATCGATGCGAATTGGAGCCGTTGTTTCGCGGGAAACAAAGGGTGCCAGTCGACCGGGGCGTATGGCCGGATTCACATAGCCTTCCAGATCGGCCGACAGCACAGTCGCCCACAGATGTTTACAGGCTTTGTTTTTGGGGAAGTGTTCGCACGTGCAGAACAAAGCGATATCAGATTCCTGATACTTCAGCTGAGTCTGATACTCCACGCCGTCCACAACCACACCGAACACATTTTCCGGCGTGACCCGCACCAGTGAGACTCGTTCGGCCTCAATGTAGGCTGCTCCACGATGCCTGAGATCCGCTCGAAATCGATTCTGAAGTATCTCCGCGAGAGTCATGGAATTCCTGAAACAACGTGAATTTTCTGGTCAAACCGCGACCAGTGAATAGAAAGGGTCAATGTTCTGCCAAAAATCAATGGGAATCACCGCAGTTCATACGATTCGCCCGGACACAAAGTTTGCCCGGATCGAGGGACAGACGTTGATGTTAACTGCGGGATCATCGAGAACAAAGATTTCGACCGACAGGCTCCGCGAAGCGATGTCCTGCGAGCCAGCCACCAGTTCCCGTTGCAGTCAGATGTTGAAAAATCATGTGTGTGGTCACACGTGAGTGCTCAACATCGTTTCCACGTTTTTTGGCGGACCAGAAAGGTTAACGGAAACAGCCCAATCTTTGCCAGAACAGCTGGTCAGTTTTCATGATCTCCACTATTTTCTCAGCGTTGACCGCACCCCAAGGGCTGCGTCCTTGCCTCGATGACGTGGATTGTTCATGGAAGTTGACAGTCGCATGCTCCGAGACGCTTCCGTTGGACGCTTGGTCGATTTGGCCGAAGCGATCGCGGTGTTTATGGTCATCGCAGGGACGAAAAGATCGTTTCAGTCGATTCAAGAGAAACACAACAGAAAAATAATGTCGAATCAAACCTACGATGCTCTGCTGTTTGTTTCGTTTGGTGGCCCGGAAGGCCCGGACGACGTGATTCCGTTTCTGGAAAACGTCCTGCGAGGCAAAAACGTGCCGCGTGAACGGATGCTGGAGGTCGCGGAACATTACCAACATTTTGGTGGTGTCAGCCCCATCAATCAGCAGTGTCGCGAACTGATCGCGGTTCTGCAGACGGAACTGCAGGAAAACGGCATCGATCTGCCCATCGTTTGGGGAAATCGCAACTGGGACCCCTACCTGGCCGATGCTTTTCGGCAACTCCGGGCTTCCGGAGCTCAGAAGGTACTGGCGTATGTCACGTCGGGCTTCAGTTGTTATTCCGGCTGCCGACAGTATCGCGAAAACATCATGACGGCTCAGGCGGAAACCGGCACCGAAGATATCGAAGTTCACAAGCTGCGAGTCTTCTACAATCATCCGGACTTCATCAGCCTGACTGCGGAACACGTGGCGACTGCCATATCGATGGCGGCGGCCGACGGAACCGAACAGGTTCACATCGCCTTCACCGCTCACAGCATTCCCATGTCGATGGCTTCAACATCGGACTATGTGCGACAGCTCGAAGAAACGGCTCGCCTGGTCGCCGACCAACTGGGGATTCCGGCAGATCGCTGGAAGCTGGTGTACCAGAGTCGCAGTGGTCGACCTCAGGACCCGTGGCTGGAACCCGATATTCTTGATCACCTGAAGGAATTGTATGAGTCCGGCATTCGGCACGTCGTGGTTGCTCCCATCGGCTTTCTGTCCGATCACATGGAAGTTCTCTACGACCTGGACGATGAAGCTCGCCGTCTGACCAACGAACTGGGCATGACCATGGTTCGAGCCGCAACGCCCGGCCACCATCCCGCGTTTGTGACAATGCTGCGAAAGCTGATTCAGGAACGAATGTGCAATGCACCTCGCGAATGCATTGGTCAGTTCGGTCCCAATCACGACGTCTGCCCCACCGACTGCTGTCCGGCACCTCAGCGCCCCGGACGTCCTGCCTGACACTGGCCCATCATCTCCGGTCGACCGGGTCAAGCCCCGGCACGCCGCAACGCGGCGGAAAATGTCGGAGCGCGACCCGGCCTGCGTGAATTTCAACGGCCGCGTTTTCTACAATTGAGCGACCGTGACAGAAAAAGAACGTCAAGGCGGCAGTTGAAATCCATCTGCAGGAACTCCAAAACATGCCACACTTTCATCAATCCCTCGCATTCCGCCTCGCTGCTGTTCTTTTGTTGAGCGTTCTTCGAGCACCGACAGCGGCAGCTCAGCAGCAGGAGTTCGAAATCTGGCCGGATGGAGTCCCGGCGGGATCGGTTGAACTCACCGAACAACAGAAGCAGGAGTATTCGGCAAAAACCACCGACGAACGAATCGCATTCGTCGAGCGACCTACGTTGATTGCCTTTCCTGCTCCCAAAGAAACGGCCAACGGTTGTGCCGTCGTGATCTGCCCCGGTGGCGGCTACAACATTCTGGCGTGGCGAAAAGAAGGGACGGAAGTGGCTGAATGGTTCCAGTCCATCGGCGTCACGGCCTTTGTGCTGAAGTATCGAGTGCCAAGGCGAATTCCGGACCGCATTCACTGGGAACCCATGCAGGATGTGCAGCGATCGCTTCGCCTGGTGCGTCGTGACGCCGAAAAGTGGAAGATCGATCCTGACCGCATTGGAACTCTGGGCTTCTCCGCCGGTGGACACCTGACGGTGATGTCGGGAGTTCAGTTTGAAACCCGATGTTACGAACCCGTCGATGCCGCCGACCAACTCAGTTGCCGCCCGAATTTCATCTGCCCCATCTACTGCGCGTATCTGGGTGATGAATATGATGACCGCAATCATGTGGCTTTGGGGCCATTGGTGACCGTGACCAAACAGACCCCGCCCACGTTTCTGGCCGTGACTTTCGATGATGCTCTGCGAGGTGCTCAGTCAGCACTGCTGCTGGCTCGCCTGAAGGAGCACGGGGTTCCTGCCGAACTACACGTGTTTGCCAAAGGCGGGCACGGTTATGGCATGCGTCCATCCGAAAATCCCGTTTCGCACTGGCCGGATCTGCTGAAAAACTGGCTGGACGTCAATGGATTCCTGAAAGCACGCTAAGAAATCAGCTGTAAAGGGTAGTGATCGGGCACTGGTGTGTAGCTGAAGTCGTCAGACTTCGGAGGTCTGACGTCTCACGACTTCAGCAACGGGCAGAATTCTTCCGTCGCTGCTGAAACACTCAATGCGATATCCATTTCCCCGGCCAGTGTTCCGGTCACACTTGTATTGGCGGGGAAGCAAGCGGCCCAGGCAATTCGGCCCGTTCAGTGCCGATCCGATCAACAGCACCGCAGCGGGTGGGCTCCGCCGTGGATGGTCAGATCTCACTGGCCCATTGTTTGAACTGCTCGGATTTCGCGAAATTCTCAAAACCCTCGGCAGCCGAGAGGTCATCGAACTGATATCCAAACTGATCTCGCAGCAAACGCAGATGCAGAAGCGTGGCGTCGTGATTCTGAAGTTCCAGAGAAAGTGACAGTCCAAAATCGTGCATCTGAGCCAGTTCGATCGTGGATACGTCAACGCTTTTGTAAAGCTCCGTCGCCTGCTGCGGTTCCCCAATCTGAGCAAGCAGGCTGCTGACCATAAGCGTGAGGTAATCGTCGCCGCCTGTCCACTTCTGCACAGCATCATACGAACTCCGCAGACGCTCCGCGTCCTTGCGCAGATATGAGGCGTCCAGAGAGATCAGAGCCAGTGAAGGATCGTTGGGGAAACGAGCGGCGTATTCATCCAGCACCGTCAGGTATTGTTTTTCGTCTTCCACGGAAGTCGCCATGACTCGGCCAAGCTGCGTGATTTTGCTTTTCCGTCCTTCTTCGCTGATCTTTTCGTAGGTCTGGAGTGCCTGTTGTTTCTGTCCGGCACGAATCTGATTCATCATCTCGGCCTGATGCTTCAGATCCGCGGTACGTTTGGCAGCAGTGCCATCAAGTCGACCGACGATCGACTGCTGACTTTGTGCGGCGGGCGCCATGGCATTGGTCATTGTGTCTGCCAGTTCTTCGCCCGTGGCCGCGACAAACAACTGGTCCGCACGAACCGTACCGCCGTCCCGAACCAGCCGCAGATCATGGTAATTCAGCGCGCCGGACGCATCGACCAGTCGAAACACCACATGCTGGTGGCCGCCGCGCACAGCCGTTCGAACAGCTCGGTAGTGTCCACCGTTTGTCTCCGCCTGATGTAACATATTCAACAGGCCGACCATCGGCTGACTCTGTCTTAATCCCTGACGAACTCCTGTCGCGGTGGCGGCATCCAGGCTGAGATTGCTGATCGTGCGTTCAATAATACGGTCGAACAAAAACAATTGCTGACCTCGAGCGGTGTCACCTGCGCGAACAAGTTCTTCCCATTCGTTCGCGAACGCTTCGGCCTCATCAGCGGTAACATCCGACGGGCTGTCCGAATTCGCCTGAACATCAGGCAGCGCTGAAGGAGCCACAGACACGGGTGGTGTTTCAGAAGAACAGCCAATGGTCACAGCAACCGCCAGAAACCACATCACCGTCAGACGTCCAGTCACCACATTCATTCGTCACGCTCCCGGGAAGGCATTCAGACTGTATTCACTGCAGGGTGAGGATACAGCCATCTTTGGGCATTGAGAAGTCGACCGCAGGAAGAGATTACAGAAATCACTCGCCCAGAGTCTTCCTGCCGGACCAACGGCCTGTCAATCTTATGGCGTCAGACCTCCTGCTCACGCAGACCGAAATCCGGAAAAGCGGATGTTCGCCGTCCGATTCACATCACGAAGGTCTGCTCCCCCATTCATTCAGCCGGAATGGTTCACGGCGCTGCCCGAAGCGAATCGTTCAGGTCCCCACAATCGTCAGAGTTTCACTCGTCCTGTCAAATCGCAGCAGCGATCGGAATGCCGCAACCGCAGTCTTTGACATCCATCCGTCCGTCTTGACGAAAGTTTGAAGAATCACCGCACTTCAGCGTTTGAAACGTCTGGTCAGACCGAATTGAGAATTCCGGGTAACGAATTCAGTCCTGTCGGTGATGCGTGCGCCAGGCGGAAACGGGGAGAGTGGCAGTCATCCAGTCGATACCGATCTTCGCACGTCAGTGTTTTCTGAACGGACAACTTTTTACATCCCACGGATCAGTAAAGAATCGTCTCCATGTATCAACCAGCTTCCGTCGGCACGATGCCCGCACCCGCGGAAATTTTCACTCTGGATGATCTGCGAAACTACGTCCATCTGGCGCTGTGTCGAAAAGAGAATCTGCTCGAACATCATTTTCCAATGACGGAACTGGAACTCAAACGGCGCAATCAGTGCTGTGGAGTCCAGTTTACTCTGCACGGCCCCCGAAGTGTTCGCCTGAGCGCCGTCTGGGATCGCGACCGAAACCAGTTGCTGCTTTACGATGCCATCGGACAACGATTCGATCGAATCAATCTTCCGAATCGAATCAGCTGACGCCCGGCACTCAGATTTCCAGCCCCTGCAGACGACCGGTGCTGTCGCCGAGGTAGTCGACGGCCGTGCCAAATCTGTCCAGC
>JAGQPY010000010.1 GCA_020426485.1 Planctomycetaceae bacterium
CCCGATCCGGCGCTGGACGGAATGACTCACCTGACAGACACGCGGCGGATTTTCGGAGGCCCAGGTGGCACAAAACAGGACTCGCCACAAACCCGAGGCCGGCAGTCGCGTAGACGGCGAATTTGCTCTGGCCATCAGAGTTCATCGATTGCTGACCTGCTGTCGTAAAGTGGGTAATCCGGATGTCTTGAGAATGCCGCGACACCGTGAGTTTAAGCAAGCGCGCGGCGAAAGAACAGTCGCAAAACGACGGAGCGCGGAATCGAATCCGAACGGCGGTGCTCCACTGCCCGCGACTGATTCTGCGGGGATTTTCGCCCGGTTTTCGAACAGCCAATCAGCTCAAGCGGCTTTACGTGACGTCTCGACAGTCTTCCGTTCAGTCAGGCGGAACGGAACTGTCGCCGGAGTTTCCGGCTTGCGATAGATCAGGAATTCCTTGGGCACCAGCGACAGCTTTCCCTTTGAAAGGCGATACAGTGCGGCGGTGGCCTGAAAGTAGCCACTCTTGCACAGCCGCGACATCCGACCGCCAATGGATGGCATCGCTTCGGGAAAACAGGTGTCGTAGTGGAATCCACATTGCTGTGCGAGCTGTGTCAGCGTCTTTCGACTGTAGTAGAAGTAGTTGACACCGGCGTTCAGGCGGGCTTCCACGCCGTGCAGAATTCGACACAGCAATCCGGTGCTGGTCAGCAGCCGAAAATTCAGCCCGCCGATTTCAATGGCCAGTAAACCACCAGGTTTCAGCAGCCGGTACATCTCCCGAAGATCGTCCGCCGGTCGCCGATGACAGACGAACGAATCCAGTGACGTGATGACGTCGAAAGACTCGTCGACAAAGCTCTGGTCTTCCAGGAAGCCTTCGTGCACCGTTAAACCAAACCTGTCTCGCGCGAATCGAGCGGAAACACGCGACGGTTCCACGCCTTCGGCCTTCCAGGCAGCGTCGTTCTGAAACTGTTGAATAAACAGGCCCGAAGCTGCTCCAACGTCCAGCAATCGGCCACCTTCAGGCATCAGCTGACGGATCACGTCCGCTTCGCGCGTCAGGCTTTCCTGTCTCCATTCGACGTAATGCAGTTGAGTCAGTTCCTGATCGGTGATGTGTTCCGTACGGAAGAATTCTCGTGTGGTGTCTTCCGGAGGTCCTTCTCCAACAAACAGCAGCCCACACCCTGCGCATTGAACAATCAGGTAACTGTTGCTGGTCAGGAACGGACGACGCTGCGCCGGACCGCAGCACGGACAGAAAACTTCGATTCGGTTCATCTCTTGGTGAACAGTCATGGATCACAGGTGCTTCAGAACGGGAAGTGCAGGACAAGAAACGACAGGATGGCCGTGGTTCCGGCAATGACTCCCAGTGGAATTCCACCGTGATGATTCTGCTTCCACAGAAATCCGATGCGGAAACACATGATGGTCAGCTCACCCAGACTCCAGCCAATCGCGACTCGAACAGGCCACGCATAACTTTCGGCAAGAAACGCGAACGCAAAAAACGCTGCGTATCCGGGAAGCACGGCCATGAAGTCGTACCAGTCCAGACCGAAAGCGTTCAGCGTGAACTTCATCCCCATGTTGATACAGACCAGATACAAGCCCGGCATCAGCATCACGACGATTTTGCCGACGTGGATCAGATCACCGGAGAACAGACGTTCGGACAGCGGCACGGACAGCAGAATTCCGCCCAGACAGATCGGCAGCAGAATCAATGTCACCAGATGAATTTTTCGGCTGACGACCGACCGAATGGCCGACAGGTCCTGGCTTTCGATGGCTCGAACCAGCCGTGGAAACGACGACAGAATGATGCTGGTCGAAACAAAACCCGCGGCTCCCACCAATCGAAACGCGGTGCCAAACACCGAAACGTCTTCCGGAGTTCCGAACGAATTGAGCAGCAGAATTCCCACGCGCGTGTACAGCGTCGTCAGAAACAGCGACGCGCCGATCGGAAAAACTTCCGAGATGGTGGCCGTCACATGCCGGATGTGTACCGGAGCCTGAGCATCAAAACGAAACACGGGGCGGATAATCTGCATGCGTCCTTCCGCCACCATTCGACCGACGTTGCACGCCAGCCAGATCAACAACATCGTCTGCAGATTGGTTCCCACATATGCCGCCACAAAAAGTGCCACGGCCTGAACAAGGCGGTAAACCAGAACCAGCGCTGCTTCCACATCAAGTCGGTCCTGACTGCGCAGGAACCAAAGGAATGGGTCGGTGGCCGGTTGAGTTGCCGCGACGGCCGTCAGAATGACCAGAGTCGTCACGGCCGGCAGATTCAGAGGCAGAACGCTCAGCACCAGCAGCGTCATCAGTGTGTAAAACAGCTTGGCAGCCAGACACTGCCGAAACGTGTGGTTGATGTCAGTACCGCCTGAAAAACGGCGCGTGGCCCACATCTTTGTTCCGAAGTCGGATGCGATTTCCGCGATTCCAATCAATGCGGAGGCAGTCAGATAGGCGGCGTAAGTGGATGTGTTCAGGAAACGGGACAGCGCCAGCAACAGCACCAGCTGCAGCACGGAGTTGACACTGTTGCCACCCATGTTGCTGACGATATTCGTGACAAACTGACTGCGAAATCGAAACACAGATCTTTCCGAATCGGGAAGAATGTCGGCTGAAAATACGTGTTGAATGATGAGTAACGAAATGAGCAGTTCTGATTTCGCCGCAACGCGAAGTCGACATCCGCATCGCGCGTCAGGTGAGGTGTTCCGACAGAGTTTCTTCTTCGGAATCAACGTCGCTCAGACCAATAAACGCCGACCCGAAAGCCATCCAGTACAGGCACGACATCGGATGGTTATTGACCAGATACTGCGTGTTCGCCAGATCTCGGGCAATGAACAGCAGAAACAGACACGTGGAAATGGCTCTCAGTTTTTTCGGCCCCGACAGGCTGCGTTTGAGCAACAGCCAGCCGACCGTGGAATAGAACAGCAGTCCCGGCAGTCCGTAGGAACCGCCCATCGACATAATCCAGTTGTGAGGATCCGACGCCATGGAGCCGGTGTAAAACTGAAAGAACACCGGCCAGTGGCTGACTCCGAAACCGAGCATCCAGTCAGACAGTTTCAGGTTGGAGAGAGTCGCCTGCCAGTAAAGTCCGCGTGTTCCAAGTGACTGGATGGATTCCAGATTACGCAGCCGCATCGACATCAGAATGTCATCGAACGGGATGTCGATCAGCAGCAGAAACGGCAGACAGCAGACACCCAGTACGATGACTCGCTGTGGTGAACGCGTCCAGATCAACGCTCCACCGGCCAGCAGGTAGAACGCAAACATGGACCGAGCCGCACCCAGCCCCGCAACCAGCAGTCCTACTGAAAGGAAGGAGACAATAAACGCACCGGAAATGATTCGCGACCGACAGGCGCGCAGATAGAGAATCATGTAGAAGGCCGGCAGAATGGCCAGCGTGTTGGGAGACAGAAACGGCCCCGTCAGACGAGCAACACCGCGTTCCCCGCCTTCCAGAAGTTCCATGCGCGTGGCGATGGCATGCAGACCGGCCGGCGATGCTCCGAACTGCGGGCCAAGCTTCACCTGCAGCAGAGTGACCACCAGAATGTGAGCCAAAGCAAGAACACAGATGACTCGCAGTCGAGGCGACGACCAGGGATCGGCCACGATGGCTCGATGGCACACCAGTCCGGCCAGCATCATGAAGGCCGTCAGGCCACCCACGATCCAGAACGGACGATCATCCAGTTGCTGATGAAGTCCCCAGCGCTGGTGAAAATATGAGCTGATCGTTCCGAATACGGCCAGGCAGAATCCGGTGGCCGCAATACGACGAAATGTTCGGTCTTCCGCCGTTTCCGCAATGGAGCCGCCACGAGTAATCAGGCTGGTGATGATCATCATGGCCGCAATGCCGACGACGCAGCCGTAAATCGATGGGTCGGCCTGTCCGGGAGCATCGTGGACGGACAGCACCAGCAGCATCAGATAGGGTCGCCAGCTCGGCAGAATCACGGAAAGACCCAGAGACACCAGCACTCCGTCGTACGATGTCCAGTGTCCGATGTCCGTGAAAGCGAAGTACACAAAGCTCAGCAACAGCGCTCGCAGCATCTCCACCTGTTCCTGCGAACGCATGTGGACCGCAGCAAGCGATCGGTCAAATGAGGAAACATGGCTGGCTGTAGAGTACATGGACAAGACTCGGAATCTTTTGCGTTGATGACTTCTTCTGTGTGAATTGCTTCTGTGTGATCAGGCAGCGGACAGTGAACGGGATTGTTGCCACGACACCGGCATGTCAATGATCCGGTTCAGCTGTTCGTAATCCTGCTGAATGCGAAGCAGCTGGTCTTCGGGAAGCACGTCCTGTGGAGTCAGCGGCGGGCGGCCTTCGTCGACCATCAGCAGATCAAGCGTTTTTTCACGAAGTCGAGTGTTCCGATAAACCCACTCCATCGCCAGCCGAGTTGGCGCGAAGGCGTTGGCCGATGTCGAGATGCCTCGAATGACGCGGTACAGCACGACCGATCGATAGTCTTTTGTTCGATTGATTTTCTCAGTCAGGTTCTCGGGCACAAAGCTGCTGTCCGCTCCGACGAAGAAGTACATGCGCCGCACCAGAGTTTCCGGATCGTCCGCGACATCGTCGAAGAAGAAGATACCCAGCTGTTCTCGCGGAAAGGCGTCCAGATAAGGAGTCAGTCCCTGAAAGTAGCAGCTGCGGCGCACATACTTGTCGTCACGCAGCGCCAGAGTTCGCAGATCGTCAGCCGAAACATCGGCCACGCCGCCGTAAACATTCTGAGCATCATGCATCAGGTGAGAGAGTGCTCGATCGAAGGGATCTCGCAGCATGACCAGCAGCCGCAGATCCGGATTCAGACAAGCCATCCGATCAGCCGCGGCGGGACAATCCATGTACAGCGGGCTGATTTCTCCCTGAAGACATCCGTGAGTTCCGGTGAAGTGTTTCTGATACCAGTCCAGTCCTCGTTCGAAGTGCTGGTTGAAAAAATTCAGTTCCTTGGGCTGACTCATCTCGATATATGGGTGAGCTTCCAACTGACTCCACGCCCACGTCGTCGCGCTTTTTTCGGCTCCGATCCCGACAAAGTCGGGAGCCCACTGAGAAGAAAAGGTGGTCTGATTCATGTTGAAAGGTCCAAAGCTCCTAAGCTGAAATCTGTCGCCGGTGACCCGTTGTTCGGTGAAGGTCAGTTACAAAGGAATGCTCAGTTGACTTTGCTGCCGGTTCTGACGGCTTCGGATTCCGAAGCGTCGATCATCCTTGTGGTCGTCAGCAATCGTTCCTGCAGGACCGTTCCGTTGGGTTGGCTCGCATACCACGACAGCAACCCGGAAACTCGCCCGATCCGTTCATGCGTGGCCCATGGCTTGAGTGCGCGTGACATTATGGAGGCCATCGATCCGGGCAGCATGCGACTCCACGGGCGTTTGAATTCGATTCGTTGTCCCATGGGCTGCTTCTGAAAGCCAAGACCGAGCTTGAAGTGGTCCAGAGGTTCCATGCCCGCCAGCAGCGACTGCAGTCCGATTGAAACCTCGGTGACCGTCGGATCTTCGAACCGATTCCGCAGAAAGGTGAACAGCATGGCGTTGTTGGGATAGTGCTTCAGCCTTGAGGCATCCGAACGAACGATGCAGATGTTCTCGACCGAACCAATTCGAAACGAAATCAGATACGACGCCAGTTGCCCCTCATGTCGAGCTCCCCAGGCTGTCGCGGCCGGACACCTGGCCGCTGCGGCGTAGTAAGACTGCCAGTATGTTTCAAAGTTCGCCGGAATTTTGCGTCCCTGGCGCTGCAGAGTATTGCGATTCAGTTCCAGTCCTTCGGCGTGGAAGGTGCTCAGATCGACGGGACCGCATGCGCACTGTTCAAGTCCGCGTCGAGTCTGATTTCTGGACTTGCTGGTCTGTGATGACAGGTCATAGTTCCGGTCACTGATCACCAGCCGATAGCTGTCGACTCCCAGTTCCGGTCGACAACCATAGCGAGCAATCAGACCGTCTGATTGCAGCACGTCATTGATGTTCAGCGAAGCCGGATCCAGTTGCAGCTCGAAGGGAAACGGCGTGTAGACGCGAGGAGCGACGTCGAACCAGTACGTCTGGCCTACCTGCCGAACCGTGTGTCCGATGTGTTGCAGAAATTCCGCGTAATATTGCGGCGTCATGGCCTGAGATCCCGTGCAGACAATCATCCAGCGCAAAGAAAGACGCCGTCAATGTGCCACAAAGCTCGCAGACAGACCATATGAATGCAGGTCTCCTCGCACAGTCCGGCAATCCTGATGCGACAGATTGCCTTCTGCTCGACCGCGAACCCGCAGAAACTGCCATCACCTTCCCCGAAATGGCCAACCTTTCCGATGAGCACCGGTGGCATTGGCTGTTCTGTCAACCAGCGGTTTCGATCACGAAGGGACCGGAGTTCATGGGGCGAGTGACTTTGATCAGCCGCGTTTGAAGAGCGACCGCGAATGGCATGATTTCCTGATCGTACTCACGCACACGGTGCGGTTTTTCGAATCTGAAAACGGCCAACCGGTACTTAACGCCCCGTCCTTATGAGATGCGTCAGAACGCTCTTCCGAAGGCGGTTCCCGGAGGCAACCCGTTCAGTGCATTCCTTTCGCGGTTCGGCTGTTTGAATCGTTGCGGCAACGGTGCCGGGGCTGCTTTCGAGTTTTACGCAGCGTTCGCACCTGGAAAGTGCTGGTCGCAGGCGATACTCTGCGGCGGTTGCAGGAGTGTCTTTCGTGACCAAAGTCGACCGACGAAAGTCTCTGCCATGCGGTGCAGGATTGATTGACGAACTGAGAGCTGTGGTCATGAGTCTGTTTTCTCGCGAAGAAATCTTAAAGCGGCTGAACGAAAAGATTCAGTCAGGGCAGCCGATCATTGGTGGTGGAGCGGGGACCGGCATCAGCGCGAAACTGGAAGAAGCCGGCGGCATCGATTTGATTGTGATTTATAATTCGGGGCGGTTCCGCATGGGTGGCCGAGGATCACTGGCGGGACTGATGCCCTACGGAGACGCCAACGCCATCGTGATGGACATGGCTCGGGAAGTTCTGCCCGTTGTGGAACATACTCCGGTGCTGGCGGGTGTCTGCGGAACGGATCCGTTTCGAGTGATGAAGCTGTTTCTGAAAGAAGTCCAGGCAGCCGGTTTTTCAGGCGTCCAGAATTTTCCCACCGTGGGTTTGATTGACGGAGTCTTCCGCGCTAACCTGGAAGAAACGGGGATGAGCTACGGGCTGGAAGTGGACATGATTCGCCAGTCGGCGGAGCTGGGACTTCTGACGACGCCGTACTGTTTCAACGTCGACGACGCCGTCGCAATGACCAGAGCCGGCGCGGACATCCTGATTCCTCACATGGGACTGACCACCAAAGGTTCGATTGGTGCTCACACAGCACTCACACTGGATCAGTGTGTTCAGCGCATTCAGGAAATGCATGACGCGGCAAAGAAGGTTCGGTCAGATGTGATCGTGTTGTGCCACGGCGGTCCGATCGCTGAACCCGAAGACGCTCAATACATCCTGGACCATACCGAAGGTATCGCCGGCTTCTACGGTGCCAGCAGTATGGAGCGTCTGCCGGTGGAACCGGCCATCACGAACCGTATCCGTGAATTCGGGCAGTTGCAGTTTCGACCTTCGCGAGCGGGATCATGATGGCCGACAAGCGAATCTGGATTCTGCCGATCGCAGCCGTGGTGATCTTCGGCTTATGTGTCTGGAGAATCAGTCACCCGCGAGAATCCGGTTACCGTTCCGATGTTGTTCCGCAGCTGCGTCGCCCTGCGCCTTCGTTTCAGCTGTACGATCAGAATTCGACTCTGGTCAACCTGGAATCGTTTCTGCACCGCCATGTGATCGTGCTGATCTTCTTTGACGGGCAGGCAGGGCCGGATGCCGATCCCTGTCTGACTCAGTTTCGAAACTTCCACGCCGCTTTGAAGAAGGAAGGAATCATCGTCCTCGGAATTTCCACAGCGCTGCCTCAACAGATCCGGAACAGTGCCAGTGCCGTGTATCCGTTTCCACTGCTGTCCGATGCAGCGGCTTCCGACCGTCAATCCGTCCATCGGGTGTGGAATCGAATCATTGAACCACCAACGCTGGATCAACCGGCGGGAACGAAACCAGGGATCTTTGTGATTGACCGAACAGGACTGGTGAGCTGGGACGAAAATGGCCCCGTTCCCGAAGTCAATCCCGATCAAGTGCTGTCTCAAATTCTGTCGCGATCGCAGCAAGGGCTTCGCCCTTGACCCGCAGGCGTGGATTGCGGGTTGAAGTGGAGTGTTCCAAGCGCCGGGACGCTCCCGTTGGTCGCTGCGGTCAGGAAGCATTTTCCTGAACATGACGGACAGCAACGCGGGTCGGGCCGGGCAGGAGTTCATGTCCGCATCGTTCGTGCAGGCGTAACAAAAAGGTTTGAACAAATGTCTCTTCGCAAGCTGGGAACGTCTGAGATTTATGTGTCCTCCGTATCGATGGGCTGCTGGCCCATTGCTGGTATCACCACGCTGCATGCAACGCGCGACGAAAGTCTGAAGACTCTTCGAGCGGCCCTGAAGTGCGGAATCAATTTTCTGGATACCGCTTATGCGTATGGTGTCGACGGCGAAAGTGAACAGATGATCGGCGAAGTCATCGCCGACTGCCGTTCATCCGTTGTCGTGGCCACCAAGGGAGGCATTCATCGAGTCGGCCGGGGACAGGATTACGATGGGCGCCCGGAGACTCTGCGACGTGAATGCGAGGAGTCTCTGCAACGCCTGCAGACCGACTATGTCGATCTGTACTACCTGCACGCTCCGGATCCGAAGACGCCCATCGCCGAATCAGCGGGGGCCATTCGAGATCTGATTCAGGAAGGCAAAGTCCGAGCAGCAGGGGCGTCGAATCTGAACGTCCAACAGCTGAAGGAGTTTCATGAGGTCTGTCCGCTGACCGCCGTGCAGCCTCACTTCAATATGCTGCAGCAGGAAATCGAACAGAACGTGGCTCCCTGGTGCCGCGAACATCAGATTTCCCTGTGCGTTTACTGGCCGTTGATGAAGGGACTGCTGGCCGGACGTCTTCCGCGAGATCACGTGTTTGAGCCGGGTGATGGTCGAGCCAAGTATCCCATGTTTCAGGGACTGGAGTGGCAAAAGAACCAGGACTTCCTGGATGACCTTCGACAGATCGCCGCCGAAGAGCAGTTAACAGTGTCTCAACTGGTCATTGCCTGGACGGTGTCTCGCCCCGGCATCACGTCGGCATTGTGCGGCGCCAAGCGAGACTGGCAGATTCAGGAAACAGCGGCTGCAATGAACGTGGTTCTTTCTCCACATGCCCTGTCACAGATCGATGCCGCACTGGAACGCCGTGGCCCCGCAGTTTCCCGAGCTGCCGTCTAAACGAATTTGCTCTACGATGTACCCGCGTCGAACGATTTTCCGCAGGTAATGGGTTTAATCCCGCGAGGCAGCGCGGGATTGCTCTTTCGAAAACTGCTTTAACGAAATCGTTCCACTCGTAATCAACCTTTCACACGTCCGCAATGAGGACTCCGATTGTGGAATCAACTCAACCTCTGGCCTGGCTGAACGGTCAGTATCTGCCGTTCAGTGAAATGAAACTGCCCGTGTGGGATCTGGGTGTCGTGGCCGGTGCCAGTCTGACCGAAATGGCTCGCACCTATCGTCATCAGCCATTTCGTCTGACAGACCACATTGAACGACTGCAGACATCATGCGACGCACTGAAATTCGATTCCGGGCTGTCAGACGGCCAGTTGCAGCAGATTGCCGAGCACCTCGTCCAACACAACACGGCTCTGATTTCTGATTCCGATGACCTGGGGATCGTGTTGTTCGTCACCGCCGGCGCGAATCCTACCTATTTAGGTGGTGGCGAGTTGCCGGGACCCTCCGTCGGTGTCCATACATTTCGTCTGCCGTTTGAGATCTGGAAGACTGCCGCCACGGAAGGAGTTCGCCTGCGAATTCCTTCCGTTCGACAGCCTTCAGACTGCCGGTTTCCGCTTCACCTGAAATCCCGTAATCGTCTGCACTGGCTGTTGGCTGATCGGCAGGCGAATGAGCAGGAACCGGGCAGTCGGGCTCTCCTGCTGGACATGGATGGGCGACTGACAGAAACAAGTACTTCGTGCTTCTGGGCCGTGATTGGCGGGGCCCTGAAAACACCCGCTCACAATGTTCTGAACAGCATGAGTGCCCGACTCGTTCAGGAAGCGGCAGAACACCTGGGACTTCAAGTGGAAAAAACAGACCTGCGTCCATCGGATCTGGCTGACTGTTCCGAAGCCTTTCTATCTTCGACTCCGTCCGGTCTGTTGCCCGTAAGATCAGTGGAGGGACGCGAGATGCCCACCGGAACCGCGTTTCCCGTTTTGAATCAGATCCTCGCTGCGTGGAAAAAAATCACGGGAACCAACCCGCTGGCACAGATACTCCACGACTGACATTCTTTCAGACAGGAAGGTAAAAAGTCGCTCACTCACGAACGGCTCGTCTGCGCCGACAGACTTGCGGAAGACAGACCGAACAGCTGCAGCATTGCTCAGTAATCACTGTGGCCACGGTGAGACCACAGGTCTGACGTCTATTCTGTGGTGTCCGTGTTCCCGACCAAAAATATGGGGCAAAAGGGAAGCCTAAGCAGACCACTACCAGTTGGCAAAGAACTGAAGTGAGGATGTTTGGGAAAACCAACCCGGTGCTTCCGGATGAGCGTTTCGGAATCGACCACTCATGAAAGCCGAACAGCCGACCATCCGAAGACATCGTGTTTCGGCGTCACCAGGTCGTTCTGCAGGTGAAAAAGAGTGCTGCTGATCACATTCTTACAGAGTGACGTTGATCACTGTGACGTCAGATGTCTGATCGTGCAGGTGAGTGTGTCGAAATGCGTCAGAAGACTCGGCGGTCCCTTTTCGCAAGTCCAGCGGGCGGGAAGTTCCCACGGGCCCGTTTTTTGCAAAAATTCTTGCCAAAAATATCGAGAACTCTAGACGAATTGCCCGTGTCAAGCGTATCAATATGGCATGCGGCAAATTCTGCAGAAGTTTGGGATGAATTTTGCATTTTCTCTTCGTCCCGGGAGAGAATCCCCATTCAACAAGGAAGATGACGTTGAGAGGCAATTTTTGAGAAGGGGTCTGACCCTTTTCAGATCGCCTTCAGGAAGACTTATTTCTGCAACAGGAGCAAAGGAGGTGCAGGATGCTGATCTTGAGCAGAAAGCTGGGAGAGTCTATTCAAATCAGTGACAACATTTCAGTCACGGTCACTGAGGTCAAAGGCGGGCGGGTTCGTCTTTCCATTCAGGCACCCAGGGATGTGCGGGTGCTGCGACAGGAAGTCTTGGACCGTCTTGCTGAGTTCTCGCAGATCGAAGAGGATCTGCCATCGAACTGTGCAGATAAGCAGACTGTTGCCGACCCGGTCTGTCACTGACGTTTCGCTTTCTACGCGGACGGATGTGAAACGCATTGCCGTTTAAGTTCCGGCGCGCCTTCATCGCTGTGTTCCATCGGCAGTGATCGCGCGCGGGAACTTTTTTCGTTGCCTGAATGTTCTCCGATGGTGGTGGCGTTCGGACTCAGTCAGGATCCACTTCTTCGCCTCACGTTCGGCACTCGATCCGGGAAGCAGCGGACGTTATCGGCCGCCGTTTGCGGCAGCAAAGCACTCCGACGATTCGTCGGATGGAGCGTCCGGTTCATCTTCGCCAAAGGACGGCAGCATCGGCCGTTCGAATGAACCGGCCATGGGGCGGACGGCAATGGTGCGACTGAACAAACTTCGCAGATGTGTTCCGGTCGAAGTAACGACATCTCTGCCACCGGGGATCAGGAGCAACGACAGACTGCGAGCCAGGGCTGAAGCAACAAAAACAGCCAGATAGGCTTCGCGACCGCTTCCGTAGTATTTCAGCACAGCAGCTCCGATCAGCGTGCCCACCACCATGGCAGAAGAGTTTCCAAGGTTATACAGCGTCAGGATATGGACGCGATGATGGCGGGGTATCTGTCGAAAGAACTGCAGCAACATGGCCAGTTCGTAACATCCCCACACAAGGCCGCTGATCAACTGAACTCCAGCCAGAAACCAGAACTCCTGAGACACCGCCCAGAAGCTGCTGATGGGGATGATTCCCAGGCCGCCGATCCACATCAGCCGGCCGACTCCCGTTCGATTGGCGATTCGACCCGCCCAAGGCAGCGACAGCATCTTTCCGAGGTATCCGATGGAAAGCAGCAGCATGTATTCCATCCAGGAATGGTGCAGTGTCTGCCGCATAAACGGCGTGAAATACGGGCCGGCAATAAATACGCCGGTCTGCACGGTCATCAGATACAGAACGAATCGTCCGGCCGCTCCCGGTCGCGTGACTCGGGTGAACGTATTTCTCACAAAGCCTCGATCGACGTCCGGTTGAGAACCACGCGTTGTGATTTCACCGGTACCCTCACTTTGACGATACAGCATGGCGGCCGACAGGAATCGGGCTGATGAACCAATGGCAAACAGCACCGCGAAAATGCTCAACGCCGCCGACGTGCCTTCGAACGTCCGCAGCAGAATGCCGCCGCTGAAGAGTCCGATCAGGACGCCGATGTGACTCAGACGGCTGCGACGCGAAAAAAAGCCGGCTCGAAGATGAGACGGAACCAATTCTTCAACCCACGTATTCCATGCCGGGCCGGTGGACAGACCGGCCGCCCAGTAAGTGGTGGCGGGAATAAAGAATGCCCAGGTCGGCACGGCTGGTGTGAAAACCATTCCCGCCAGAATCATCAGACTGGCTGCCTGGCCGGATGACATCAACACCACAAAACGTCGATACGAGCCGAACCAGCGAATCGCCGCCGGAGCCAATAACTGCAGCAGACTTCCCGCCAGCAGAGGAATCGTGGCAATCAACGCGGCGGCAAATTCGCCTCGACCAGCCGCCAGCAGGAATGCCGGAAGATAGGTTTCCCCGATTCCCACCATGATGCTGAACGCGAAGCCGTCTGCGGTCATCGCCGTCAGATTTCTTCGCAGTGTGACTGTACCGGCACTCATAGCGGACGACGACAATTCAGGAACGTTGTACTGTGCCCGCTTCAGACAGGCGATCAAAGGGTATGCCGAGGGGCTGACGACGAGGCAGGTGCGTGGAAATCCGTTCCGAACCACAGTTTGCGGTCTCATTCGCGACAGTTCGGCGGCCACGGAGTTTGCCGAAATCTCAGCAACCAGTACAGACGAAAACGAAATTCCCTCTGTCCGACTGCGAGTTTCCGCGCGAAGTATCAGCGCATGGAGACATGGCTTCGACGGCATTGTTCGGCAGAAGCCGAAATTTCCAAATCCGGGACGTCGAATCTGATGTGAGATTCCGCGACTCAGTCACCGACCCTCTTCCTGAACGGAAGCAGCCTCCCACATCCCGGTCGAACGACCACGCGTTTAACACCTGCTTCGTTTGAGAAAGGCTCACCAACGTGCGCCCCGCGGAGATCTTTTTAACGCTGCGGAGACATTTTGGGTCAACACATTTGGACCCTGACGCTCGGGGTCGAGCATCTCTTCGACTGAAAACCAGTCAAAGAGACGATCGGCCTGGCAAAACCGGTTTAGTCCGCTGATGTGAAGTTCAGTCGCTTTTGAGCGTTATTCGTTCGGCATCCCATTTCGATGGCCCGTCGCACGCATTCCTGGGGCTCCAGAGGAATGCCGGCCTGCTGGCAGGCTTTCTGAAATTCGACCTTTGCATCCGTATCGGTCTCCAGATCGGCCGCGGCGCCTGCGCCGCATTTTTCGAATGCGAAGCGGATGCCCGCATCAATCGCCGATGCAATGGATTGACGAACCTCTTTGACAGAAGAAGGCTTCGCAACGGTGGATCGGGCAGTCGTTTTCTTCAGGTTCTTTTTCCACGTTGCGGGAGCCGACATGGTCGGTTCCGGTGCGCCGGTGAGTGGTTGACCGATCTCCGTATTCTTTAGTCGTTCGGTCCCGGCCTGTACGTAATCGGTGGAGAGTTCAAATCCCAGAAATCTCCGATCAAGTTTCTTGGCGACCACCAGCGTCGATGCGCTGCCGGAGAACGGGTCCATTACGATCTCGCCGACCTCTGAGCATGTTCGGATGATGCGACCGAGCAGCTGTTCGGGCATCTGACATCCGTGAAACCCGGCTCGCTCCTTAAACGTCCCGGCAACGCGTGGGAAATACCAGTCGCTTTCCTCGGGCTGAAAACACTGGTCGAGATCCTGAGGTCGCAGGGAAAACGTTTGAGGAACCTCGGGCGGAATCACCCAGGTGTCATCCGGAAGCCGGCCGTTCGCGTTCTGGCGAGAATCGTTGTACACAAGCATCCGAGCCGACGGAACGCGGTTCTCCAGATCGTCCGCGCGAAAGGTGAACCGTTTGGGGTCTTTGACAAAATGAAACAGGTGCGTGTGTGACCGAGTGAATTTGTTCTTACAGTTGACTCCGAACGTGTAGTACCAGATCACCCAACTGCGGCAGTGAAAGCCAACTCTCTGAGCTTCCAGCTTGAGTTCGGCGGCGAAGTCATCGCCGATCGCCAGCCAGAATGTGCCATCAGGCTTCAGGGCACTCCACACGGCCGTGATCCATTCGCCTGACCACCGCAGGTAGTCTTCCGCCGCCATGCGGTCGTCGTACACATCATATTTGTAGCCGATATTGAACGGTGGATCGGCGAAGACCAGATCGACACTGCCCTGCGGCAATCGATTCATGCCGTCGATACAGTCGACATTGTGAATGGTTTCCAGAAGATCGTTCATATCTCACGACCTGGTCAGTCAGCAGAGCTGATAGCTTCTTCAAAGGACCGGGGTTTTGATGCGGGACAGCGGAGTCCGTTCATCAGCCAATGGCCACTGTCACTTCTGTCAAAAACACGCTCCATGAATTCCGCAACCGCCGCCGGGGAACTTTAGCAGTCCGGAGTCGGACTCAAAATCGAGCCACGCCTGGAAATGGCAGAAGCAGCAAACATCCGTCAGGACGGTGGATAAAGAAAACGTCGCGGTCCGTCGAATGTGTCACGGCAGAAAGCCGCTATGATGCCGCTCGGCAGTGTTCCCGCATCATACGGAAGACTGCGTCACGATTTGCAACCGAGATTCCCGGCCACAAAGATTCAGCATGTCCTTTCCAAGAATATCTTCCTTCAAGACCGTTGACGATTTTCGAACTCGCCTGCAGGACCTGCAACTGAACCTGCCCGTGGCCGATGAAGTCGCGGTGGGCGATGGTGCCCTCCTGGCCGGCTCGCTGGTCAGTCGGGCAGGACTGATCGGCAACCGCTTCTGCATTCTGCCGATGGAAGGCTGGGACGGGACTGCGGACGGCCATCCGTCGGAACTGACTCGACGGCGCTGGAAGAATTTCGGTCTGAGCGGCGCCAAACTGATCTGGGGCGGCGAAGCAGTCGCTGTCCGCCACGATGGGCGAGCCAACCCCAATCAGTTGATGATCTGTGAGCGGACGCTGGCCGACATCGAAGGTCTTCGCGTGCTGCTGCAGGACACCCACCGGGAACACTTCAGCAAGACGGATGACCTGTGCGTGGGACTTCAGCTGACCCATTCCGGTCGTTACGCTCGCCCGAATGAAAAGATCAAACCGGAACCAAGAACCGCCTATCGTCATCCGATTCTGGATCGTCGAGTCGGCGTGAACGATGACCGCACACTGTTGACGGATGATGACCTGAAACAGCTGATTGACGATTTCGTAAACGCCTGCGTGCTTGCTCAAAAGGCAGGGTATACATGGGTTGATGTGAAGCATTGTCACGGATATCTGGGGCACGAAATGCTGTCCGGATTCGATCGCCCGGGACAGTTCGGCGGCAGTTTCGAAAATCGGACTCGATTCCTGCGCGAGATTGCGGCGGGCATTCGCAGCGAAGCTCCCGGCCTTGAAATCGGAGTGCGCGTGAGCGTGTTTGATTTCGTGCCGTTCGTCGCCAGCAAAGAAGACCGTATTGGCGAACCGGAAGTGAAGGGCGTCTACACCTGCGCGTTCGGGGGCGATGGTTCCGGAATGGGCATCGATCTGAACGAACCACTTCGATTCATGGCACTGCTGGAAGAACTTGGCATCGACCTCGTTTGTACCACCTGCGGAAGTCCGTACTACAACCCCCATATCCAGCGCCCGGCGATCTTTCCGCCGTCCGATGGTTATCAGCCGCCGGAAGATCCATTGGTGGGCGTTCATCGTCAGATCAGCGTGACAGCGGAGCTGAAGAGGCAATATCCCGGCCTGATTGTCGTGGGCAGCGGTTATTCGTATCTGCAGGAATGGCTGCCGAATGTCGCTCAGGCCGTTGTCGAACAGGGAGGCGTGGATTCCGTAGGGCTGGGTCGCATGGTGCTGTCGTATCCGGAACTTCCCGCCGATGTGCTCGCCGGTCGGACGATGGCCAGAAAGAAGATCTGCCGCACGTTCAGCGACTGCACCACGGCACCTCGAAACGGTATCGTTTCCGGATGCTACCCGCTGGACCCGTTCTACAAAGCCATGCCCGAACGTGAGCAATTACTGGCAGCCAAAGCCGCTCATTCTTCATAGCGGCGTCTCGCAGGTGCAACGGCATTTGTTGGAATTGATTTGCTGGTTCGTCCTCTTCTGCAGCGAATTCTGCAGGACATCGCGATTTCTGTCTGCGACCTGCACCTGTCATACAGGTTTTTCTGTCTGGCCAGGCTGGGGAATTCAGTGAGTTCGCTGTGATATGTCCATCCAACGATGAACTAATCCGCGAGTTCCGAGGTCTGTATCGGTTGCGCCGTTGATTGAAGAGGTTTCGGAAGGCGATACCGATGACGAGGCAGTTGTTTCGTTTTCCGATTTCAATGCGTGGCAGGACTATGAAATTCTTCTCATCATCGAGGCGGCATCGAAGTCAGGGCTCCAAGGGACACTCCGCTGCGGTTCAGACTGAAGCCGTGGAACAGCGACTGGTGCTGACCCCCGCGATCCTGACCCCCACCGGAACGGTCACGACTGCGACTCCGGAAATCACCTGGACGGCTGAGCCGAGTGCAGAAAGCTACGATGTCTGGATCAGCAGCATTGATGCCTTCGAAACTGTTCGCGTGGAACGTGGCGTTGCGGATAACACTTATACTCCGGATGCCGATCTGCCGCTGGGCCGCCTTCGCATCTGGGTGCGAGCCAACTTCTCCGATGGTTCGTCCACTCCGTGGTCGACTCCAGCGGAAACCATCATTCAGGCACCTCCTGTTGTAACGGGACCGGTCGGTGTCGGCGCGCGACATGTCACACCGGATAACACGCCCGTGATTACCTGGGATTCTCCGGATCTGGCCTATCGTTTTCAAATCTGGCTGACGGATGTCACAGCGGGAACGGCAACCCAGTACACCGTCGACAACCTGACACCGCTGCTCGATGACACCGGCGCCGAGGTACTGGATGGCGATGGCAACGTGATTCCGGAAGAAGTTCGCAGCTTTGAAATTCCGAATACGCTGAATGTCGGCCGGTATCGAGTCTGGGTTCGATCGATTGATCAGACCGGGCGTTTGTCCGACTGGAGCGGTGCATATTCTTTCGATGTCGGAACGCCGCCGGAAAATCTGTCTCCGGCCGCACCGACTTTCCAGACTGCTCCACTGCTGAAGTGGGATGCGGTTCCCGGTGCGACGGATTACGAAGTTTATGTGGCGTCGCAGCCGTATGGTGTGCCGGTGACGTCCGGCAGCTTTACTCAGTTGTATCGCGAGACCGTCAGCACAAATTCCTTTCAGATTCCCAAGGCACTGAATGCCGGCGGTTATGTGTTCTGGGTGCGTGCCATCAATATCACGACGGGAAAGTCCACAGTCTACGGCGCGTGGAGCGAACCAGCTCAGTTCAGCACCATCATTGCCCCGGAGATCATCGGACCGGTCGCGGAATCCGGCGTTGTCACGGCAGCTCAGCCCACAGTCGAATGGACGGCGATCGACGGTGCCGCTCGCTATGACATTTACGTCCATCGATTCAACACACCGTCTCCCTATCTGCAGGTTCAAAGCAGCACGGACAGCTACACGTTTACAGAACGACTGCCTGCCGGCACCTACTACATTTACGTGCGAGCCATCGACACGCGCGGCAACTTTTCGCCCTGGAGCAACGCTTACGAAATCGTTGCCACCGGCGGCGCGCCCGTGGTGCTGACCCCTGTAGCAAATTCAACTCAGACATTCCCCGAATATTCGTGGACGCCCGTCGAAGGGGCCGCGTCCTATGAGCTTTGGGTGTCGTATGTCGGCGTTGACTTCACCTACATCAATGTCAGCGGAATCACGGACACGACGTACACCTCAGGCCCCGTCGATCCGGGAACTTATCGAGTCTGGGTGCGAGCAATTCTGTCCGATGGTACCAGCGGCCCATGGTCCAGCGCGATTGATTTCTTCGCCGTTGCTGCCAGCGAGCAACAGCAGATTGACACACCATCGCTGCTGGCGAGTGTTGAAGTCAATCTGCTGTCGGAGGAGCGAACCTCCGCTTCGGCAGCGGAACGGACGACTGTCGAACCTCCCGAAATCCCGGAACAGGCAGCGTTGGGTGAGTCGTCTGTGGCGGAGCATCACCAGCAGGCCGACGACGATGGCCTCGCCCCGGCTTCTGTTGACGTGCTGACGCCTCAGAATGCTGGTGATTTGCTGCTCAACCCAACTCTGCCGACTCACCAGCTGGCCATACTTGCTGAAGACTGCCTGACCAAAGAATGGTGGCAGGAAGAGACATCCGTTGAAGGATGACGCAGGTTGACTTTCGGGGCCTGGGCATTGATTGAAAGATGTCCAGGCCATCGCGAGTCGCCGAGGTTGTGAGAGTTTGGGCTCCTGAAGTCTGACGACTTCAGCTACCAGTCAATGGCCACCACTACTTCGTCCGCTTCCGCTTGATGGCACTGCGGTCAATCTGTGACCGCAGGTGATCATATTCCGGATTCACACAGTAGTCACCCCATTCGTACAGAACCTGAATCAGGCCTTCGTCAGATTCGGGCTGCTGTCCTTTGTCGCCGGTCTGTGTGATCCATGTCTGCAGCAGCTCGCGATGGCGTTCCAGCTGATCTGCCAATGCCGGATCGTCTGCAAGATTGTGGATCTCATGCGGATCATTCCGCAGATCGTACAGCTCTTCGGCCGGTTTTCTGTCGCTGAAGAAGATCTGCTGAACGTCGTTCATTTGGCCGTGTTCCATCATCTCACGCAAACGAATCGTGACCGGCCACGGGTCCTTGTAACTAGGCTGCATGTAGGGACGATCCGTCAGGTAGTTCCGCAGATATTTGAACTGCGGAGTCACGATTGCTCGGATATGTTCAATCGTAAAGTCGCAGCGGTCTCGTGCAGCCACGATGTATTCCCGCGGTGAGTAGTCCTGCGCCAGAAAGTTTCGACCTTCCATATATTCCGGAAGGTCGGCTCCAGCGTAGGCCAGACACATTGGTGCCAGATCAATGCCGGAAATCAGATCGTCACGCACGGTTCCGGCTTCAATCTTTGGGCCGGAAATGATCAGCGGCATCTGAATGCCGCCTTCGTACAGAAACTGCTTGTGGCGATGCAGCTTGTAGCCGTGGTCCGAGAACAGCACAATCAGCGTGTTGTCATACAGCCCGTCCCGACGCAGCGCGGCGATGATGTCTCCCACCTGTTCGTCGGTCTTCACCAGGCAGTCATAGTGATGAGCGATTTCCTGACGGACCTCCGGTATGTCCGGGTAATAAGGCGGCACGGGGACTCGGGACGGGACCATTTTCTCGGGAGCCGCCTTCCCCAGCTTTCCGCCTCCCAGCTGCACCTGCCCGAAGAACGGCTGACCCGGTTTTCGTCGCTTCCAGCAGTCGCCGGCCACGACGGATTCCGGCCCCCAGCCTTTGTGCTTCGGGACGTAGTCATACAGATCGGCTTCGTCGAAAACGAAGTTATAATCCTGCTTTCCGCCCTCATTGAACGTGTAGTATCCGTGAGCACGAAACAGTTCGGGCAGAGTACGGACGCCGTCCGGCAGGTGAATCATTCCCACGCCGTCATGTTTGGTGCCTTTGGCAATATTGCGAGAACTGCGATGCTGATGGTTGCCAAAGGTGGTCTGCATCACGCCCAGCATGATGGCCGAACGAGTTGCGGAACAGACACCGGCTGGTGTATAGAAGCGAGTGAATCGTGTTCCCGACCGAGCGAGTGCGTCGATGTTGGGCGTCTCAATCAGAGTTTCGCCATAGCATGAGAACCAGCCGCTTACGTCCTCCAGGTAGATCCACAGGATATTGGGCCGGTCAGCAGCCACCACGTCGCTGGTACCGTTGGACAACAGGGCAACAACAAGAACAGCGATCCACAAGACGGTTTGTTTCATGAGTTGATCCGCATACAAAATCTTAAACAGAAGCGGCAGGCACGTTCCAAATCGTAATGACCAATGTCGCCTCTTGCCACACCCCGGATTTCAGGCTGATCTGTAACCCCAGCAGTCAGGGAAAAGAAAATGTTTCGACAACTGTATTCTATGGCGATGGTGCTCGGCCTGCTGACGTGTTGGCAGTGCCGCGCCGACGACTACTGCGTGGTCGTGAAAGATGCCGTGCTGGAAGATGCTCCGTGGAAGGCGGTGGCGGATGCATTGCTGGATAAACACGATGGCTCACTGGTCACCTACCGGACTTCACCCGATGAAGCGCTGAAACAGTTGCAGCTTATGCAGCCGCGACACACCTGTTTTGTGGCTCCCCATACAGATGTCAGTCGAGAATTCGTGGCTGCGGTTCATCAGCTGACTCGCCAACTGGACGACGATCCTTACACAGACACCTTCTGGGGAATTCTGACCGGCTTCGATGCCGCAAACGCTCTGGCGATTGCACAGTACAGTGAACCGCTGATCGTTCGCAAGGTGGCTGCGGGCACTGAGATTGCTCTGGATATGTGCGAACAGGGCCTGTGGTATGACGAACTGGTGAAGAACAAGCTTGTCCGCAAGGAGAAGGGCGGTCCGGTACAGCAGCTTGTCGGACCGGACGACACCACTGTGGCTTTGGTGAATTCGCTGAATGACTATCAGCCCGATTTGTTTGTCACGTCCGGTCATGCCACGGAACGCGACTGGCAAATTGGATTTCGTTATCGCAACGGTTTTTTCAAATCAAAGCAGGGGCAGATGTTTGGAGAAGACACGTCGAAAAAACGCTTTGAAATCGAATCCCCCAATGTCAAAGTTTACCTGCCGATCGGCAATTGCCTGATGGGGCACATCGATGGCCCGGACGCGATGGCTCTGGCATGGATGAATGATGCCGGAGTCAGACAGATGATCGGCTACACGGTGCCCACGTGGTTTGGCTACGGTGGCTGGGGCGTGCTGGATTATTTTATCGAACAACCGGGCCGCTACACGCTGACGGAAGCCTTCTTCGCCAATCATCAGGCGCTGCTGCACGCTTTGGAAACCAATGCGGGCAATCGGCGAGGACTGGAATTTGACCGCGACGTGGTGGCGTTCTATGGAGATCCCAAATGGGAGGCTCGCATGGCTCCGGCCGAATGTGCCTACGACCAGATGCTCACGGAAGACAACGGCACCTACACCTTCCGAATCACTCCCAACCGCGGCAAAGAATCCTTCAAACCCATCAACACCAATGGATCTCAACGCGGCCACCGCCCCATCGTCCACTGGCTGCCGCACCGATTAACCAACGTCAACGTGACCACTGGAAACGAACTGAATCCCATGATCGCCGACGACTTCCTGCTGATCCCGAATCCTCAGGAATGCGATCCGGGCAAGGAATACAAAGTTGTGTTTCAGGCCAAACGGAGTGCGAAGTAGTTGAGTGAATCCCTTGTTTTCCGAAGCAAGGCAGACGGAAGCGACCAACCTGCGGCATCACGCCACGGTCGTCACAGTTCGGTGGGGTTCGAATCCTTGTGAGTGCTGTCCAGCACAACATTGACGTCCCAGACGTGCAGTCGAAATGGCGAAAAGCTTGAACGTCTACCGAACGGTGTCGAGAATCCGCGGGGAGGTTCACCGCGATCCGGTTTGTTCAGCAATAGTTGCATGGCCAGGTGATGACCATAGGGAGACCAACTGCAGTTCATGACCTGCCCGGGGATCTCTGCGGAAACAAGTCGCGTTCTGTCATGAATACTCCATGCATTGATATGAGTGACTGAATGGCGATCCGGATCTGCGGTGTACTGCCGGTCGACTGTCAACAGAAGTGAGCCTGTTGGATCAAACGACATGGCCTGAATATCAGCACGTGGCTTCGAAGCCTGCACGGAAAACTCGCTGAGCACACTGCCGTCGTTCAGCGACCGGATCTGCAGTTCATCCGATGATGTCAGAACAGCAAATCGCGGTGGGTGGAGCAGGCCTTCCAGATTCAGTGAACCCGCATCCATGGCCAGCAGGGATGGCGGTCGGCGAGATTTCTGTTGCCAGTAAACTTCGCCCTTCGCAACATTCAGGCACAGGATCAGGTACTCATCAGCAGAACGATACGACGGATACTTAACCGACGGCATTGTGTTATCCTCCCGAGGCGCTTCTTTCATGCCGTCGAAGACTCGACCAAACGTGACCAGCAACGATTGGCAATCCGGTGTAAACGCCATGTCTTCGACTCGGCCTTCATGTGGTCGAATCTGCACCAGACGCTGAAAGCGCTTTGGGGCCGGACTCCTGTCATCCGGACGATGCGGCCATTTCGGCGTCACAAATCCGTTTGGTCGATCGGGAAGCGGCTGGTCGGCAGCGGACCACAATTCAACGGTGCCATCCACCTTGCCGACAGCGAATAAGCAGCCACCCGGAGCCGCTACAACCTTTCGAACGTCGGTATTGCTGTACCGCATTCCGCTGTGATGTTTTGCCGATCTGGAACTTTGGTCCGGTTCCGCTACCGGCAGAATTTTTTCCTCGTCGATCGTCTGCAGCAACGTCTCGTTGGCAACATCCCAGAAACAGATCTGTGGGAACTCGCCCAGCGTCGCAACAACCTTGCCGTCTCCGGACAGTGCTCCTTGAAAGAGGTTTTCCGAGTGCTGTCGTGAAGGAAACTGCCTCAGCAGTTGCCACTCTCGATCGTGGGCCATCACAAAGATCTGTCTTCGAGTCGCAATCAATCGGTTTCGCTGCCCAAAGCTTAGTGAAGCCACCGACAGTTCATTGTTGTCGAGATTTCGAACGGAATGCCCCTGCATTTCCATTGTTGCATTTGGCCAGCGGCTGCCGTCAGGAACTGTGATCAAGGCCTCCGGCGAATCGTTGTATTCGGCTTCCAGAGCTTTCTGGCGTTCCGCTGCCTGCTGGTAGTCCGCGAACACCGGAATCAAGTGCCAGACAATGGCGCCAGACGATAGAAACAACCAAGCTGTCAGTAGCCACTGCATCGGAGTTCTTTGTTTTTTGAACATGAGCCTGTTTCCGTTTTTGCCGTGCGTCGTTACCTCAATTGTTGGCCTGCTTCGTTACATCAAATCGATACGACACCAGCGTCTGTAGGCGAAGGCTGTCGCGACGAACCCCGTGGCAGCCATCGTACAGCAAACGGCTGCGATCGTTCCCGTGAGATTGAGTTTTTGAGTCGCCATCGTGGCCCATGCTCCCTGAGCAATCATCACCAGAAAAATCATCCCCGTCATCTTCCACAGCATCGAGCCCAGCGACGCCACCCAGGCACCACAACCAAAGATCAGCACCTGAGCGGAAAGCAGAAACAACGCTGCGGTCACCAGCACAGGAGATGCAATGAATTGCGGAAACCAGATCACCAGCAGGGCGAACTGCACGACCAGCCAGACTACCTGCTGAATGGCGGCCGTTCGCAGCACCGCCAGACCGTTTTCCAGGACCCAGTCACGGCGAGTCACCGGCAGCAGTGACTCGTAACCCAGACGCGACCATCGCTGCACGTGAGGAAACCAGCTCATCCAGGTCAGCATCAGCGAAATCATCATCGGAAAGGCCAGCACTCCCGCAAAGGCATCGTCTGTCGTCGGCCGCTCAGACTGCATCATCAGTAAAGGGACAAGTTCCATCATCAGGGTCAGGAAGACGGTCATCGGGATTCCCTGCGGCCAGTCGATGGCCAGCTGCCACAACTGAATTCGTTCGCGGCGTCTGACGCCTGCACGTTGTGTCAACCGTTCCAGTTTGTGAACCGGACCAAGCAGCAGCCACTGAAATTGTCTGGTATTCCAGCTTTCAGACTGCCACATGGCTCGACTGCGTCTTCGCGTTTCGGCTGCCTTCAGGTCCCAGGGATTCATGGGCATCACGGCGGCGTACAGAGGATCTTCTTCGGTCAATCGGGACAACTGGTAGAACAGCTGAATCGATAGAGCGGCCGTCGCGGACAGCAGGCTGAATGTCAGTTCTATTCGCTGTCCTTCAAGAATCTGAAAGAGAGCCATTCTTAGTGGGCCCACAAACATCGTGGCGAACAGACACAGAAGAAATACGACATTGAACGGACCGGGTTGAGCCATCATTCCATAGGTCACGTTCCAGACAAGAAGCTGCACCGTGACGCAGCCAAACATGGAACTGCCCGTGATCGCCGCAACGGTCATTCCCAGAACGACAGGAACGATGATCAAAGCGGCCCCGACCGCCAGATGCGGCCATCGATAGCCCGGCACAAGCTGCGCTTCCGGAGTTGCCAGCTGCTGCTTGAGATGAGCGCCCAAAAACATGGCTGGAAAGATCAACACCAGCGAGGCCATCGCTGCGTCGTCCGGCTTTCCTCCGTTCAGCAACATCGGCAGCAGGGGCATTCCATAAAGAAATCCGAACCCCAGTGTTGTGAAGATCAACAACCGTCGTGTCAGATAAGTGTTGATCACCTGAAAGTAGACGCTGGGCGACCCCGTCAGTCGTTTGGCAAGAATCAAGTCAGGAGTGCCGGACATTTGTTCATCTCCGCTCAGCGGTGGTTCTGCAGATGGAAAGGGGGCAGGTTCCCCCGCTACTCACGGTTGCCAAAGCGAAAGGTCATGGATAACTGACGTCCGATTTCGTCCCGACGGGCAACTGAACAGCTTTCAATCCGGCTGCCGTCACCGGAGCCACGAGAAAGCGATCATTGTTTGATGTCGACCAGCGGTGAGTGATGGAGTTCCAGGAAAATTTCTTCCAGGTTCAGATCTTCAACGTTGACCTCGGCCTGCCATTCCTGTCGCAGGCGTTGAGGCAACGTTGTTTCGAAGTTTCGAACGCTCACCACTGCGCTGGTGCCGTTGCGGTCACAGTTCAGCAGCCCGGGAATCGCCTCCAGATCATCGGGAAGGCGACCAGGCACAGAAATTCGCAGGCGTTTGACGCTGTCCTTCAGTGAGCTCAGTTCATCGTCGTAGCTGATCTTTCCATCCTGCAGCAACGCCACCTGATCGGCCACGCGTTCCAGGTCCGATGTGATGTGTGTCGAAAACAGGACCGTGCGATTTCCCGACATCGCGATTTCCAGCAGAGTGGCCAGAAAGCGTCGTCGAGCGTCCGGGTCCAGACTGGCGACGGGTTCGTCCAGAACCAGTAATTCCGGTTCATGCCCCAGAGCCATCACGATCGCCAGTTTCTGAGCCTGACCGGTGGACAGCGTGCCGACTCGATCTTCCACCGGCAGATTCCATTCGGATACCAGTCGAGCAATCAGCTGATCATTCCACCTTGGATAGAATGCTCGAATGTAGGCAATGATCTGCCGAACCTTCATCCACGGATACAGACTGATTTCCTGCGGCACATATGCCAGCCTGGCTTTGGAGGCTGCCGACAGCTCCGTCGACGGTTCCCCAAACACAGTGGAGATACCCTCCTGAGTTGTCTGCAGTCCCAAAGCGCACTTCAGCATCGTGGTCTTGCCGGACCCGTTGGTACCCAGCAGGCCCGTGACCGTGCCGGGGCGCAGTGAATAGGTCAGACCGTCCAGAACGGTCTTTTCACCGAATCGCTTGGTCACATTGTGCATCTGGATCACAGCATCAGTCATTTTTCAAATCCTTCAGCAACGGAGACAACGCGGACAACACCTGTTCCTGAGTCAGTTCCAGCTGCCTGGCCTGAGCAGCCACCTGTTCCAGCAGCGGTTTCAATGACTGCTGCTTTTGCCGAACGGTGGGCTGGTTCGAGACGCTGGAGGAAAGCTTCATCCCCTGGCCCCGCACTCGCTCCAGAACACCATCACGTTCCAGCAGCGAATAGGCCTTGGAAACTGTCATGGGATTGATCTGTAGCTCTTCCGCAATCTGTCGCACCGACGGAAGCAGATCGTCGGAACCGAATTTCCCGGCGGCCGCCAGTGTCTTCACCTGATCCATCAGCTGCCGATAAATCGGCACGCCGGAAGAAGGGTGAATCTGAAACAGCAGACGAGGACTCATGGTGGATCTGGTTCAAAAAGTGAGCGGCCACGGCCACGGCCACGTTAAGGCGCAGGGCCGGTTCGGTGGGCGAATTGGTGTATTACTAGAATAATACACATGAGTCGGCGGGTCGCAATGTTTTCCTGCAGAGATTTTTTGAAAAATCGCGCCCCGTCATATTCGGCTCAATCCGAATGCCCACTGCTTTCGGACGGCACCGGCCGAACGCGACTGCGCGATTTGTGCGAATTCTTCATGACCGGCAGCAGCATCAGGCTATGTTTTGCCAAAAGGCTGTCTTGATATGTGCGCTAGCCGCGGATGAAGACACCAGCAAAACCGGCGGCCAGCGTCTGGCCAATCACCTGAAAATCGAGTCTTCGGACAGCCGCCCAAGGGTTCTGTATCTGAATTGAGCGAGCAAGATGGTTGCTGAGAACAGACACTTTCGATGCCACCAGTGCGGTGGCTCCGCGGTCCCGGTCAGTGGTCGTGAGTATCTGCAGTGCGAATACTGCCGAACGTTTGTCTTCACCACGGATAATCCGCTGTCCGCCGACCGCATTACGTCTCGCAATGCTTCCTTCAACGTCAGCTGCCCGGCCTGTGATGGCATACTGCAACAAGGGCAAGTCGAAGAACATCCGGCTCTGTACTGCGGCACCTGTTATGGAGTGCTGCTGAAGAACGAGCACTTCGGTGAAATCATTCGTCAGCGTCGAGCCCGCAGAATCAACTGCGAAGCGGAAGCATGTCGGCCTCTGAATCCGCAGGACTACGATCGCTCCATCCGATGCCCGAACTGTGCCGGGCACATGGAAGCTCATCCATATTATGGTCCGGGAAATGTGGTGATGGATTCCTGCCACAAGTGCCATCTGATCTGGCTGGATCATGGTGAGCTTCGTACTCTGGAGCGCGCTGAAGGGGGCCGCGAACCGGAATTGCTTCCCGTATTCATCAACTCAGACGGTGAGCCCACGTTCATTCCGCCGCCGGATCAGCCACGCCGCGCGGCGGATCCGATGTCCGAGCCGGAATCTCCCGTCGCCATGCTGGCTCGTGCGATCTTCGGCTGAAGATCCGAATCCACTGCAAATCTGCCCACAAAACAAGCCTTACGTTTGTCGAGAAACTTTTCGATACTACGTGCCGGTTTTGATTGATTCAGAAGTCTGAAGCATCGCTGACCGCTGCAGCCGACCGGCGAGGTTGGCACAAACGCGGCGATGCGTCACCACGTGTCACATTCTGACGGGGCACGTGAATCCGCTGGAAACAGGTTTGTTGAATGCCTCGCGATTTCACGACGGAAAGTCTTTCGCACGATCCGATTCATGGTTACATCCCCTTCATTTCCCGAGTCGGCCTGCCTGCAGATGAAGCAGCCGAGCAGGATCTGATTGATCATCCGTGGGTTCAGCGGATGAGGCACATCCATCAGCTGCAAACCGCCTGGTGGGTGTTTCCTTCCGCAGAACACATGCGGTTTCAGCATATTCTGGGAGTGATGCATCTGGGCAGTGTTGTCGTGGATGCCTGGTACGACTCTCTGGCGGCAGTCTGCCGCAACGCGCCGTCTCGGCCATATGTGGAAAGTCTGGTGCGAGTCGCCGGACTGCTGCATGACGTCGGTCACGGGCCCTTTGGCCACTTCTTTGATGATCACTATCTGGATCAGTACGGCCTGACTCACGAAGACATCGGCGCGCATATCATTCAGCATGAACTGGGAGACATCATTCGCCGGATTCGCCGAAACCCGTCCGGTCAGTTGCAGCCATTGGAAGAACTCGATCCGCAACAGGTTGCATGGCTGATCTGTCGTCCCAGTGGAAAGAAAGAAGACGAAGACGGCCATCCGGACTGGCTTCGCAAACTGCGATCTCTGTTCAGCGGCATCTACACCGTGGACAACATGGATTTCGTGCTGCGAGACGCTTACATGTCGGGCTATAACACCAAGGCCTTCGACATCTCGCGGCTGATTCACTACAGCTTCTTCACCGGCAGCGGCCTGACCATTCACTCGCGGGGGCTGCCGACGCTGATCAATTTTATTGAAACGCGAGCTAATCTCTTCCGCACCATTTATTTTCATCGCACGGTGCGAGGAATCGATATTGCTCTGGAAGACTACTTTGCGGAGACGATGAAGCGATTGTTTCCAGGAAATCCGCTGGAACATCTGCCGGCCTATCAGGGGCTGACGGAATCTTCGTTTCTGGTGGACGTCGTGCGCTGGGCGGACAGTGATGATCCTTCACTGCGAGAGCTCGGCAAACACTGGAAGGCCATCATCAATCGCGAAGAAATGTGGAGAATGGCTTCGGAACGCACGATTCACTTTCACAGTGGCGAAGCCGAAAGCACAACGATTTTTTCCGAACCCGATCTGGTGGAACGCCGTGTTCGTGATTATCTGCCGCCGGGGCTGAAGGAGATCCCGCTCCGCATTGATGTGGCTCGACACTATCATCGCCCCAGTGCTCGCAAGCCGTCCGGCAAGCAGAACTACTGGTTCGATCCGGCTTGTGGAAAATCTTTCGAACTGGATGACGACGAACTTTTTCGCAGCCTGCCCACCAGCTTCATCATTTTCCGCATTTACAGCCGTGACCACGGCCATGATCGAGAAATCAGCGAAGCGCTGGCACGCGTCGCCGGAGGCAGTGGTGGTGACACAAAAACAAACATGTAATCCGTTCGGAATTCAACGACAACACTGTCGGCTGCGCCATTCATCGAGCAGACTTCGTTCCGCCCGGCACCCCGGGAACATCGCTCCTTCCGGACAACGGCCCTTCTTATCATGACGACGGAGCAGCACCGCGACAATGTCCAGCCATTGGAGCGCCGACCCGCCGGAAACGTCGCTGCCGGTTTGGCTGCGGCGATCATTGTTGCGACTCTGTTTCTCGCATGGATCTGCATGCGCTTCGGACTAAACAATCCACCGTCGTCCACCGGAGATGAACCGTTCTACGATTCCATGGCATGGGAACTCAGTCGAGGCCATGGGTTTTCCGTCGACTTCACCGATCCCGATTTTCGACGCCCCTATGATCGGGCGGCTCAACAGGATCCCGACCTGTATTCACTGACGCCATTTGACTTTGGGCCGATTGCTCATCGCCCACCTTTGTTCTCGCTGATCGGAGCTGTCGGAAATGTCGCCTTTGGTCGTCAGTTCTGGCTCCTGAGAACAATCAATGTCCTGTTGATGGCGGCGACGGCAGGTATCCTGACGTGGTATCTGTTCAGATCAACTCACCCCCTCATCGCGCTGCTGATGCTGGTGATCTTTGTTCTGGATCAGAGAACCCGGTTGTATGCTCGAGCCATCCTGACCGAATCCATGGCCTGTTTTCTGGCGACGCTGCTGACCATCAGTTTGATGCAGCTGCGGCGAAGCGGAAAGCAGCAGTGGCTGATTGCCGCCGCTGTACTGACCGGACTCTCGGTACTGACACGATCGATCGTGGTCCTGTGGATTCCCGGTCTGATGCTGGTCGTGTTTCTGGTATTGAAGACGCGTCCTGCAGAACAGACGCTCGGAGTTCCTCTGCGACGGGCATTCCTGCAGAGCATTCTTTTCGGCGGAATCGTGGCAGCACTGCTGGTGCCGTGGGGCATTCGCAACGTTCTTTTGCTCCACACATTCGCCCCCATGGGAACTCAGGGCCTGATGGAAATGTCGGCCGGCTACAGCGACTTTGCATGGGACAGCCGCGGAGTATGGGTGAATCTGCAGTCCCAACACTTCTTTGATCACCTGGACACGCAGGGCCTGACGAGCGCGGAACGGGAGCTCCGAATCGGACGCGAAAGCAGTCGGCGGGCCTTCGAATGGATGCGACAGCATCCGGGTCGGGTTCTGCCACTGGCGCTGATGAAAATGGCGTCCGAATTTCGTCCCCGAAATCCCATAGAAGTCCTGACTTTAATCCTGATGCTCGTCGGACTGTTGCTGTGTCGCAACGAAGCTGACGGCCGACTGCTGATCGGACTGTTGGTCATCAACGCGCTGGCGATCGGAGCCACCTGGTCCGTCGAAGGCCGTTTTCTTGTGCCTCAGCTGTTTGTGATTTACGCCGCTGGTGGCATTGGACTTCAACGGATCAAAGATCGCTGCTTCACACGTGCAACCTGAACCAGCGATGGGCTGCTATCGGCGAGCCGACCGCATGATGACAAGGCCGCTGAGGATCAGTCCGCCGCCGACAATCTGAGCGGTCGTGGCTGCTTCGCCGCGAGCAAGCCAGGCCGCGACCATGGCGATGACGGGAATCAGGTTTTGAATGATGGAAGCATGAGCGGCTCCGGCGTGACGCACACCGAAGCTCCACATCGGCAGCGCCAGACCGGTCGAAAGCGTGCCGGAATACAGGATGATCAACCAGACTCGCATGGAGCTGAGGGACGGAATGCTGTCCGCATAATGACCGCCGGCAAACAGAATGTGGAACGGCAGAGCCATCACCGCGGCTGACGCGGAGAGTTGCATCGGAGAAATTTTCGTCAGCATGGGGCGGCTGTAAACGGTTCCTCCGGACCACGCCAGAGCGGCTCCCAGAACAAACAGATTTCCCAGAAGATGCTCCGGGCCTGTACTAACGTCACCCTTCTGCACGGCCACGACAATCGTGCCCGCCAGCGCAATCCACAGTCCAAACCATGCGATGCGGCGAAGTTTTTCCTGTAGAAAGACTCGGGCCAGTAAAGCGGTCCACATGGGCACGGTCGCAATGATCAAAGCCATATTGCCCGACGTTGTTCGTGCAATTCCCAGCAGGAACAGCAGTTGATACAGAGCGGAAACGATCAGCGAATAGATCACCAGCTGTCGAAGACGAATTCCCGGCTGCGGTCGAATTCCCAGCCTGCGTTCTCGAAGTCCCAGCAGCGTCAGCACAATGGCCGAAATGGCCAGTCGAATGGCATTGAAGACAAACGGATTGGTCTGATCCACGCCTGTCTTCATGATGGGAATGTTGATGCCCCAGATCAGGGCGACTCCGACAAGAGACGCATCCGGCAACAGAGGATGAACCGGCGTTTCCGTAACAGCAACTTCCGGTGGCTGATTCACTGCGGCGACAGGTGAGCGATACGTATTTGTGGAGTCGGAACCGGACTCAGATTCGATGGATGACAAGGAACGGCCTGTCTGATGGATCGGCAAAGCGGTGGGTGGGGTGGTCATGCTGACAAGGACACCACAGAATTGCCATTGGCGCGAACTCTTTTCCGATTTCGGAAGTCTGAACGGCCCCACTCATCCACCCGATCACATGCAGAGTTCCGGATGAAAGGCTCCCGAAGTCTGATGACGCCAGGTCGTCGCAAGGCCGCTGAATCGTTCACGTGAACGCCAGCTGACTCCGTTGCAGTCACCTCAGTCCACTTGTGTGCAGTCCGGTTTTTGACAAGATACAACCGAACGATCCTTTTGGTCATGGAGAAATCCTCGTGAACCCGCGAACCATCGCCTGCCTTTTGTTTCTGTTGCCAACCACCTCTTCTGCCTTTGCCGACGACTGGCCTCAATGGATGGGTCCTCAGCGCGACAATGTTTGGCGGGAATCGGGAATTCTGGAAAGCTTCCCGGAAGGTGGCCCAAAGATACTGTGGCGGACGCCGATTGCGGGCGGCTATTCCGGACCGGCGGTTGCCGATGGTCGAGTGTTCATCACCGACTACACGTCGGGCGACAACGTGAAAGTTGACAATTTCGAACGCAAGGAATTCACCGGCACCGAGCGAGTCCTCTGCCTGGAGGAGGCCACTGGGAAAATTCAGTGGAAGCATGAGTATCCGGTGAAATACTCGATTTCCTATCCGGCAGGTCCGCGATGTACTCCGGTCGTTGAAGACAATCGCGTTTATACTCTGGGAGCCGAAGGGAACCTGTTCTGCTTCGATGTCCTGACAGGAAAGATTGTCTGGCAGAAGCACCTTCCGGTGGAATATTCCGCGAAGACTCCACTGTGGGGCTATGCAGCTCATCCGCTGATTGATGGTAACAAACTGTTGACCCTGGCTGGCGGTGACGGCAGCCATATCGTTGCGCTGAACAAGATGACCGGACAGGAAATCTGGCGCAGCAGTACGTCACCGGAACAGGGATATTGTCCGCCCACCATCATTCAGCATGGTGGTGTGCGTCAGCTGATTCTGCTGCGACCGGACTTTGTGTCGTCCGTGAATCCTGAAACGGGCGAAGAATACTGGGCGATTCCGTACAAAGCGTCGAATGGTTCCATCATTATGTCGCCGGTTGTGTCCGGTAACTTCCTGTATGTGGCTGGCTTCAACAATCAAAGCCTGCTGATCGAACTTGATTCGACAAAACCCGCCGCCAAAGAAGTCTGGCGCGGCAAAAGCAACATCATCTGTCCGGTTAACGTGCAGCCCTTTCTGGTGGGCGATGTCTTATACGGTTTTGACCAGAAAGGCGTGATGCGAGCGATCCGGTTGCCGGATGGTGAACGGCTGTGGGAAACATCCGATGTGATTGGCAAACGCCCGGCTGGTTCTGAAACAGCCTTCCTTGTTCAGCACGAAGATCACTTCTGGTTGTTCAACGAACTGGGTGAATTAATCATCGCAAAGCTCAGCCCCGAAGGGTACTCGGAAATCGATCGTGCGGCCGTGATCAAACCCAGCAACCTGGCCTTCGGACGTGACGTCGTGTGGAGCATGCCGGCCTTCGCCAATCGACATGCCTATGTTCGCAACGACAATGAAATCATCTGCGTCGATCTGGCGAAAGCCCCCTGAACGCCATCGTTGTGACGATTCTGAAATCCGCTCGATTTCGACAGCCACAAGACCACTGAACGTCGCGTTGGAGACCTGATTTTGGACCAAATCATTGAAGCTCTGAATGATCTGATCACGGATCATTGGGTCAAGTTCGTCACCGCCGCCGGTTTCACGGCGGTCGGATGGCTGATCGCTCGCCGCCGAGCAGCGAACGAATGGAAGCAACGGGAGTTCTTTCACCGGATCAACCTGTCGCTGAACTCCATCGTCGACGGAACTCTGCAGCTAAGAACGCTTTCCGAAAAATCCTGCAGCGAAGTGTTTTTAAACCAAACGGCCGTCCGACAGCTGACGGCGGCGGCTCAAAAGACCAAACCGGGATCTCCCATCATTCCCATTCCCAAAGAAGACTGCTGGTACTTTCTGAATGCCGTCCTGAATGAACTGTCCGAGCAATTTGCCGACGGACTGATTGCTCGCGAATCCGGTCGCCCCGTCAGCAGTGCTCGCTTTCTG
>JAGQPY010000110.1 GCA_020426485.1 Planctomycetaceae bacterium
GGCTGGACGGCCGATCACTATTGTCGCAGCTGGGAGCTGATGGGACTGCATCAGTTCGGTCCCATCGTGAATGTCGACCAGACCAAACCACCCTACGAAAACACGCGGCGTCTGATCACTGATTTCGACGTCAAGGGCGATGCCAATGTGGCTCACAGTTCTGTGCAGCCTGGCAGTCGAGCGCGGAAGGATCCGAAAACCGGACGACTGATGCACGAAGACGTCTGGCGATATCTTTACACTCACCCTGTTGATCAGGTCGGAACGGCCGTTCCGATGGATGACAGCTGCGTCAAAAACCAGCGACAGTAGTGAACAGTCAACCGTCGACAAGCGTTCCTCGAAGACATTCGCTGGAACGCTGCATTGTCGGTGTTGAAGGACCTGTCGACCGGGATTGCATCGGCTGAAATTCGCAATCCGAATCACATTGATGCAGCATCCACGGCGATTCCCCTCGCCAATCGCGGGGAGGAGCACTATCTTGCGGCGATGCTCCGCCAGGAATTTCCAGACCTGCAGTTTCAGGGAAACCTCCGTCCATCTCAGGCGGAGGTTGTTGCCATTGCTGAACGCAAGCTGAGTGAGGGGAAGCGGCGTCTGCACATTGTCGCTCCGCCGGGGGCAGGTAAGACGGTTCTGGGGCTTTATCTGTGGGCACATAGTGTTCAGCGCCCCGCGCTTGTTTTGTCTCCGAATTCTGCCATTCAGGCTCAGTGGGCCGCTCGAATTCGTTCCTTTGTTCCCGCAGGAATGGACAGCAGTCAGCTGGTCAGTACGGCTGCTTCGGCACCTTCTCTGTTGACGTCGCTGACTTATCAAAGCGTCACGCTGCCCGGTCGTGACGACAGCGATCTGGATTTGATGGCCACTGCCCTCTGGGTGGAGCGTCTGATTGAACAGGAACATGCGGAGTCGCCGGAAGCGGCCAACCTGTGGATCGACGATCTGAAGCGACACAGCCCGGATTACTTTGACCGTCGTCTGGCGGCGTGGCGAAAACAGGCGCGCGATCGCATGTCGCTGGAAGGCGGGTCACTGGGCTTGCTGCATACGTCTTCCCGTGAAGCTCTGGAACGTCTGCGCGATGTGGGTGTGGGGATGGTGATTCTGGATGAATGTCACCATCTGATGGGACACTGGGGGCGAGTTCTGGCGGCGGCCAATGAAGTTCTGGGAGATCCTGTTGTTCTGGGACTCACGGCGACTCCTCCCGACCGCGAAGGTCAAAAGCCGGAAGACATCCGTCGTTATGACGATTACTTCGGCCCCATCGATTACGAAGTGCCGGTTCCGGCCGTCGTTCGCGACGGCTTTCTGGCACCGTATCAGGATCTGGTGTGGTTTGTTCGACCGACCCCTGCGGAACTCAGTTTTGTCGCAGACATTGATCAGAACTTTCGTCAGCTGCTGGACGAGTTCAATCGCCCCTCGCGCGTCAGCGATGAATCTCGCGTTCTGCCGCTGCAGGAATGGATCTCTCACGTGCTGGAAAATCTGCAGCTGCCGGCAACCACCTGCGCGAACTGGAAGGAGTTTGTTCGACGCGATCCCGGTCTGGCCGAAGCCGGTCCGGCCTTTCTGCTGGCGATGAATCATTCTCTGCCCGGTCACGTGCCGCACCCCAGCGGGCTTTTGGGACGATTCCGAGTCCGGAAATCGCCCGCGGAACTGCCGCTGGATCTGCTGAAGGTGGTTCTGGATCGTTACCTCCGGCACGGTCTGCGACGAAGTTCGCATCCCGACGATCAGGAACTCTATCGACAGGCCGTCGACCGTCTGCGGTCACTGGGGATTCAGGTGACAGAAACCGGATCGCAGGCCTGCGCTTCGCCGATCACACGGATTCTGGGTTACACACACAGTAAGATTTCCGCGCTGATTCCGATTCTGGAAGTCGAACTGGAACAGCTGGAAGACGACCTGCGAGCCGTTGTGATCACCGACTTCGAAAAGTCGTCAGCAACTGCGGCGGATGTATCACACGTTCTGGACGCAGAAGCCGGTGGAGCCGTCGCCGCGTTTCGTCAGCTGGTCAATCATCCCGTCACCAACACACTGGACCCCGTTCTGCTGACAGGGTCCACGATTCTGGTGGATCACGATCTGGCAGAACTTTTCGATTCTGCTGCGCGGCACTGGCTGTCGGAAAGACAGCTGCACGTGCAGCTGCAGTTTCAGGATGAGAATTCTTTTCATGTGGTCAAAGGGACCGGTGCCGACTGGTGTCCGCGTGTCTACATCGAAATGGTGACTCAGCTGTTTCAGGACGGCATTACTCGATGCCTGGTCGGAACGCGCGGACTGCTGGGCGAGGGCTGGGATGCCAACAAAGTGAACGTTCTGATTGATCTGACAACGGTCGCCACATCCATGTCGGTCAATCAGCTGCGTGGGCGTTCCATACGACTGGATCCTCAACAGCCGCTGAAGCTGTCCAACAACTGGGACGTGGTCTGCCTGGCATCGGAATTCGCCCGAGGACTGGATGACTATCAGCGATTCTGTCGCAAGCATCAAACGATCTTTGGCGTGACGGATGACGGAGCCATCGAGAAGGGCGTCGGCCATGTCCACGCCGCACTGACCGAACTGAAGCCGGAGTTGCTGCATGATTCCGCCGATGCGTTCAATCACGAAATGCTGCGGCGAGCCACAGATCGTGCCGGAGCGCGAAGCCGATGGAAGATCGGACAGGGTTACACGGGAAGTGCCGTCCGGACGATCGAGTTTCCGATTGCGGACGGCACAGTCGGGCCGGACTGGTTTCCGGATGTTCCTCAGAAAACGACAAACTGGACGACGGAACGTCTGGGATCTGCTCTGGGACAGTGTGTGCTCACAACACTGATCGAAACCGGAAGTATTTCCGGCAAAGCCACGCTGCAGTGTTCCGTGCGGGACGGAAACTATGTGCGCATCTGCCTGAGGCATGCGGAAGCGGCGGAGATGGACCTGTTCATGGACTGTCTTGAGGAATTGATGTCACCTTTTACGCGACCACGGTACGTGATCCCGCGCTTCACGCGCCATGTTCGTCGGAAGCGATTGACGGAATGGATGCCGGGGGTTCTGGGGAAATTCTTTGAAGAGCAGGACCGGGCACTGGTGATGTACCACGCCGTTCCGGCGGCATTGTCAAAGAACCGCAGTCTGGTGGAATCCTTTCAGAACGCATGGAACCAGCAGATCAGCAGCGGCGATGCCATCTTTGCTCAACAGGGCGTCGGTGAGCAACTGGTCAGACAAGTCGTGCAGGAATCACAGATGCCGCAGACAGAACCACGTCGGCAGGACTGCTTTCTGTGACACTGCGAATCGTTCAGCCACGAACAGCTCAAAGCGTGATCAAAGCTCCTGACCTTCGATCCCCAGATCGACTCGCAAAGTTTTCAGCAGAGCTTCGCGATGTTGAGGCGTCATGGTGGTCACCAAACGATCGCCGCACTGCAGACCTTCCTTCACACAGACGCTGGTTTCGTTGGCTTCGCCCAGTTCGACTCGTCGAGGCACCAGTTGCCGACCATCGAACACATAGACAAAGTTGTGACCGGCGGCACCGGTCACGGCGTCCCGTGGAATGAGCAGGGAGTCAGGGATTTCGGCCACCTTCATCTGCACCACGACGTCTGTCTTCAATGTCAGACTGCCGCGTTGTTCGTCGGTTGGCAACAGTTCGATATCCAGCCAGTAGTCTTTCAGGTGCGGCGTATACGAACTTCGCACGCGTGGATATCGAGAAATATCAAAGACGCGACCACTGACTTCCATGTTGTCGTGTCCCGGAATGATGACCGTGACCGGCATGCCTTTGTGCACGTGATAAATCAGCGATTCTTCCAGCGGCACACTGACTTTCATGCGCTGTGGATCAGGAATTTCGAAGATCTTCTGCTGCAGCCGAACGGTTTTGCCTTCTTCAATCTGACGAATGCCGCGGCTCTGCAGATACCAGGAGTTGCCGTGCATGACCTGACCGTCACAGGGGGCACGCAAGGTACACGCCTTGATGCTTTCCGTTGCTCGGCGATGATAACGTTCGTAAATTCCCAGTGTTCGTTCGTAAGCCAGCGTCGTCAGGCGAGCCCGTGTTGCGGACAGTCCGTTACTGATCTGAGTCCGAGCCAGATTGCGTTCCGCCTGATCTCGCTGATGAGTCAGTCGCAGTTCTGTCTGCGGGTGCAGAAAACGTTCGATGGAATGAAGCCTGGCGGAAGCACGTGCCAGCTTTTGTTCTGCCGTGAGAGTCTTGAATGCTTCCGTCTGCATTTCACGCTGATTGATCAGGCCCATCGCCCACAGGTGTTCCACGTAGTCCAGTCGGTCTTCGGCGGATCGAGTCTGCTCGGCCAGCATCGCAAGGTTGTCTTCCAGTTCCTCCAGCTGTTGAGGAAACGTGCCTTCCGAATAAGTTTCCAGATCGCTCTCGGCCTTTTCCAGGCTGAACCGAGCCGCTTCCAGTCGGCGAGCGTTTTGAGATTCCAGCATCTCTTCTTCATGCAGTGCGTTATCCAGTCGGCCTCGATATCGAATGAGATAGATTTCGCGAGCCCGCGCGTACTCTTCGATCTCTGACGAGTCCAGAACGCACACGACGTCACCTTTTTGAACCCATGTTCCTTCCGGAACCAGGCTCAGGATTCGAGTGCTCCAATAGCATTCCGATCGAACTTCCGTCGTCTGAAGAGGTTCAGTCAGTCCTTTGCGTTCGATACTTTGAATGAACACGGACGGCTGAAGTTCGGTGATGTCGACTTCAACGGGTGCGACTTTCTGGTCGACAGCACCGGTCTGAAACAACACAGCGGGAACCAGAAGCAGCAGGCAAGCAACCTCGCGCGGACGAAACCAACGCGACAAAAAACGACGCGATCGACCAACGTAACGTTGGAAATAGTGAGGTTTCATGAGGTTTCAGGGCGCCGACCGAAGGTAGGAAGGGTGGTCAGCTTTTCAGGTGGGTTTGGTGGGAGGGCTGAAACCTGCAGTCATTGGATTGAAGACGGCAAAGCTTCAGATCTGAAACTGATTCTCAGTACTGTGGGAAACTCTGGACTGCGGGGATGTTTAGGGTATCAATCCGGAACGAAGTCCGGAAGAACGACCAGTTCCGCTTATCACTCAGGAGAACCTTAGCCTCTGGATCGACGAAAAACCATGATTTCTGCAGGCCAAAAGCCTCCGGAACGGCGGATTCGCCGACGCGTCGCCCCGACGTGCAAAATCCAAAAATCTGCGTTCCTGATTGCCGGAACGGTTGGTTTTCCGCGACTTTTCCGACCAACCTGCCATCCCGGGGCCGACCTGCAGACTGCCGGATGTCAAAAACGGTAAACGTCATTTCTCGATGCCGATGCCATCCGGCAACAATGACGCGTCTCCGTCCCGCAGTCGGACAGCCCCACTGACGGCGATCGGATCAGCGACCAACGTCCGCTTTGGCGTCGTCCAGCGTTTCCGCGATCGACCAGAATTCGTTCAGTCGAGTGATCTTGAGTACTTCTTTTTCGTGTTCCGACAGATTGCACAAAGCCATCCTACCGCCGCGTTCACGAACCCGCTTCCAGAGTCGAATGAACATTCCCAGCGCGGAGGAGCCGAAGTAGTCGGTGTTGCAGAAGTCGATCACCACGTGCTGACACTGGTTGGAATCCTGAAACTTCTTCAGAGCCGTCTCGGCTTCTTCCTGAATCTGGCTCACGACAAATTCGCCCATATCACCCTGAGGCGTAATGACCGCAATATTGTCGGAACATTCAACATTCAGCAGCGGCGCGGCCGAGCCGGATTCGGATTTTCCAGAAGCCATGAATGGTCCTTTCAAAAACTTGAACAGAGTGTTGCAGGTATGTTTTCCGTCCGGCACTGCCGGACCTGCATGATTGATGGAAGACGCACTCCACCGGAGCGTTTCGGCGCTGGTCACAGTTGACGTCAACAGGCCGGATTCGCCGCCGGGGCAAAGTCAAAGCCCTTGTCAGGGCATTACAAAATTGTGTTGGTCAGGGCGAATTGTTAACACCGGACACCTGGACTGACGAACGACGTTTTCCGCGACGCTGCCCAGTACCAGATGCGCCAAAGCCGTGCGACCGTGCGTCCCCATGACAATCAGGTCGATGTTGTGCTGTTGAGCGTATTCCAGAATGGACGTCGCCGGATGTCCAACGACCTTTTCCCGGACAACTTCCAGATGACCGATGTCCTCTTCGGAAATCCAGTTCTGAAGTGCTGTATCGGCAAACGCTGACCACTCATCACGTGACGGCATGTAGCCACCCAGCGGAGCATAGTATGGCGGTTCGTGAATCACATACAGCAGGTGAAGCCGAGCCTGAAATCGCCGAGCAAACTCCAGCGCGTACCGCGTGGCGGCCAGCGATGGTTCACTCAGGTCAGTGGGAATCAGGATCTGTTGCAGAGAAATCATGGGACTCCATTTTCCGTCTTCAGGACCGTCATGTTTAACGACCGATTCTCAACTCCACCCGGCTCAACAGAACAACTGCTGCCACAGGATCAACGATCAGCAACCTTGCCCGCGGCATCGGGTGAGAAATTCTTCACCGCACTGGTCTGACCCCAATCGATCGACAGCCTGCGAACGCACGGGCCACTGAAATCAGATCCGGATGGTAACAACTTTTCGCACACTGAACCACAACCCCGTCACTCGACGCAGATGCCGGTCGCCTGTTTCATCCGGGATTCCCGTAGAAGTGCGTCATGCAAACAAAATGCCGCCTGTCCGAAATCACTTCGCAAAGCGACCCTGAGCCGCATGGGCTTCAGATGAATCGAAGCCGGCTGTTACTCAGAACGAGTCCCTGCGGTGAATTCGTCCTCGACGACGTCGGAGTCAGCGGTTGCTTTCAAAGTGCTCCGTCCGGCGTCTGCCGGAGTGCACATCTGCACACAGCGCGCGGCGAATCAGTCCGGAACCGACCTTAAACAATTGTTTCTTCGGATGACGGAAGTGCTGGCGCGGGAAATTTTCACGGAGTACGAACCCCCGCACGGTGCGCGGATGTTGGTGAGCGACCAGCAGGGCCAGCCATGTTTCTTTGAGCGGTCGCCAAATGGGGCCGTGAGTTCTGCCCAACGTCGTGAAGAGTTTTCAGGTAGGAATGACACAGTTCGTTTGACCCGACCCGCGGGGAGGTGCTGTCGGTTGACGGAATACCTCGCCTTTGGCAACGGGTTAAACGAAGGACATCCTTTCATGGCGTTGGGGGCTGGAATGGACCATCGTTGTCCGGATGTTCAGATCAAAGCCCCTGCATGGATTGATTCGACGACGTAAATCGACGCTTCACGCCGGTGGTCAGTCGTGCCCAGATCGAAGCTGCCAGAATCTGCCCGTCCATCACCAGGCTGAAGCCCGCCGGAATCAGAACCAGTGTGAAGATGGTGGAAACGATCAGTCCGCCCAGAACCACACTGCCGAGACCTCGATACAATTCGCTGCCGGCACCGGCGACCCACAGCCATTGTCCGTTTGAATACTGTGGCAAAGGCACCACCAGAGGCAGCATTCCCAGCACCGTCGTCAGAGTACTCATGAAGATGGGACGGACGCGCGTCCGCACGCTTTCGCAAACGGCATCCACCGAATTCAGCCCTTCTTCTCGAATCAGATTCAGGGCCTGATGCACAATCAAAATGGCATTGTTGACTACGGTACCGACAAGAATCACAAAGCCCAGCATCGTCAGCATGTCCAGCGTCTGCAGAGTGAACATGTTCAGAACGGCCAGCCCCAGCAGCCCTCCGACAAGTGCCAGCGCGACGCTGGTCATGATCACCAGAGGATACAGAAAGCTTTCGAACAGAGCCGCCATCAGCAGATACGTCAGCACCACGGCCAGTACCAGATTCCACTTGAGTTCATACCAGGTGTCGGCCAGTTTGTCGGCGGTTCCCGCCAGACGCACCTGATACAGTCCCGATTGAAAATTGGCCGACTGCATCAGCGGTCGCCGGACTTTTTCTTCGACGGTTCGCAGCGCCGCTTCCAGAGCAATTCCGTCAGCCGGCTTCAACTGAATGGTGATGGACCTGAGCCGTTCCACGTGATTGACCTGTTCCGGACCGCGACTGAGCATGATGTCGGCCACGGCTCCCAGACGCACAATGTTGCCGCCTGGAGTACTGATGGGCAGGTTGGCCAGATCCTGTGTCCGGTTTGCATAGTTGTCGTCGCCATAAATCACCAGGTCGATGCGTCGTCCTTCGTGCCAGTAATCCCCTGCAAAGGCACCGTCGACCAGGGCATTCACGGCATAGCCGATCGACGCGGTGGTGACGCCCAGTTCGGCCGTCTTTTCCAGTTGAGGCACCACGTGCAGTTCCGGACTGGAAAGGTCAAGCCCCGGAATGGGTCGCAGCTGGTTTCCGGCAGCCATCGGAAATTCGCCCATACACATTCCGAAGGCTTTTTGAGCTTCCAGAACCAGCACTTCCAGATCCGGACCCGTGATTTCAATGTCAATGGTTCGCCCACCGCTCAGCGCGCTGTCGAACAGACTGGCCTGGCTGACAATGGGAATAACGCCCGGCTGCGACGCAGCAGCTTTGGCCAGTACAGGAATCATGTCGGCGGCTCGAAGTTCGTCCTTCGCGCGAGCCCCCATGAACAGGCTGCGTCCGCGAGCCACGAAGAAGAAGCTTTCAATTTCCGGAGCCCCTTCGCCGGCCGTTCCCAGCCAGTAGGGTTCCAGCTGGCGTTCGATGTTGATCCCCAGGCGAATCATCTGATCGACGTTGTAGCCCGGAGGCGGCAGCAGAATAGCGATGATCAGATTGCGATTGCCGTTAGGCAGATATTCCGTGTCCGGCATCAGCTTGATGCTCATCAGAATCGACGCCGACACGAACAGACACACAATCCCAATGCGAACCAGCCAGCTTCCCGGAAGTCCCAGCAGCCAGCGCATGGTCGATGCGAAAGCGTTGTTCACAAACGTCCCGAAGCGAACCAGGCCGAACAGTCCTGACAGTCCCCAGCCCGATCCCGAATCGACTCGAGCCTGCAATCCACCTTCGACACGATCATCGCCGTCCGTTTTCTTCAACAGACGGCAGGCCGCTGTAGGAATGACCGTAATACTGACAATCAGCGACAATCCCACCGCACAACTGATGGCAATCGCGATGTCTCGAAACAGCTGTCCCGCCTGGCCCTGAACAAAGATCACCGGCACGAAGACTGCCAGCGTTGTCAACGTCGATGCCAGAACGGCTCCCCAGACTTCCTGAGTTCCCTTCAATGCGGCTTCACGAGGACCACGGCCCATTTGATAGTGACGGTAAATGTTTTCCAGCACGACAATGGCGTTGTCGACGACCATCCCCACGGCGAACGCCATGCCTGCCAGACTAATGACGTTGATGCTGCGGTCGAAAATACGAACGAACAAACATGTGGCGATCACGCTGATCGGAATCGAAAGTCCCACAATCACAACGGACCGCACACTTCGCAGAAACAGCAGCAACACGGCTACAGCCAGCGTTCCGCCCAGATAGACGTTGCTGCGGACCAGTTCGGTGGCGGAATCCAGATACTGCGTTTGGTCGTACACCTGGTCCAGGTAGACGCCCTTTTGTTTCAGCAGTCCCAGATTCAGTTCTTCGACGGCGATCCGCAGGCACTTGCCGTAGATTCGAGTACAATCGGCCAGTTCCAGAGTCGTAATGTTTCCGTCATGATCCAGATCCAGTTCGGATCGCGACGGCCCCATGATTTCCTTCAGATTGGTTCCGGGGGACTGCTGGGCATTGATCGCCAGCGCGCTGAGTCCCTGTTGTCGTACGACTCCGTCCGGCTTTTTGTAAGACAGTCCAACGGTGGCGACGTCACGCACTCGAACGGGAGCATTGTCGCGAACGGTGATGATGGTTTCTTCCACCTGTTCCGGCGACTGAAACTGTCCCAGTGTTCGTACAACGTTCCGCTGCTTGCCTTCCTGAATGTCACCCGCCGACGTATTTTGATTTTGTCCGATCAGAACAGTCCGCAGCTGGTCAATGGTCACTTCGGCAGCGGCCAGTCGTGAGGGATTCACAACGACCCGGAATTCCTGTTCCTGACCTCCGAATACATTGGCATTGGCGACACCGGGAACTCTTTCGAATTCCGCTTCGATGAAGTCTTCCGCAAACTTCTTCATCAAGGCCGGGTTATTGCGGCCCAGAACGAAGGTTTCCAGGACCGGATGTTCACTGACCAGACTATTGATCCGAGTCAGATCCACCATTTCCGGACCAGCCAGAATCGGCTGCAGTGGTTCGTTCAGTTCGGGATGCAGTTCAATCAGATTGCGCAGGTCTTCTTTGGTGGGTGGCAGAGGTTTCAGAATGAACCACGCGATGGCATTGGTGTTGGCGTTGACCGTGCTGATCACCGGTTCGCGAGCGTCATCGGGGTAGTCGGCGACCTGATTCAGTTTTTCCGCCACGCGTGCTCGAGCATCTGACAGCACCGTGCCGACGGGAAACTTCAGCGTGATGGATCCGCTGGAATCCGCGCTTTCACTTTTGAATTCGTCCAGACCCTCGACGCTTTTCAGCTGCTCTTCCTGTTCGTCGACGATCTCCCGCTCAACTTCCTGAGCACTCGCTCCCGGCCACAACGTGGTGACTGTGATTTCGGGTTCGACCACGTCGGGCGTCAGTTGGACGGGAGTGCTGATGTACGCAATCCCGCCGAACAGAACAGCCAGAATGACACCAACGGTCACCTTCACCGGATTATTGATGGCGAATGCAATCAGATTCATAACGTGGCTCTAAACTCAATCTTCCAGTCGCCGCACCTTTTGGATCTTTCCCTGAAAGCTGACTTTGTCCGGGGACTTTGATGATGCGGGAATTTGCGAAACCCGCTTGAGTTTAACCAGACATGGCACTGAAAAGAATGGGCTGTCGCCAACACCCGCCGCGATCCCTGAACATGGGGCCGAAACACCGGAACAAACGGAACCTGCAAGGCCGGGGAATCGCGGATTTTATGGGGCCGGACCACATGAAATCGAATCAATCACGCAAATCCGTTTGCTCAGTCGGGGGCGACTTCAGAGGAAAGCATTTGGAGTGCGACGACTTGTCGACGCTTTGGTTCAGATTCATCGTCTCTGATTTTGTGGGCAGCGAAGCGCAGAAGTCCCGGAAGGCGGGCGGACCCCGACGAGAACGCAGAAGACGGTTCTGCGTTGATGGTCCGGTCAAATCCGAAGCGGTGACGAGCCGGCGCACTCCTGAATTGGCGCTGTCCAATCACTCGCATTTGTCGTCTGGTAGTTGTCGCGACGTTGAACCTGACACTATACTGAAAGTCCAGCGATCCATTCCCTCCCGCCTGTTCCACTCACCCATGCCGCCCGTTGGAACTTCCGCTGATGACAATCACGAATGAACCCTCGCAGTCTGACCGCGAACCGTATGTTCGACATTCGAATAACGTGGAGCACCGTGATCCGATCCGTTTATGTCGAAGCCAGGGCTGCGGAACAGCGCAGGTTGCGGGAAGACAACGTGCATCGTCACATGGTTCCGCTTTAAGTCGACGGCGCATGTTGAGTTCGGCGGCGGCCATGCTGGCGACTCAGCCATTTGTGGCGGCGACGCCGGTGAATGACCGTCCGATTCGGTCCGTGATTTACATTTTCCTCTCGGGCGGGCTGGCTCAGCAGGACAGCTTTGACCCCAAGCCACTGGCGTCGGCGGAAGTTCGAGGCGAGTTTGCTCCGATTGCCACGCGCACACCCGGGCTGCAGATCTGTGAACATCTTCCGCGGCTGGCCGAATGCAGTCCTCTGTGGAGCGTCGCACGCAGTGTGACTCATCCGTACAATGAGCATTCGCAGGGGCACATGGTCATGTTGTCCGGACGAACCACACTGCCCATCGGATTCAGTCCCTCAACGCCCAAACCAACTGACCATCCTTCCATCGCAGCACTGATGGGCGCGCTGTTGTCAGATCGAGACGGCCTGCCTTCGTCGGTGGTACTTCCGGAAAAACTGATTCACCGCACCGGGCGAGTCATCCCTGGTCAGCTGGCCGGTCAAATGGGGGCTCAAAGAGATCCGTGGATTCTTGCGGCCAGTCGTTTCAATGCTCGCACCTACGGCGCGTGGCCGGAATATGAATTCCACCACCAGCGTGGCGGAGAAAAGACGGCTGACCTGAATTTTCGAACGCCGGGGCTCAGCCTTCCTGAGACCCTGACTGCCGCTCAGTTTGAAGAACGACTGGAACTGCTTTCGCAGCTGGAAGATCGTGATCTGTACCTGAAGCGGCTTCAGGAAACAGCGCCGTTCACGCAGTATCGCGAACGGGCGATCTCCATGCTGGGCGATGGCCGCTTGAGTGAGTTGTTCGATATTCACTCCGCAGACACCGATGAACTCGACCGTTACGGAAAGAACACGTTCGGCTGGTCGTTGCTGCTGGCTCGTCGACTGGCTGAAGCGGGTGTCGGCTTCATTCAGGTGAACCTTGGCAACAACGAGACATGGGACACACACGGAAATGCGTTCCCGCATCTGAAGGATTATCTGCTGCCGCCGATGGATCAGTCGGTTTCTGCATTGCTGAATGACCTGCACCAGCGAGGAATGCTGGATTCAACTCTGGTGGTCATGGCTGGCGAATTCGGCCGCACACCGAAAGTTTTTCGACTTCCGGCTCACTACGAAATGCCGGGCCGCGACCACTGGGGAGCCGTTCAGTCGGTGTTGCTGGCTGGATGCGGATTCGGCGGCGGACGAATCATAGGAGCTTCCGACAGTCAGGGCGGACAGCCCGTCGATTCGCCGATATCTCCGGAACAGCTCGCGGCCACCATGTACAACGCTCTGGGCCTGAACCGCAGCGTCCACTGGTACGATCTGCAGCACCGACCCATGCCACTGTACCACGGCGAACCCATCACCTGAGAATCGGCTGACTTTGAACCGGAAGTTCCCGGCCGACAGATTGTCGGCCGGGACACTGGCCGCTTTGCGGTGAATCAGAATTCACCAATCACATTGCCGTCATTTCGCTGGCCCAGATTTCGCCACGTGCCGAGATCGATGTTTTCACTGATGCTGCGGCAGGAACCATCCATCAACAGCGACTGCACCACACCAACATGCCAGCTGCGTGATGTGACAGCGGCATAGGTTGGACCTGTGCACGAACTGTCTTCACGGCAGGATGTGTAGTCACCTTCGCCCGGGCGAGCTTCGCCGGGAACTGTGACTGTGGAGTTCGGAGGCAGCGTCACCGTAAACCCGGTCTGATGAACTCGACCATCAACCCACTCTGTATGACCGCTGTCCGCTTTGTTGCTGCCTCCGGAAGCGATCAGACTGTCCACGTCGGCCGGTCCCGCGGGAATGGTGGCTGTTCCGGAATCTCCATCACGATTGTAAGCCGTGAAGGCTTTGACCTCGGAAAACCCAAGAGTGTTGCTGGTGCCGTCCGTGAAGTGCTGAGTACCAAAGCGGGAATTGGGAGCGAACGCTCCGTCGCCGGCCTGACGACTTGAGTTTGTCCAGACTCGCCAGGTGCCGCCGTTGTATCCATAAGTGACGGGATAGTGCACAGCCACCCCACTGGATTCGCGAGCACGGTCATTGACTTCGCTGGGGCAGAGATAAGCTCCGATTCGCTGAGGTGCGATGCCTGCGTTTACTGAGTCGGAGTACGAGAACGTGAGATCGGCCTGGTTGTACAGATTGCTTTCTTCCAGATAAGGCAGCAGACGAGCGTGAATGGACCATTCACCGCCCCCCGTGCCCTGAGGATTGGAAGTCGTGTAATCGGAAGCGAACGCGGGTGGAAATGTGTTGTAGCTGTCCAGATAGTTGTGAAGAGCCAGCCCGATCTGCTTCAGATTGTTTTTGCACTGAGTTCTGCGGGCAGCTTCGCGAGCCTGCTGGACGGCGGGCAGTAACAGAGCAATCAGAATGGCGATGAT
>JAGQPY010000111.1 GCA_020426485.1 Planctomycetaceae bacterium
TGGCGAATCGGGCGGCTTTCCACTTCGGCGTTCGGCGTTACGGAGCGTTCGGTGGCTGACTGCGACGGAACATCGGCACATGATTTAACGCCTGCGGCATTTACGGCGGAAGGGACGGAGTCTCACCGCTCGCAAAGCGACGAAGCGAAAGCAACGGCCAACGCTTCGGCGGCAACGGTTGACAGTCCGGCACATCCGGTGTTTGTGTTTTCCTATCTGGCAAACTTGTCATTGGTAACGGCCAACGCATCCACCTTTGTCTTCGCCGACTGGGTTTCGTGGCTGTCACGACAGAGCAGCAGTTCCATGACGTATTCGGAAGAACTTCCGGGACGCGTCATTCAGTACGGACTGCTGGCCGCAATGACGGGACGCATGATGCTGGGGCGCAGCATCGATCGTTTTGGAGTTCGGCGAGTCTGGCAGACGATGTGCTTTCTGGGACTGTGCGGCGTTCTGATCTTTACCTTTCAGCGAACACTGTCGCCGTGGGTTTACGCCGGACGAATTCTGTTTGCAACCGGCCTGGCAGGTATGTTCACCTGCGGAAACTTCCACATTCAGTCCGTGGTGGACGAACATCGCCGCACGGAATTTATCGGTCTGGTGGGCAGCAGCGGATTTGTTGGAATGATCCTTGGTTCGCAGCTGGCAGACTTCCTGCGCTGGATGACGAATCACAATCCGGACGTCTTCTTCCCGACGCTGTTCCGAATCGCTCTGGTGCTTGTGACGGCCCACATGGTGCTGCTGTCGCTGGCAACTCGTACGGCGGCTGAACCATTGCGACAACAGATCCGCCCTTCTCTGATCCGACTCACCCGCCAATACTGGCCGGGCATGGTGACAGTTGTGTCGATGATGATGGGTGTCGTGTTTACGGTGCCGTCGGTTTTTCTGGTGCGGTTTAATCTGCACGAAAACTTTGGAGGCATCGCGGTCTACTGGACCACGTATGCTCTGGCAGCATTCACATTTCGCGTGCAGACGGCCGCCCTGAGTCAGCGAATTGGCCGGTACCGTTTGATCTTCATCGGGCTGATGGCTCAGGGACTGGGCCTGTGGAGCCTGCTTCCGGTCTCGGCGTGGTGGCATCTGCTTCCGTCGGCTCTCCTGTGCGGACTGGGACACGCTCTGCTGTTTCCGTCAATCGTATCACTGGGTTCCGGCAGATTTCCGCCTGAATATCGAGGCAGCGGCATCAATCTGATTCTGGGATGCCTGGATCTTGGAGCAGCGATTTCCGCTCCACTTCTGGGGCGAATCATCGACCTGCCCCGCTTCGATGGCGCCGGATTTCGGCCGATGTTCTTCGTCGCCGGCAGCCTGCCGATTCTGGTGGCGATCGTCTGGATTGTTCTGAATCACCGATCGGAAGATTTGGAAATGAGAAATCCGTCGTCCTGAAACGTGGAATTTCTGATCGAACATGCCGGGGTCGATCGCTTTTAAGACCTGGATCATGAAGATGAAGGCCTGAAGTTCGGTCAGGGCGACGCGTTCGGCTGAATTGCGGAGTTCTTCTGAGAAGTCTTTCGTTAAGACAGACGAACTTTTCCGGCAAAGAGACCTGAGGAACTGTTCCGCAATGACGTTTATCAGTCGTCGTTGAAGTTCCGATAACGGCTTCTATAATCGCCCGCGATTTTTGACAACTTCCGTGTAACCCACGCTTTAAGGAGTGGGGCTTTGGACGTGATCTGTAAAGCCTGTTGTGTTCCAGCAAAGGTGCTTTCCAAAGTGCCGATTCTGGGTCCGCTTGTTCGAGTTTACTCCACTTCCGTCGGCCAGAAAATCCTGATGGCGATCACGGGGCTTGCGTTGTGCGGCTTCCTGGTTGCTCACCTTGCAGGAAATCTGCTGCTGTTCGCCGGCGAAGAGGCATTCAACCAATACGCTGAGAAGCTCCACAGCATGGGGCCACTGCTGGCCGCTGCAGAAATCGGCCTCTTCGCAACATTCGCCCTGCACATGCTGCTGGCCGTTTCGACGACCGCGATGAGCCGCCAGGCTCGCAAGCAGGAATACGCCGTCAGCGAAAGCAAGCAGGGAATCTTCATTCTGCCGGGAGGCGGCGCTTCCAACTGGATGCTGGGCACAGGAATCATGATCCTTGTGTTTTTGATTCTGCACATCGTCGACATGAAACTGGACCTGCGAAACTTCGCCAGCGGTGCCAGCAAGTACGCTCATGTGAAAGCGATTCTCCACGACAACATCGTTCGAGTGGTATACGCACTGGGCCTGATCGCACTGGGCATTCACTTGTCACACGGCTTCAAGAGTGCTCTGCAATCACTGGGAGTCAACCACAAGCGCTGGAACGTTCTGTTTGCGTTGCTGGGAATTATCTTTGCCTGGGCCGTCGCTGGCGGATTTCTGGCAATTCTGGCGTGGGGTTCAGCAGCTCCGGGCTAACTGTGGAATTCGCCACCTGTCTGGAACTGGTTCGTCGATCGACGCGAAAAATACTCTTCACTACCGGCGCTGGGCGCCTGAGGTTGTCTGATGGTTAGAGTCGCAAGTGAAACACTGAACGGACGTACTCCTGAAGGTCCGGTCGAACAGATCTGGGACAAACACCGCTTCAATCTGAAGCTGGTCAACCCCGCCAACAAGCGAAAGTTCAGTGTCATTGTCGTGGGGACCGGGCTGGCGGGCGGGGCTGCGGCGGCTTCACTGGGTGAACTGGGTTACAACGTCAAAGCGTTCTGTTTTCAGGACAGCCCACGGCGAGCCCACAGTATTGCCGCTCAGGGCGGTATCAACGCCGCCAAGAACTACCCCAACGACGGTGACAGTATCTGGCGTCTGTTCTACGACACAGTGAAGGGTGGTGACTATCGCGCGCGCGAAGCCAACGTCTATCGTCTGGCTCAGATCAGCAACAACATTATTGACCAGTGCGTGGCTCAGGGAGTCCCCTTTGCTCGCGAATATGGCGGCACTCTGGCCAACCGATCTTTCGGTGGTGCCCAGGTTTCGCGAACTTTCTACTGCCGCGGTCAAACCGGGCAGCAGCTTCTGCTGGGTGCCTATCAGGCCATGATGCGTCAGGTGCATCTGGGCAAGGTCAAGCTGTTTGCACGCCGTGAAATGCTGGAGTTGATCGTTGTCGACGGCGTGGCCCGCGGCATTGTCGTTCGCAATCTGGTCACCGGACAGCTGGAAAGTCACACAGCGGACGCGGTTGTGTTGTGTACAGGCGGTTACGGAAACGTGTACTACCTTTCCACCAACGCCAAAGGCTGTAATGTCACGGCCGCCTGGCGCTGTCACCGACGTGGAGCACTCTTCGCGAATCCCTGCTACACGCAGATCCATCCAACCTGTATTCCAGTCAGTGGCGACTATCAGTCCAAACTGACTCTGATGAGCGAAAGTCTGCGAAACGACGGACGCGTCTGGGTTCCCAAAAGCGCGGATGACAAGCGGCGACCTTCTGACATTCCGGAAGACGATCGCGACTACTACCTGGAGCGACGGTATCCGTCTTTCGGAAATCTTGTTCCCCGCGATGTGGCTTCACGTGCTTCCAAGGAACGCTGCGATGCCGGCTTTGGTGTCGGCGAGACCGGCCTGGCGGTTTACCTGGACTTCCGAGACGCCATCAAACGCGACGGTGAAGACGTCATTCGAAAGAAGTATGGCAACCTCTTCCACATGTATCACAAGATTACCGCGGAGGACCCGTACCACGTTCCCATGAAGATCTTTCCGGCCGTTCATTACACCATGGGTGGTCTGTGGGTCGATTACAATCTGATGAGTAACCTGCCGGGGTTGTTCGTACTGGGAGAAGCAAACTTCTCCGATCACGGCGCAAACCGTCTCGGTGCCAGCGCTTTGATGCAGGGACTTTCCGATGGTTACTTTGTGATTCCCTACACCATTGGCGACCACCTGGCTCGAACAAAACAGGAAAAGATCCCGGACGATCATCCGGCCTGTCAGGAAGCTCTTCAGACGGCACAGGGACGCATCGACCAGCTTCTGGACATTCGTGGACGCCGAACCGTGGACAGCTTCCACCGGGAACTGGGCCTGTTGATGTGGGATCACTGCGGAATGGCCCGCAACAAAAACGGACTTGAAAATGTCATTGGCCAGATCCGCGATCTGCGTGATCGGTTCTGGAAGGATGTTCGTGTGCTCGGCGGCAACGAATCCTTCAACCAGAGTCTTGAAAAGGCCGGTCGAGTCGCCGACTTTCTGGAATTTGCTGAACTTCTCGCTCAGGATGCCCTGCACCGCGAAGAATCGTGTGGTGGCCACTTCCGGGAAGAACACCAGACAAGCGAAGGTGAAGCGAAACGAAATGACGAACAGTACAGTTACGCTGCTGCCTGGGAATTCCACGGTGTCGGTGAAGAGCCCACGCTTCACAAAGAGCCTTTGATATTCCCCAATGTTCCTCCGACGACAAGGAGCTACAAATAACCATGAGCACCGACACTCTCAACCTGACACTCCGCGTCTGGCGACAGGACAGTTCCGAAGACAAGGGAAGATTCTGCAGCTATCAGCTGAACAACGTCAGTACACACATGTCGTTCCTGGAGATGCTGGATGTTCTCAACGAACAACTCATCGAAGCCGGCGAAGAACCGGTCGCCTTCGATCACGACTGCCGTGAAGGCATCTGCGGTATGTGCAGTCTGATGATCAATGGACAGGCTCACGGCCCGGACAAGGCCACTACAACCTGCCAGCTCCACATGCGACGGTTCAAGTCCGGCGAAACGATCACGATCGAACCCTGGCGAGCCTCCGCGTTTCCGGTCCTGAAGGACCTCGTGGTCGACCGTTCGGCATTCGATCGAATCATTGAAGCCGGTGGCTACGTTTCAGTCAACACTGGCAATGCTCCGGACGGCAACTGCATTCCGGTTCCAGGTCACCGACAGGAAATCGCCATGGATGCCGCCGCCTGTATCGGCTGCGGAGCCTGCGTCGCCGCCTGCAAGAATGCCTCTGCGATGTTGTTTGTCTCAGCTAAGGTTTCCCAACTGGCAGTGCTGCCACAGGGCCATCCGGAACGCAATCAGCGAGTCATCAGCATGGTCAACCAGATGGACTCAGAAGGATTCGGTTCCTGCACCAACACCTCAGAATGCGAAGCTGCCTGTCCGGCAGAGATTTCGGTCACCAACATCGCTCGGCTCAACCGCGAGTATCTCAAAGCATCACTGGTTGCGGATGTTTAACCACTATCTGATGCATGCCCGTTGAGCCTCTGTGGTGTGGTATCAGGTGATCACTGTACAGGGGCAGCGGCGGAAGGCACGAAACGTACCGAAAGCCCTGAAAGGCAAAATGCGGGCCGCAGAAACTGCAGCCTGCATCTGTGACCTGCCAAAGCCGCGTAAAGTTTGTGCGAAGCGAGATCCGAAATACAACGGACGGAGGCAGATTCGGGTCGCCCGTGTTGTGTTTCACCGTCCGACTGTTTTCAACATCACAGGATCAGCAAGCGCCGCGAGCAGGATTTCACGACCATGGCAAAACGCGACTTCTCACCCTACCAGCAGAAAGTGATTCAGCGGTACTACGACAATCGCGAAGCCATTGACGATCAGCGCCTGAGTGAACTGGTAACAAACCTGTATCTTTCCACAGGGAAGAAGCAGATCAAGATGTGGGAAACCGCCGAACAGATCATGACCAGAATGGGAATCCCGGAAACCCGCATCCAGCACGTGATGGAAAGTCGTGATCCGGCTGTCCTTGCCAAGGTCGTCGAGGAGCTTCAAAGCGGAAAACTCAAGCCCAAATCCGCTGCACCAAAAAAGAACTGACGGCCGGATCATGTGACCTGTCGTCGCACGTCCATGAACGCTCCGAACGCGCGACGTTGTTCTTTAAGGCCGGGACGTTGACACAGAAGAAATCCTCACGCGGCCTTCGACTGGGCATTGGCAGACTTTCGCACATACCAGCTGGGCTCTTTGCGTTCAGTGCACTGCAGAATGTCACCGCCCACTCGACCGAAGAATTCGTTGACGGCCTTTTCTGCACCTGGCCACTTCGGTGATCGATAGTCATCAAACACAATGACGCCCCCCGGTACCAGGTTGTCGTACAACGTGTTCAGACAGTCCATGTAGGAACTGTAGATGTCGCAGTCCAGGTGAATGAAGCAGAACTTGTGAGCGGCAAACTGCCCCAGCGTGTCCGAAAAATAACCGCGAACAATCTCACCGCGGATATTGAACAGCGAAAAGATCTTCTGAAGCCGTTCCGGCGTATCCGCGCAGGTGCGGAACTTTTTGCGAATCCGTGACAGGAACCGCAGGAAGCCCACGTCGACTCGCCCAACGCCTTCCTCCGGGAATCCCTCGAAACTGTCACACGCGTAGATTGTCTTCTCCGGAGCGCGGTCGGCCAGTGTTCGACCGATTGTCTGAATGGAACTTCCGCGATACACGCCGCACTCAATCACATCGCCTGGCAGGTGCAGCGTTGTTTCCAGAAGAGCGATCATGGAATCCGCAGCGCATCTTTCTGCGATCATTTCCCAGTATTGCTGCCGACCGGCATCAGTCTGGAGCATACGATCAGTTTCAAGGTCCCGCTCCAGACGGCGGCGTTCGTGACGTTTCATCGACAACTCCATTTCTCGATACAATAAAGGGCCAAAAGGCAATCCAATTGTGAAACGCAAATGTGGTTCATTAAGAGCAGAACCTGATCACGCTGCAGATTGACGCCTGTCAGTTTGACTCGAAATGATTGACAACACCTGATCCAGCACAGTGTCGACGGACAGCTTCGACAGATCCCGATCCGGCGCTTCCAGAATTCTGTTCGTTCCAACTCCGGGTGGATAAGGTCCGGAATCACCTGGAAACGTGGGTCCGTACAGCCCCAGCAGCGGAATTCCCATTGCAGCGGCAACGTGCAGACCACCGCTGTCATTGGCCACCACAAGGCTGGCAGTCTGCAGCAACCCCATCATGTCCATCAGCGTTGTTCGCGAACTGAGATTCACAAACCGATCGCATTGAAGTCCGGGGGGCGGATCAAACGGAATGTGACTGTCCCAGACGACAGTGGCGGCAGGATTATTCTTCAGAATTCCTTCTGCCAGTTCAGCAAAGGGCGCCCACTCACGAGCAGGCTCTCGACTGTTCGGCAGCAGGACTACCGGTCGAGTATTCCGAAGTCGCTCGTCGACGTGATACGGAGGCTGACAGTCCAGATGAATTGGAGATGTGAGCTCTGCCTGCAGTCCGATTTCCGGCAGAAACTGAAGCATCACGGCCAGATTATGACTTGTGAAACCGCTGGTTGGGAACGGAACCAGACGATCGTAAAAGTATCGGCTGCCTTCTCGGCACAGTCGATGCCCAAGTTTCAGCGGTGCATTCGCAGCCCATGTCATCAAACCAGAACGGAGCAATCCCTGCAGATCCATCACGACATCATAGTGACGCTGCCGGAGCCGCTTCAGAATGTCCAGACCACCTCGCAGAACGTTCGTCCGGTCAAAAAGGATGACCTCGCCGTTAACTGCAGAACATCTTTTGACAACATCCGCAAATTTATCCCGAACCACCCACGAAATCTCAGCATCGGGCCGCTGATCCCGGATCGCCTGGGCGACGCGAAGTCCCTGAATAATGTCACCCAGTGAACTGGGCTTGATGATCAGGATACGACGAGGGGAATTCATAACGTCACTGCAGGAACAGGAGAATTGATGTCAGTTCAATGTCTTGGATCTACATTGTGAAAACGTCAGCGCCGGCTTTTCCGGTTCCATTGACGCAGGTCGAAACTGCTAAGCAGCTTTCCGACAACAGTTCGCGTCAAGGTAGTGTTCTCTCACAATATCCGGGTGACCATGTTCTGGCTTTTCATGCCAGATGTTCAGAATGGAGTTTCGGATGCCGCTTTGATCAGCCAGAATTGTGCGGCCGTGCCAGCTTTTCAATCGCAGAGTATTCAGAACCACAAATGCAAACGCGGCATTCGGTACGAATGGTGCCGTCTTTGCAACTTCAAATCCGCGAGGTTCACGCGTCAAAGAAATCGGATTGATACTGCGCCGATAGAACTGGGTACCAATCTCGTTCTGACTGTCATCAACCGGCAGGGCGATCTGCATCGTGACGATTTTCTTGCGAGTGTCCGGATGCGGTTTGATTCGATACCCGGCTTCTTCTCGAAAGAGCGCAGGCAGCGGATAACCGGGCAAATCAGCCACGCTTTCCGTGGGTACGGAGTATCGATAGGACAACCCATCTGACAGCCGACCGAAGACCGCTCGTTTCAGTCTCGAACACCCCAATGCATCCCGCACTCCCAGCCAGAATTCCTGAGAATCCGCAGGCAGCATATGCACAGCAGCATCTGACAGATCAAACCGCCACCGCACACCCTCACCTTCAGGTGCCGCTTCCGAATAGTGGAACTCACTATACTGCGAACGCTGTGGCAGCAATTCGACCATCCGACGGTAAACGTCGTCCGGAAAGAATCCGCGAATCATGAAATGCGGAAACGGCTCCCTGAACACGTCGCAGTTCTCGACAACGCTCAGGATATGTGACAGACAGTGTGAATAGACGGACTGCCTGCAGGCGAAATCGACCATTTGGTATCCATTCCGTGGTCAGTTGAACATACAAGAAATATCAGGCGGCTCGTCGAGCCTCTTGCTCGCGTTTGGCTGACTGACAAGTGCTGATCAGATCAGCCACAAAGCTTCGTGCACGCAGGTGTTCCTCACCGTAACTGGCCAGTTTTCTGGCCCGGTCAACCAAATAACGAGGTCTGGCAAGATATGGCAGCGTATCCGAACGCTGCAGTTCCTGAAGAGTTCGTGGAACGTTCTCAGGATCAACATTCAGCTGACACTGCCCCGTGTACTCAAACAGCATCTGAAGATTCGGATCACGTTCGTCGCCAAACCGTTGACGTAACCGGTAACCAGTGGATTCTGCCAGCATTCGCAGAGTCGCTGGCACAAAATTGTGAATATGAGCTGTGTGGAACAGTTGGCTTCGGCGTGCGAACGGAGCCGAGAGGTTCGGGCACTCCACGTAGAACAGTCCACCTGGTTTCAACAATGTCGCGATTTTCAGCAGAGCCAGTTTTGGCGAACGCAGATGTTCAATGACATGAACCAGAAGCACAGCATCAAAAGATCGGTCTTCCGGAAGGTCGTAGAGGTTACCGACGGCAACGTCCGCGTGGAGCTTGTCGTGGGAGAACTTCAGGAATTCTCCACCGGGATCAATCCCCTTCGCGGCAAAGCCATCGCGTTCGAAAACTTTGACCGTGCAGCCGATTCCCGCTCCGACTTCAAAGACCGAACCACCTGACGGCAGATGATTTGAGATTTGACGACAGATTCGAAGCCCGTTATTCCATGCCCGCATAATTCGGCGAGGCCCCGGAATACGCTCACCGTTATATTCCTCGCGATAGTTCGTTGAATAAAACTCGCGCAGTTCCTCTTCGGATGGAATATCCCGATGGCGAACCAGGCCGCAGTTGTCACACATCACGGTTGTCAGGGGCTGCCCGTGCCGATCGGTGTCAGAGATCACAGAACAGGAGCTGTCTCCGCAGAGATCACAACGGGTGTCACTCATTTCAAACATCCTGAATGAGAAGACCTCCCGGCGCACGATGGGTAAGGGAGGTATAGAATCCATTCTGATTCGAATTTGTCAGGGTCGATGCCCTGAGCCAATCACAGGAACCGCTGGCTGATGGTTCAACACTCCCTGCCCATCAAGGGCGAGGAATCCGTTCATACTCTTCAAATACAATCCACGGTTCAGGCAGCGAAGCCGTTTGTCTAACAAAACCATCCACGCAGAGGAACGTGCCCGCCCGCGAAAGGTGCGAGACCACAGTAAACGAACCGCCGGTCAAATGCAGAACCTCCGAAGGCAGGCAATGTGACCCGGCTCCGCTGATTTTGGACGATAAGACGATTTCAAAACCGCTGCAATAGCATTCTTATGGCCTGCCAAACCGCAACGATTCTGATATCGGCTCAGTGGTCTCGACAGTCTGACTGCGGGTGAACCGTTTCCCGTCACAAACCGGCACTAAAAACCGGTCAGGTTACTCCGCAAATCCGATAAGCAGCAACGAGCCTTCTGAATCATCAGCCTGTGAAGTCGGACCAGGCCAGTTCATGATCTGCTTCCAGATCTCGCGCAAGGGTACGGCCCACGACGTATGGGTATTCCGTTGGCGCTATTCCGGTGCCCGGACGCTTAAAATCAAGATCTTCCAGCTGCAGGGTATGACCGGCAGGAAGGTCTTTGCTCAGCACGATACATCGCCGAAAACTCTTTCGTTTTTTCAGTTCGGCTTCCGTGACAATACGTTCCGTGCTTCCCAGAGCATGAAACACGTTCCGCGACTCGCGGCAGATCACTTCGAGTTCCTCAGGGTTGGCTGAGATCCAGTGATCCCAGCCTTCCATGTCCTTCTCCAGAGTGAAGTGTTTTTCAACCATGCATGCCCCCAGAGCAACGGAAGCAATTGGAATCGCCGAACCGATGCTGTGGTCACTGAATCCAACGGGAACATTGAAAGCGTTCTCCAGTGTCTTCATGTTGTTCAAATGAATGTCTTCGTAGGCTGGCGGATAGATTGAGATACAGTGCAACAGCACCAGATCTTGACACCCGTGAGCCCGCAGAATTGCCACTGCAGCTGCGACCTCTGCCAAATCCGATAGTCCAGTGGACAGAATCAGCGGAACACCGGACTCCGCAGCCGCCGCCAGCAGCACAGGATTGGTCACATCCATGGATGCAAGTTTGATCGCAGGAACGTTCAGGTCTTTCAGCAACGTCACTTCTGCCGGAGAAAACGCGCTGGACATAAAATGAACACCGATCCCACGACAGTAGTCGTTCAGCTCCACATGCTGATCGGGTGTCAACTGGTAGGCATCGACCATCTCCTTCAGGCTGCCGAAATGTCGCTTTTTATCAGCGTACGTGGTATTGCGTTCAAATTCGCCCTTACAAATCAGACTGGAACTGCTCCACGACTGAAATTTCACGGCATCAGCACCACACCGTTTTGCCTCATCGATCATCCGTTTCGCCAGCGCAATATCACCGTTATGGTTCGCGCCGATTTCAGCAATGATGTAAGGGGGACATCCCGGACCGACCATTCGACCGCCGAGAGAAACAGGTTTCACCGCCATAAAGACTCCAGAGCCGGATGGGCGATCATCTCCCACCAGCAAAATGAATTTTGAAGACTGTTGATTCGACCTACGTAGTCCGCCAGACCGTTCGCATCTTCGATGAATACACGGAAGCGGCCAATGTCCCGCTGTCTCAGGACGATCTGGTCCGAAAAACTGCTGTTATCCGGTTCACGCTGACTGAGCAGTGCAGCCAACGTTTTGTAGTGGTCTTCCACCAGTGTTGTAGCTCGAACGATTTGTTCCGGGCAAAACGGAGGAAGCGTGACGGCAGTGTTCGAAGAGTGCTGGCGGTACAGCATTCGAGCCGTGTCATCGAAACACAGTTCTGCTCCGGATGCCACAGCCAGACTGATGACCAGCCAGTCAACCAGAACAACATTGTCCGGTATCCTCAGGCAACGGCTCAGAACGTCGGACCGAAACGCCGAATTCGAAAATCCAAACATGTTCATTCGGCTGAGTTCCACGTCCCAGTTTCCTGGACCGTGATAGTTGAAGCAGTGATCCAGGTCAATACCCGCCTGATCAATCAGCCGCAGCGCGCAGGCATAAGTATCATATGTCTGCAGTGCCTGTTTGGCTGCCCGGACTCGATCCGGAAGCAGAATATCGTCGCTGTCCACCAGAATAACGGCATCGTAGGAATCACAGATCTGTGCGAGAAATCGCGATCGAAACCCGGCAATCGTCTCGTTTGCTGACGAAATACAAGAGACCGGATATTTCTCTCGAAACGATTCGAGTTCTGCGGCGTCAATCCCGTCCAGCCCCAGCCAGAAGTCGAAATCCGCATCTGTCTGCGATACAACGCTCTGCAAAAACGGACTGAGATACGGCATCATGGCCGGATAAATCGTGCTGCAAACGGCCGTCTTCATTCCCTGCTCTTCAATTGAATCAGGGCTTCGGCCATCTTCCAGTCGTCTTCGTCATCAATATCCAGAGCACGGTCCCACGGAATCTCAAATCCGCTGTAGCCGGGAGCGTAAAACGTTCCATGCTTCAGCAGTACGTCGGTTTTCGCCCACCAGATCGCTCCCGTTGGGCACAGCAGACGCTCCAGGTCCTGACTTCTGGTCACCAGTGCCTTGGGGAACAGTGGCACAAGAGCACCGTCGTCTCCCTGTCGATGCGCCCACCATGGATAGAGCCAGCCGTAGGATGTGACAGACAACTGAGTTCCGGCGGTGCCCCGATTAAACGCTTCAAACCCTCCGGCAATGTCGTCCGAGTTGCGAAACGGACAGTTCGGCATCAGTTGAGCAACGACATCGGTCTGTCCTCCGACCCTCTGGAGTGCGTCAATGATGACTTGAGACACAGGGCTGACATCATCGGCCAGCGAAGCATCTCGGACGAAAGGAATTTCCGCGCCATGCGCCCGAGAGATTTCGGCAATTTCTTCGTCATCCGTGCTGACGCAGACACGATCGAAACAACCCGATTCCAGCGCTGCGTGGATCGTGTAGGCGATCAACGGCTGTCCATCGAGAATGCGGATATTCTTTCGCGGAAGGCGTTTTGACCCGCCACGTGCCGGAATGATGGCAACGGTTGTCATCGATCAATCTCATGTCCACGCCGAGGCGTTGTCACACATTCTGAACAAAAAGCCAACATCAGAAGCACTGCCAGCTTCGTGCCGGCGTTCAGCGTCAATTCGCATCGGTCTCACGGAAACTCAAAGCCGTTCACGAACAAGGCCGACCGGAGTCACCGGCACTGATTTTTCCTCAACAGCGATACGTTCGATCTCCGAAGATCGGTCGTTCAGGTGGAACATCGCCGTCGACAACTGTCGCGAAAAACGATCCGCCGCCACTTCGTTCAGGTGAGTAATGTCTGTGTAGTCGGACAGGACGTATGACGGATCTTCCGCAAAATCCAGAAACATCACCTGAGGGTTTGTATAGCCTGCGATGAACTGCCGAAACTCGTCGACCTGTCCGGCCGCGTAGACAGCCAGCTCTTCCGAACGCGTCGGCATCAGGCACAAGAAAACCTGAGTGCCGTGCTGCCGACAATCTTCCAGAATCCGTTCGAAGTAGGAAACCTGCAGCGGAAGCCGTTTGGCTCGCCGGGAAACTCGATCTGTTGCAAGGGCCTTGCCCGGGCGAATGTATTGGCCATTCTCGCGAAAGAACGGACGGTCATCGGAAGACATCAGCAGGTACTTGGGATTCAGGCGCTTCGGAAAATGTCTCCAATAGTATTTCTCTGCGGCGTAGGGAGCCGGCGGATAATCGGCCAGATAGGCTTCGCCGAAGTATTCTCCGTAGAGATGATTGCGAGCGTCGTGCATGTGGCTGAACTGAAAGGGGTCGACTCCCAGAACAACAATTCCCGGTGACTTTCCGTGCTCCCGAACCCACTTCAGTTTGAAATACATTTGATTGAAGGCATCACTGTCACACGCAAAATTGAACGCCGGTACTTCGAACTGATCGGGATTGATCCCGCGATAAACGCGAGAGTTCCCCAGCAACAACAGGTCATACTCACGGTTGGCCGCCCCCCGGAAGGAGTTTTCCACCTGCTGCTGATCCGTCGGCCCCTTCACTCGCTGCAGAATCTGTTCGCCATAGAAAATACCGACCGGAAGATAAGGGATGTACGCCAGCAGCGGTGTTGCCGCAAAGATCAGAACTCTGTGCAGAAACTTTCGCAGTTCTGAATGTGATTCCGAGATGACCGACTTATCCACAGT
>JAGQPY010000112.1 GCA_020426485.1 Planctomycetaceae bacterium
CCCAAAGCGAATGCCTGCGTGTATCAGAAGCCGCGATGAATTCTGCGTTGGAAAAATCTGACGTTGGAAGCAGATCGTCCTGCTGCGCGGCTGATGACGTTGAGCCTTTCCTCAATAATCCTCCAATCTTTTGGAATTGTCCTGCTTTCACATCATCGTATTGCAGTCCTGTGCAGCGTTTCTTATCGTCCCATGCAGATCTGTCGCAGTTTCCCTGCTGCAGGTTCCGCAGAATCATTGAACCTGATCAGCCCACTCAGATGCGATCGTCGTGTTGTGGGTACTCAATAGGGGTCCGGTCAAATCCAATCGTTTTCAGTTCGTACTGTTCCGTGAACCGGCCGGACTGATTTCAACTCATCCTTAGAACCACAAGTCCGGTCGGTGTGCAGCCCTCCGGTATGAAGTGGAACGGTCGTGATTTCGCAGTCAGGAGGCGGCGAAATTGAGATCTGTCCGGACGTCGCATCCCGCATTCCCTGGGGAATCGATCCGGAAAGGTCGTTGAGTCTGCGGAATTCGGGGCGCTTGTGAACGGGATGCACTTTAGTTTGCTCTGTCAATTCTTTCTCTTAGTCGAAAGTCAGGTTCGTTCGATGAATCGAGCTCTCAACATTCGCCTTTCGGTTGCTGCGGCAATCATGTTTTCGGGTCTGCCACTTCTGGCTCAGTCTTCGGTGGCCACCAAGGTCATCAGCGATCAGATTCTGCCGAAGGACACATACTTCTACATGTCTGTGCCCAGCATGGTGCGACTGAAAGAAGTGCTGTCCGACAGTTCCGTCGGTCAGTTGTACAACGATCCGGCAATGGATGCGTTTAAGGCGGAAGTGTCCACAGCCTTTCGATCAGAACTGGATGAAGGACTGGCTCGCGTCCAGGAAGCACTGGGAGTGACTCTGGCAGAATTCCTGGAGATTCCGGCCGGCGAAATTTCGATGGCGGTATCGGCTGTTCCCGGTAACGCCATGGGCATGGTGATTTTTGTGGACTTTGGTGAGAACGGCAGTCGAGTTCAGGGGCTGTTGGATCGTGCGACCGATGGTCTGGCCAATGCTCCGAAACTTCAGCAGGACAACACGTCTTTCGACGGTACTGAGCTGACCATGTTTCGGGTGCAGTTCGAGGGGCCGGCTCCGAGTCCTTTGGTGAAGGAGTTCGGCTGGTTTACCAAAGACGAACGACTGGTCATTTCCAATCGCGAAGAACTTCTGCAGTTCGTTCTGACGAATTGGGATGGGGGGTCGGAACGGAACTTCCAGCAAAATGAAGCCTACAGCTATGTGCTGAATCGCTGCCAAAGCGGCGACCGAACGGCTCTGACGACATTCTTTATCGATCCCATCGGACTGTTTACGAAGCTGGTTCAGACCGGTTCTTTGGGGCAGCGAGCCAGCATGGGAGCCGGAATGGCTCTGGGATTTCTTCCGACCCTCGGGCTGACACAGCTGAAGGCGATTGGGGCTGTTTCCGAAGCGGGCAGCGGCGATTTTGAAGGCGTGAGTCGCTCCATCGCTTACTGCGAACAGCCACCGATGGCTTTGATGCAGGTCTTTCAGCTGGATCAGGTCGATCCTGTGCCGCCGCAATGGGTCAAGGACAATGTCACGGCCTATATGTCCATCAACTGGAAGGTGCAGGAAGCATTTCAGGCCATCGAATCACTGGTCGACATGTTTTCCGGAGCGGGTGCCTTTGCGGAGCGACTGAATCAGCTCGCCGATCGTCCGCCCGGAATTCATTTGCGACATGACATCGTGGAGCAGTTGACGGGAGAAATTCGCTTCATGACAGCCCCGGGCACAACCAATCAGTTTGGCGGCGACCAACTGCTTGTGGCGCTGGGTGTCCTCAACGACACGTCCGCCGATGAGGTTCTGGGCAAGATCGCAGGGGCAGCCGGAATGGAATCGCGGGACTTCCGAAACACGCGACTTTACGAAGTGGAAGGACCTCAGGATGGTCAGTCGTTCGGTGTTTGCGTGACCGACGGCAAACTTCTGCTGGGCATGGGGACTGAACTGCTTGAGCAGTGCATTCGCAACGATGCCGATGCGACACCTCTGGCCGAATCTGACGACTTCCGACGTATTGCTCAGCATTTCCCTTCCAATGTGCTGGCCGTCAATTTTTCTCGTCCTGCTCAGCAATATCGATCCATCTACGAACTGCTCCGCAGTGGTACCGCTGCCGAACAGTTTCCGGGATCGGATGAGATTTTCGAAAAGGTTGACTTCACAACTCTGCCTCCCTTCGAGGTCATTGAAAAGTACATTCACCCCGCAGGCGGATATAGCGTGGCTGATGACAACGGTGTGTTCACGCAGGGCTTTCAGCTGAAAGAATAGTCCACTACGGCGAATCCGCAGTCGTCGACCTACGAACCAATGAACGTCCGGAACCTCGACCGATGCCTTCGGTCGAGGTTTCTGTGTTTGAATGGCACGCAAAGAGCCCCAGGCAAAACCGGGACAGGCGCCCTTTCCGACTTTTGTTTCGCTGGATTTCTGTCACGTGGCGGCAGCTAGTCCCGGTCTTGTCAGCATGCAAGGTCCGTCCGGCTTTCCGAAGCAGCCTGATGCCGTTCCTGAGCCTGTCTCAGACGGATGGACTGTTCGCCGCGGATATATTCCAGGAGAGACCGCAACAGACACGACTTCCAATCCCACGCCAGACTGGTAGACTCTCGGTGATCACTCACAACGGCAATCGCTCACTGACTCGCGGAAAGCCTCAGAGCAGAATTACTCAGGGAGGAGTTTGATGACGGATTTGCTGAAACCCGCACTGGGAGCGCTGGCCCTATTTGGACTCGCCGTGGCAGCAGCCGTTCAGTTTGCGCCGCCGAACGTTCCGTCTCATTCCGTACCGGCACGGCAGCGGCGGCCCGAAACAGTACCGCCAGCCATGCAGGAGGCGTCAAAGGAACAGGAAGCGGGCCGAGCCCACGGGGCAGATGAAACTGTGTCGCCGTCTGTTGTGGATATCGCGGCGGCAGACTCAGGTGTCCATGATCGAGACGCCGTTCTTCGCGTCATACGGACCGTGTTTCCCGACCTGCCCACAGATGTCGCAGCGGGATGGTCCGAATCTTATCGATCCGTACCTCTTGACGAACTGACAGCACTCTTGCTGCAGAAGAAGGAACTGGCGTCATTGATGCCCGTTTCGTCAATGCTGCTTCCCCCCGAAGATTCAGAGCGATCGGCCAATCTCAGTTCCGACGTGTCGTCGCTGAATTACCCTGCCGGTCAGTCAGACCTGAAGCCGGTCACGTTTCAGGAGGTCCAGGTCGCGGCGGAGGTGGATACCAATCGAGTGCAGCCATCATCGTTTGGACACAATGGCCCCGCAGGATCACTGTCGACGGCCTTTGCCATGCTGCGTACCGATATCGTTCACGTCTTTACCTGTGGATACCGACGGCACACGCCGCGATCTTTCTCAATGGACGTCTACCCCAGTGAATCGTCAAAGCTTGAATCATCACCAGTGGTTGACCTTTCGACCGCCAGCGTTAAACCATCCGACAGCGGGCTGCATTTAGCCATCGACGGCCAGCCGGACCTGATGTTTCGCCTTGAGCCTGGTTGCCTTCTCACTCGCTGTGGTCGATTTCAGCGATTGGACGACGGAAAGCTGGGAATTCGGCTGGGGGACAGGCAACTACATGTGTTCGGCGAGATTCAGATCCCGTCGGCGGTGACCGAAATCTATGTCCAAAGTGATGGTGCCGTGATCGCCGGATCGGGCGAACGAGCAGAACCATGTCTGGGGCAGTTACAGTTAGCACGGGTCACACCACGGATACTTCAGGAATCGCAGGGCATCTACTTCACTGCAGTCGCTGAACCGGACAGCATCAGGATGGTTCCGGCCAAAGGAATCGTTGCCGGTGCACTCGAAGGATCAAATGTGAACGCGAAGGAACTCCTTACTCAGATCCAGCTTCTGCGACATCTGGAGAACTCGCCCGCACCATGGGAAACACAGGACGACGTCTTACCGGCTTCCTTTCATCGTTAGCCGTCGTATGGTCCCTCACCGTTGAGCAGTACGATCGATCACTTCAGACCTGCAGCATGGCGGAACGACTGGTCAACGGTTTATTCTTTCGTTGCCGAATCACATCCAGCGCGGCCATGCGATAGGCTTCTGCCAGAGTGGGGAAATTGAAGACGGTCGTGGCAAAGGTATCCACCGACATCTGGTTCAGCAGAGCCATCTGGCCAAGGTGAACCAGTTCCGTGGCACCGTCGCCGGCAATCTGAACTCCGAGGAGTTTTTCGCCGGATTTGTCGGCCACCAGTTTCAGCAAACCGGTGGATTGGGCCATGATGTGGGCGCGAGCCAGTCTGCTGAATTCAGCTTTGCCGACGATGACATCGCCGTAAAGTCCGATCGCCTCCATTTCCGTCAGGCCCACCGTCGCCATTTCAGGAATCGTGTAGATGCCGGTGGGAATCAGATCCGACATCGGCGGAATTCGCCCCGTCAGAGCGTAACACATCGCTCGGCGTCCCTGCTCCATTGACGCCGAGGCCAGTGCCGGTGGTCCGATCGTATCGCCGACCGCAAAGATGTGAGGCACGGTTGTCTGGCAGTATTCATTGACCTTCAGCAGTCCACGTTCGCTGGCCTTCAACCCCGCGCTGGCGATGTTCAGGGAGTCAAGGTTGGCAACGCGTCCCTGAGCGATCAGTGCTTTGTCGGCAGAAAGGATTTCTCCGGTCTGCAGCCTGACTTTCACAGAACTCACATTATCCCAAACCAGCGACTGAACGCTGCAGTTGCCGCGAAATTCGCCGCCGGAAGCCGAAAACCTTGTGAGGAACACGTCAATCAGATCGGAATCCAGAAACCCCATGGGAGCGGGGTAGCGGTCCAGCATCGTAACTCGCACGCCCAGAGCCGCAAAAGTCGAAGCATACTCACACGCAATGACGCCACTGCCCAGAACGATTAACGACTGAGGCAGATACGTCATGGACAGGATGGAATCGCTGTCCAGAATATTCTCATGGTCAACGGCAATATCATCCGGGCTTCGCGGTCGTGATCCGGTCGCGACAACAATGTACTCCGCGGAGAAGATCTGATCGGTTCCCGCGACGTCCGTCACTCGAACTTCATTCGGCGAAACAAAACATGCTTTGCCGGACGCTCGTTCGACACCCGCCATCGTCAGACACTGCTTTGCCGTCGCATGATGTGCTCGAACCACTTCTTCCAGGCGAGTCATCAGGCTGGAGATACTCAGATGACTGTCATGGCTGATTTCATAAACGCCTCCGCTGCGTCGACGAAAGGCGGTGAGCGTCACGGCCGTTTCCCGCAGTGTCTTGCTGGGAATCGTCCCGTATTGAACACAGGCCCCTCCCACATTCTGTTCACGTTCCACAATCAGCACTCGCGCGCCGTGCCGCGCGGCTTCGATGGCGGCGTTCTGGCCTGCCGGGCCGCTGCCGATGACAATCACTTCGTAATGGTTGCCGGTGGCGATCATAGTGTGGCTCCCACCCAGTCGCGAACAGCGTCTCGCTGGTTCCAGATCGCTTTGAATTCGTCAGCGTAAAGATTCAGAGCGCTCATCATGGGATGGTTGTAATCGGATGGCAAAGACGTTTCGTCGTGCAGAACCATCGTGGCCAGATCGATGGCCAGATTCAGAATCGCGGCCTGCTTTTCCTGAGCCTCTGCTTCCATCGGAGTCTGCTGGTTTTCGATGGTTGTCGCCAGGCGTTCGGGAAGTTCCCAGGACAACACCAGCCGACTGGCCATCGGAATTCGTTGCTGAGCAGCCGCTTCCCGAAGTTCGTCGTCTGTTCCGCTGACCGCGTCGTGGTTTCGACGGTCCAGCAGCGACTGAAGCAGAATCGGACGTCCGACATCATGCAGCAATCCACACAGAAACGCGTCTTCCACATTCATTCGGCGCGAACGTGCGATCTCCTGTGAGAACGCGGCCGTGGCCAGTGAAAGACGGAACGACGCTCGTACGTCTTCGTCAAACTCAGGACAATTGAACACTCGACTCTGACACGAAATCACAAACACGATTTCTCGCACTCGCAGCAGTCCCAGTCGAGCAACCGCCTGCTGAATCGACGTCACGGTCTGCCCCGAACTGTACCTTGCCGAATTCGCAATCTTCAGCAGATGCGCGGTCAGAGACTGATCGCGCTTGAACAGAGCCACGATATCGGCCGGGTTGCAGTCGACGTCCGCCGTCAGGTTCAGCAGTTCCAGAGAGACTTCCGGAAGGACGGGAATTTCACATTCGTTTGAACCAACCAGATGCCGAGCCATTTGAATCATCGCGGTATCATCTGTGGCAACCGATGAGGCGCTGTCGAGGGTGTCTGTTGTCATGAGTGCTTCCGCCTCAACTCATTCTGGTGACAGGAATTTGTTCACGAACCGGTTCGTCGTCTTTCGCCGCCTTCTCCGGCTGCAGCGCAGCCAGCGACCTGATGACAGCGAAAAGTCGTGTCCTCGGAACCGGATCGATCAATGTTTCGAAAACTTGCCCGATTTCGTGAAGGCAGGCTCGTGAATCCGGGAGTTCGGCTGCGGGAAGTTTCTGAATTCAGATTGTGCCGGACGAGCCGAAACTTCCGTTTTCTCCGGTACAGCAGACCTATCGAAAGTCGCGAGATCCGGACGGCAGTCGATCCAGCATTTCCGAAACATCATCCAGTCGGTCACACACCACGTGAATGATGTCACCTTCGCGCTGCAGCTTTCCGGATGCCAGCAGCACGCCTGCAAAACGAGCGACCTGTCGAAATCGCTGCCAGACATTGGGATACACCACAAGGTTGGCAATGCCGGTTTCATCTTCCAGCGTCATGAACGTGATGCCGGCCGCCGTCTGCGGTCGCTGCCGCATCAGAACCAGCCCCGCCACTTTGACTCGACGATCAACCTCATGAATCTGAAGCTTTTCGGCAGTGACGGCCCGCAGCTGAGTCAGCTGATCACGCAGAAAGCTGACCGGATGTCGTTTCAGGCTCATCCCAATCGTGGAATAATCCTGAATCACATCTTCCTGAGGCGTCAGGACCGGCAGCCCCGGATCCGGTTCGTCGACAACGGGCGTCCGGACATCGTTAAACAGAGGCGTTTCCTGTTGAGCAGGCATTGCCTTCCACAATGCATCGCGACGACTGATGTTTAAAGTCGCGAATGCATCCGCAGCCGACAGCATTCGCAGTGCGGCACGATTCAGGCGTGTCCGGCGAGCAAACTCGTCGAACGAACGAAATACTCCCGATTGACGGCGATCCTCTTCGATCTGGTCAGCAAACTCCTTTGAAAACCCATGCAACAGGCGAAACCCCAATCGCAATGCCAACGCTTCGTCATGATGCTCAAACGAAGCTCCGCTCAGGCTGCGCGACCGCGCTGCGGCAGTTCGCACGTCCGCTGGAGATAACGGTTCCAGAGTACAGTCCCAACTGCTGGAGTTCACATCGACGGGCAGAACCAACACACCGTGTTCCCGAGCGTCCCGCACCAGCTGAGCCGGAGCGTAAAAGCCCATCGGCTGACTGTTAATCAGCGCGGCTGTGAAAACTGCCGGGTGATACCGCTTCAGCCACGCCGAAACATAAACCAGCAACGCAAAACTGGCGGCGTGTGACTCCGGGAATCCGTATTCGCCAAAACCGCTGATCTGTTTGAAGACGCGTTCGGCGAAATCCTGTTCGTAGCCGTTAGCCAGCATGCCATCGATCAGCTTTTTCCGAAACACTTCGATCACGCCCGTTTTTCGCCACGCCCCCATGGCTCGCCGCAGCTGATCGGCTTCACCTGGAGTAAAACCCGCCGCGACAATGGCCAGTCGCATGGCCTGTTCCTGAAAAATCGGTACTCCCAGAGTCTTGTGCAACACGGAACGCACGGCCGGATTGGGATAGTCAACCGGCTCTTCGCCACACCGCCGACGCAGATACGGATGCACCATATCACCCTGAATGGGCCCCGGTCGCACAATGGCCACTTCAATGACCAGATCATAAAAGCAGTGCGGCCGAAGTCGCGGCAGCATGCTCATCTGCGCGCGACTTTCAATCTGAAACACACCCACCGTATCGGCTGCGCTGACCATGTCATAAACATGTGGGTCCTCCGCGGGAATGTCGGCCAGCGTCAGTTGCTGTTCGTGATGCAGCTGAATCAGTTCGAAACAGCGTCGAATGGCACTCAGCATTCCCAGCGCCAGGCAATCCACTTTCAGCAGCCCCAGTGCATCCAGATCATTCTTGTCCCATTGAATCACCGTGCGACCGGGCATGGACGCATTTTCGATGGGCACCAGATCGCTGAGCGGCCCGCGGGACATCACCATGCCGCCAACGTGCTGCGACAAATGACGGGGAAAGCCCAGAAGCTGCTTCACCAGATAAATCAGCCGTCGCCCCAGAAGCGATTCCGGCGGAAGCCCCCCTTCCTGAACTCGCTGAGTCAACTGGTCGCTTTGATCAACATGTTCCAGCTGCAAAGCCAGTTTGTCGATGCGGTCGTTCGACAGTCCCATCGCCCGCGCGACATCTCGCATGGCAGAACGCGGCCGATAGGTGATCACAACCGCCGTCATTCCCGCTCGGTCGCGGCCATAGCGTTCATACAGATACTGCAGTACCTCCTCGCGACGTTCGTGTTCAAAGTCCACATCGATATCCGGCGCTTCGTCGCGTTCTTTGCTGATGAAACGTTCGAACAGAACGTCGATGCGGTCCGGATCGACCGAAGTGACTCCCAGACAGAAGCAGACAGCGGAATTCGCGGCGCTGCCTCGCCCCTGGCACAGAATGCCCTTCGACCGAGCAAACCGAACGATGTCGTAGACCGTCAGAAAGTAGGCTTCGTAATTCATCTCCTGAATCAGCGTCAGCTCGTGTTCAATCAGCGATCGAATCCGATCCGGCACTCCCTGCGGATACCGTTCTCCGGCTCCGGACCATGTCAGCCGATGCAGATATTCGGCGGGCGTCATTCCCTCCGGCACCAACTCTTCCGGATATTCATAGCGCAGCTCATCCAGTGAAAACCGGCAACGATCCGCAATCTCGACGGTGCGTTCCAACAGATCGTGCCGCCCTTCAAACAACTTCAGCAGAGCCGAGACTGATTTCAGGCAGCGTTCACCGTTCGGATGAAGTTCGTGTCCCAGTTGTTCCAGATTCTTTCCGCAGCGAATCGCGGTCAGCACATCGTGCAGCGGTCGCCGCGACGTTTCGTGGTAGTGAACGTCATTCGCCGCCGCCAGTGGAATGTTCAGAGCGTTGCAGTCAGACATCCAGCGTTCAAGACGAAGTCGGTCATTCGCACCCAGATGCAGTTCGGCCAGCGCGGAACATCGATCTCCGAAAAGGTCGTGGTAAAGCATCAGCTGATCACGTGTGACGGAATTCGCCGCCCCCGGCTGAAACGTTCCGGCGTAGCGATGCTGACTTTCCGTGGACAATGGCACGCAGCACAGCAGTCCATCGGAATGCTCAGCCAGATCCCCAAACTTCAGACGACACTCCCCTTTGCCCGCTCGACGGCGTCCAACGGTGATCAGTCGTGACAGTCGTCCATAGGCCGCTCGATCGGTGGCCAGCAACACAACCGCCGGCGCGTCTTCCGGAACGATCTCGGCACCGACCAGCAGCTTCAGTCCCAACTCCTTCGCGGCGACGTGAGCCCGCACGACTCCCGCCAGAGAATTGCGGTCTGTGACAGCGAGGGCTCGGTAGCCATGCTTCACCGCAGCGGCCGCCAGTTCGTCGGCATGAGACGCCCCTTCCAGAAATGAAAAGTTTGTCCTGCAATGCAGTTCAGCGTAAGGTGTCCGGCCGGAACCTGACGGCGATGTCGCCAGCGCCTGAACACGCCGTTCCGGTCTTTGGTACGGAGGCTGCTCAGGCATCGATCGTCTCCGACTTCACACGGGCCATGTCTTCGAGCCCGTGGCCGCGACAAACCGTTGAGCATGAAATGCCTGGCGCGCGAAAGCGGTTTTGACGATCGCTTTGCCGAAATGCAGACTCAGCAAGTAGACTTCGATCTGGTCGGCCTGGTTTCACGAATACCATGTGAAGATAATTCAAAGCAGTTCTTCGGAATTGCTGCTGCCACTGTCTTTTTCTGTCACAATTCTGTGCCGCGTGATTCTACCAGCGTCCATCTCGATTACCCAGTGGTGCCTGCGTTCAACGCCAATCAACCGCATCGTCTTCGCAAACGCTGTTCCCTGTTTTCAGCCCGAATCGACGTTCCTGACACACCGGACATGTCGAGCCTGCTTTCCGGATTGATCCGATGATTACCGACGTCGAAGACTATTTTTCCAGTGGATGTGGACGCTGCGACCGATTCGCAACCACTGATTGCTCAACGCGCCGGTGGCTGCCCGGGCTGAAGGAACTGCGCAGGATCTGTCTGGACGCAGAGCTGGCTGAAACGGCCAAGTGGGGGCATCCCTGCTACATGCATGCGGGGCGGAACATTGTGATCGTTGGGGCTTTCCGGAGCGACTTTCGTCTGAGCTTCTTCAACGCAGCTCTCATGAAAGACCCCAAGGGCGTTCTGGAAAAGCAGGGGCCAAATACTCGTCATTGTGACATGTTCCGCTTCACGGAAAACGCTCAGGTTGTGCGGCGGGAGGCCGTCATCGCTTCGTATCTGAAGGAAGCAATGGAATACGCAGAATCGGGTATCAAAGCGCCGAAGGTGCAAACCGAAATCGAATGGCCCGAGGAGCTGTTGGAAGCACTGGAATCAGACCCGGAACTGTCCATCGCCTTCGACAGCCTCACACCAGGTCGCCGAAAAAGCTACGTCATCAACCTGAATTCAACGAAGAAGGCTGAAACCAGAATTGCTCGCATCGTGAAGTTTCGAGACCGGATTCTTCAGGGCAAAGGGGTCAATGAACGGTGACTTATCACCGCAGGAATTCTATTTCCATGTTTCGATGCGGAGCTGATGACGCGACGAGGTGATACATCCCGTCTTCTCGGTCGAGGTGGAATTCGTGATCGGTCGCTCGGCATATTGCGAAAAGTCACGCCTCCGTTATGGGACCGGAATTCCGTTGACCAGAATCTGACCGGTGATATCGGCACCATTGGAAGTGGCGGAGATAAACGGTGACGCGGTGGCATTCACGATGTTGTTCAGCGAAGTTGTGAGATTGATGTCGCCCGTTGTGGTGACCTGCAGCGGTGACACCCCGTTTGCGATCAGGCTGATCCCGTTGGCATTCAGTCCGGTGAGACTGATGTTGTTTCCACCGATGGTCAACTCCATCGCGGGGTTGGACTGAGTGTTCACCACATTGATCCCGAACTGATCTGCTCCCGTACCCGAGATTGTGTTGTTCAGGATCAGATTCGGATCAGAGAAATGAGCACCGGCGCCCCAGTTTATATCAATCCCGATCCAGTTTGGTGTTCCGCCCATGTCGGTCAGCGTCAGATTCTGCAGCGAAAGATTCTCCGGCTGTGAGAAGTTGACAGATGCAACATCAACGCCGACGACAGTGGACGAGATATTCATCAGAGCCAGGGAAACGTCTTCCGACCCTTCGATGACCGCCCCTCGCTGCACGCCCGTCATAATTCCGCCCGATCCAGCCGTGACTCCATCGCCGACCACGTGAAATCGTTGGTGAAACGCCGATCCGGTCCCGACTTCCAGCAACACCAAACCATCCGCTGTATTGGACGCGGAGACGCTCTGCAGCGTCACGTCCGTGGACAGCCCGTCAATATAAACCGCAGTCGATCCAACGCTGGAAATTTGTCCTCCGGCGATGTTCAGCATGGTATCGCCAACATTCGCGTCTTCTGCATAGAAGGCGATGCCGTTAGTGGAAGTGATGTTCAGCTGACCGAAGCGGATGCTGTCGATGCCCGTATCGTTGTTGAACAACTGAACGCTCGAACTGCCGCCGGCTGTTCGAAACGTGTCAACAACAGTGACGTCTCCCAGAGAAATGTCGCATGTTGTGTTCTGAATCAGGATCGTCGAATCCAGAGATCCATTGCGGTTCTCCAGAACCAATGGATTGATGATTCGCAGATCACCGGTGCTGCCATCAATAACCAATGCACTGCGCTGCCAGCGTTCGACAGTCAAAGTCTGAATCAGAATGTCTGAACCATTGCCACTGGTCGCGAACCCGGACTGCTGGTTGTCCGCCAGTGCCAGAGTTCCGTTAAATTGAATGGATGGATCAAATGTCAGACCAGTCGCCGCTGCGTTGGAAACAAAGACACCATTTCCGGTTGTATTTGAGACTGCCGTAGCGCCATTGAAGATGACATCGGCGGTGTCATCGTTATTGGCAATTCGAATGCCGTCTCCGGCGGTTTGATCGATGGTTAACGAACTGTTGAAGGTGATCGTACTGCCATCCACGTTGCTGTCCATCAGCACACCATGGCCCCCGGCATTGTTGACTCCAACCGGACCGCCAAAGGTAATGGATGATCCGGCCTGTGAGTGATCCAGTACAATTCCGTCTCCCGTCGTGTTGGCAACACTGAACGGTCCAATCGTTACGTTGCCGGCCGTGTTCGTCAGCTGCAAACCGGTGACGGCTCCGTCGACCGAGACGTTTCCGAGGGTCGTTCCGGTCAGCAGATTCTGGCCAAAGATGGCCGTTGACCCCGCCTGCTCGATCCTCAGCCCGTTGACTTCCACATTGTCGCTCAGCGTGACGGCAGGACCTGTGGCCGGGGAGTTGCGAATGATCGGAGCAACGGTCGCCAGTGTTGCTCGCGGCAGAGTGATCGTTCCCAGCTGGGACGTGGTCACCTGATGAGCAAAGCCTTCGCCCAGCAATCGTGTGTCTTGCGGAACGACAATGGACTGACCATCCAGAATGCTGCCTGCATGCACAAAGATGATGCTTCCCGGCGATGCAGCCGCGTCCGTGGCCGCCTGACTGAGATTCGCATAAGGACTTTCAAAGGTCCCGTTGCTGTTGCCGGCCGAACTCACGTGAATCACGTTAATGGCATTCCCCAGAGCATCCGTCGCCGTTTCGGGATCATAAACATGTGTGTCACGCGACACGATGTGTCGGTTCCTGCGAACGGAATCTCCCAGTCGATGGCGAATTCCGGAAGCGGCATCGTTCTGCCGCGCAGAGAATTCAAAACTGGCCGAAAACAGCGCGCCGGCTTTCGTGACGTCGTCATACGTCAATTGCACGCCGAGAGTCAGCGGTGGCAATACCTTTGCAGTCACGGTGGTGCTGTAGCCGGAAATGTCGTCTGCGTTCTTTGCCTGGAAGTTGTAGTACCCGGCGAACCACTGCATCGAATACCCGGGCATCGGCAGCATGAGTCCTGCTTCCAGATCAAACCCGTGGTAAGCGATATTTGTGATCCGATAACGCTCCAGCCCGATCGTGTTACCCACGAAGGCATAGTTTCCGGTCAGCGGCGAATACCCCATCTGCTGTTGTGTGTTTCCAATCGGAAGATAGTAATGTCCGCGAGCCAGAAGATGTTCACTCTGCCACTGCCCGCCTGCAGTGACCTGATAGTACGTGCGGTCCGGAACTGAATCTGCATCAAACCACACGTTGGCGTCAAAGATCTGATCGACACTGGAAGCGTAATGACGAATTCCCAGTCCTGCGTTCACGAAATAGTCACTGGCGCCACTGGTTCCGATACGGCCGTCGAAGTATTGAATCTGTTCACTGCCGTCGTCAAAGCGACGCCCGAACAATGGCGACATCATCTCCAGAGAACCAAACGACTGGCGTTCGACATAGTTTTCACCTCCGAATGCATTCAGACGCACTGGACTGCCGTAGCCGTACCATTTGGGCTGATTTTCCACGAAGCCCGAAAAATCAGGGGCAGGCACTTC
>JAGQPY010000113.1 GCA_020426485.1 Planctomycetaceae bacterium
AAGCCACGAAAGCGGGGGGCGCCTAAAGTCGCTGTGCTAACCTTCGGGAGGCAGGTGCCTAGGGCGAACTTCGTGATTGGGACTAAGTCGTAACAAGGTAGCCGTAGGGGAACCTGCGGCTGGATCACCTCCTTTCTAAAGGATTCGAGGCGGACGACATTCAGTTCATCTGATGTCTGTTCCCTCCACTTTTTAAAACCAACAGCAACGCACCAAAACTCACCTCACTTCTCAATCCTGTTTCTATCAGGCGGTCATCGAAGCTTCTCGCTCCGGTGACCGCCTTTTTCACGCGCTGTTATCGGCCCACATAGGTTCTCACCAATCTGAAGGATCATATGTGATGCAGGAACCTTCCGACGATTCGTCCCTCATTCAACGCTCGGTTGCTGGTGATACAACTGCGTTTGATCAGCTGGTGATTCGATATCAGAGTCGTCTCGTCCACAGTCTCGAGTTGTGTTTCACTTCCCGTGATGATGCCTTGGAGATTGCCCAGACGGCCTTTATCTCGGCATGGCGTAAGCTGTCCTCGTTTCAGCAGGAAAGCTCATTTTATTCGTGGCTCTATCGAATTGCCATGAATGCAGGAATCAGCCGGCGACGACGAGAGCGGCTGCGGACCGTTTCGCTACAAGCACGAGATGACAATTCATCGATCGCAGTTCCGAATCAGAGTCCCTCGGCAAGTCCGGATGAACAGCTTCAAAACGCCGAAACGGTCGAGATCATTCGTGAAGAGCTGAGGAAAGTGTCCCCCGAATTCCGTGCCGCGCTTGTCCTGAAGGAAATTGATGGGTTTTCTTATGAACAGATCTCTGACATTCTGGAGATCCCTATCGGAACAGTGAGAAGCCGCATTTTTCGAGCCCGACAGGAGCTCGCTGACCGACTTCGTCGGCAGTTCTTGGAATGAGCTGCCTCCAACTGCCGCTATAATCAGTTAACGGTGAAGGAAAGCCGCGTAAATCAGTGCACAACCTGGTGATTTCTCTTCAGAATCCAGCGCCAGGAACAATTGGGTTCCACGAACAGTGATAAAGAGCGCGAGGAACGGCGGCATCAAGGAGTTGCTCGACAACGGAAGGCTGCTTTGCAGAAGCGCCCAATAACAGGTCGAAGATCGATGCATCTGAACGATATTCGACAACCTGATAATCCGAAGCGCCGGTCCGTTCCGCGAGAGCCTTGATTGCGTCCTCCTCGTAGCCGATTAGATCGACGAGTCCTGATTCAATTGCCTGTGATGCGGTATAGATTTGCCCGGTTGCCAGTGTCCGAACTGCCTCTTCGTCAAGTTTTGGTCGGTTTTCAGCGATCACTCCAACAAAACGATCAAATGAATCCTTGATGATGGCATCCCAGACTTCTCGTTCCTGTTCCGTAATATCACGAAATGGACTCAGGGTATCTTTCAAGGGGCCGGTTGTGAGCGGCTCAGCAAATACGCCGACCTTTTCAGCAAGATCCCGAGCATTGTAGCGAGGAATGATCACGCCAATTGAACCTGTCCAGGTGGTTGGTTCAACGAAAATTCGGCCATCAATTCCAGCTCCCATGGCGACGTAGTACCCTCCGGAAGCAGCAAGACGTTTCATTGCCACAAAGATTGGCTTTTTTGAAGCCAGCTTTTGCAGTTCGTGGTAAATCTGGTGACTGTCAGCAACCAAACCACCGGGACTGTCAACCGACAGCAAAACACCAGCAACCGCGTCGTCTTCCGTTGCCCGTCGAACCTGATCGATCCATCGGTCCGTGTATGGCGGCATTATTGTTCCGGAGATTTGAAGGACCACTAGTTTCTGGCTCGCGAGAACGTTTCCAGATCGGTGCACTTCTGTGACTTCTGCCGAACCATCTGATGTTCCGGCAGAGGCCAGAAAGAGCAGATTAAGGAAGAGCGATATCACCAAAACGGCCAAAATGATCCACCGACGGATCCGTTGGCCACTGGACGTTTCGCGCTCGACTCTGATGACAACCGTATTTGCTGAAACAGCCAAATCTCGTTCCGGCGGCAGATTGAGTTCAGATGCGGACATGACAACCTCCAAGCACCTGCTGGTACTTCAAACAATCATCCCGCAAGAGCAGGCCATGAATTCTCGGGAAGAGATCATTCACACAAATGTGGCAAACTCTGCTGGTACATGAAGATTGGCAAGTTAAGCAAGCCTTACCGATTTCACAAGCCCTGCTGGATAGCACTGTCTTATCTGTTGCAACGTTGGCCTTCGGCCCCTTCCGGCAACCATCTGCAAATCTCATCGCGTCGATAAAGAATCTGGTGCTTTCTTGTGGGAGTCGAAGTCTGGGCACTCTCCGCCCGGAATCAATCAGCCGTCAGAAAGTCCTAAAAAAGTGCAGTCAGGAAAATGCGGTGTTCCCTCCACCGGGACCGCCGCAATTCAGCACGCACGATTTGCTCAGAACGTCATGTACTTCCCAGGAGTAGGGGAGCCGAGACGGAGAAATCGGCAGCTGCACATTCTGCAGAGGTCTGAATTAGGAAGACGAACATGTGTACAAGGACGCTCCAATTACGCACTTTGAACACAGCGATACTGATTTTCGCAACCACGGCTCCGTCTTTGCTGGCCTTTCAGGAGCATCCGAATTCAAGACAAGCGGAATCCGTTCAGGTACAGGCAGGGGCGCAAAAGTCCGGCGGAACATCGACGGTGACAGAGGAACTTCGCCGTGTCTTTCTGGAGCATCACCAGTCTCCCCCACACTCGCTGACCGTACGAAGGTCTGAGAACGCTTCAGCAGAAATCACCCTGGTGCAGAATACGGATCAACGGAGTCGTCGTTCAGCAGACTCCGAGCATAAGAAGCCGGGACTTCTCAAGCGGATCTTCGGTCGTTTCAGCAGTGATGACTCGGATACTGATGAAGGGGAACCTGCTTCGGCATCGACATCTTCAAGCACTGGGCAGGCGACCAGGCAACTGACCCCACCACCAATCGATTTTAATCGAAGGTCGGCGTTCAATAATCAATCGAATGGCAATGTTCCGGCGGTACCAACGGGGTTTGAAAGGCCAGCAGCGGGGCAGGGGAGTTCGGATAAGACCTCTGGTCAGTATCTTCCTCCGACGACAGCAGACGCCCGGCCTGTGAACCAGCCTCAGAAGGAATTTCCGAGTCCGTTCAGTGACGGAGAAGGTGTCGAGAAGAATTTTCTGCTCGATCTGGATTCACTGAATACTCCGTCCCAACAGGTGGCCGCTGACTCGCTCATCGCCATCGCGAGCGAGCTCAGCGAAGAAGCATCAACAGTCATAAAGACAGATTCATTCCAGCAGGAGGGCTCCGAATCTGGAGTGCGTTCAACATCGGTTAATGTTAAATCAAAGGTTCCTGCGGCCAATGCGGCAAGCGGGGAACATACATCCCCGGCCTCCGATAATGATCGAGTTTTCGTTCTGGAGGCCCCTTCGGAAAAACAGGCAGCGATCCCACTGCTGGTTGATGATTCCAACGAAGTGGTTGCATCAGAACAGATTCCGGTACCACTCCTGCCGGAAGAATCTGAGCCATCGCCAGCCGGCGTTCCGGAAGCATGGCAGGTCTCAAATTCGAAGACCTCAACAAGGCTCAGCGCAGAAGTGCTCTCAGGAACACCGGCACCTGTGGCATCAGAACTTGATCAAAGCCGACGCGACGAACAACGGTTTCGAATTGCTTCGCGTGGGGGCTCCACGGGGTTCAAAGGTTTTTGCCCGGTGGAACTCCGTGATCGCAGAGAGTTGGTCGACAGTCGCGAGGAATACAAGGCCCGATTCGGTCTCAAGACTTACTACTTCAGTTCGCCGGAAGCCAAACAAACTTTCGAAAGCGACCCGACCAGATATGCCCCCGCTGCCGGCGGAAGTGATGTCGTGCTTCTCGTCAATACGGGAGAAGATATCGATGGAAGCCTCGATTTCTCACTGTGGTATCGGGATCGGCTCTATCTGTTTCGATCAAGAGAAACGCAGGCGATCTTTGCAAAAACCCCTGATGAATACGCAAACCAATACTGATCTCCAGCGCAAAGTCATGCCTTGCCGGTTATTCAGGTATCGGGAAAGAAGGCGGCAGGTGAATCCAACAACGAACGCAGCCTGCAACAGCAGTGTTGAAAAACGAACTGGTTGCGTTCTTTGCAGGGCAGATCTTCCCAAAGAGGCAAGAAGCGTCTGAGCGTCCATCGATCACTCACGGTGATCTGCGTCCTTGAGGCGGATCATAGCAGACTGGCCAGTATCGACGCGCAGTTCCTGCCGGAGAGGTTTTCAACTCACTGATCAACCACAGGGTTCTCCGCGACTTTTGAAAAGTTTTATTCAAGTGAGGCAAAAGTTGAGATCATTTCATTGAAAACCGTGTTGACATGAAAAGTCGTTTGCAACTATCACTCGGCCTCTCAGACGGAACTCACCAACGAGTTCCAAAATTTCCTCTCTCATTTCCCTTCATCCCTTCCGGGAAGATCTGACTGGACCCATCCTCAAACGGGTACCAATCTGAACGGTGTTCATCTTTTCGCAGAACACTCTTCAGGCCAGATTTCAAACACACATCTCCCTCTCCCTTCAACCAGCTCTCAAGTTGAGGATATCATGAACGAGTACGCATCTGGCGCTCATCATGAGCCGCAGATTCTGCGATTTCCCAGCGGATCTTCGCACTCATCGCTCCCGTCCAGCTCAACCCCACCGGTTGAAGTGTCACCTCCAGCAAAGTCCGTTCTGGTATTTTCTCCTCGACCAGGAGCTCGCCAGCTGCTTGCCGACGACGTCCGCAAACGCGGGATGTCTGTCTGTGAAACTGACAGTCCGGATGCGATGCTGTTTCACCTGAGCCGTCAGGAGTTTCAGATCTGTATCATTGATGATGCAGACAGTGTATCGCGACTGCAGGAAGTGAACGCAGCCATCCGAAATCACTCCAGGTCGGCACAGGTACTGTGCATTGTCTCTGAAGATTCCCGCTGGGGACGCGAGACAGTGCCGACCTTCGAATGCGAAGTCATCGAACGACCGTTTTCCGCAACACGATTTGGTGCTGCACTTCTGACAGCGATGCAGAAGTGCGAACTGATTCGGGAAAACGAAAAGCTGAAACGTCAGTTGCTCAACAGAAACCTGATGGACCTCGTCGGCAGCACGCCGGCGATGCAGGCTTTGCGTGAGAGTATTCGAATCGCAGCTGACGATGATCGTACCGTTCTCGTCCGTGGGGAAAGCGGGAGCGGTACCACTCTGATTGCTGAAGGCCTTCACCGCTGCAGTCGACGAGCAGAAAAACCATTCCTGCGTATCGACTGTAGTCTCCACTCTGTGGAAACGCTGGAGCACCAACTGTTTGGCGATGGAACGCCGGACGGATTTCCCGGCTATCTCAGCATGGGCGAAGGTGGTTCAATCCTTCTGGACAACGTTGAAACAGTCGCGCTGCCTTTCCAGAAACGATTGGCACAGCTTCTGGAACAACGAGCCACATCTTTGCTTAACGGCACAAAAGACGGACCGAACATCCGATTCATTGCAGCGACGCACTGCGACCTGAATCGGCTGGCAATGGAAGGGCGTTTTCGAGATGACCTGCTGCAGCACCTGAGCGGTATCACCCTGCAGTCACCTCCATTGCGTGTTCGCTGCAACGATATTCCACTGCTTGTCGAGCACTTCATTGGAGAGATTTCACTCAAGGAAGGTCGCCCACCGCGGGCAGTGAGCACGGATGCTCTTCACCTTCTTGAGGCACATCCATGGCCTGGCAACGTTCGCGAGCTGCAGAATGTGATCGAGCGAGCGTGTACCGTTGAAGTCGGTGGTGTCATCAACGCCGAAGACCTTCGACCGTGGCTGCAAAACTGCACTCAGGAAGATGCGAATGTCGAAGCAGCAGGGATGACTCTGCGAGAAATGGAGCGAAAGCTCATCGAATCAACGTTCGCTCGCTGCAACGGTAACCGCGAACGCACGGCTCAAATTCTGAAAATTGGCCTCAGAACCCTTTCAGGTAAACTGAGAGAATACGGCTACCCTCCACGTGGGGGTCCGGGATCCAACCTCAAGCTTCACGTTCCTGAACGCAGAGCAGCATAGCAACAACCATATCGTCAGAAATCTTCGAGGACGACTTTTCGAACGAAAAGTCGTCCTCGTTCCATTTCCAGTCGAGAAAACTCTGATTTCAATTACGTAAGCCCACCATTTCAGACCTCACGTCAAATCTGTGTCGGCTTGACCGCCAACATCCCCGAATAGACCTCCATGAAGAGCCCGCAGGCCACTGGCAAGGTGCATACGAAGAGATTTGAGAAACTCACAACGGGAAGTTTGTCCGACCCGAAGTTCGGCACAATTCCCATCAATAAGCGTTTCAGTCAATTTCTGTCACTGAAAACTGATGCCATCGGGAAACACAATGTCAGTCCGAGTATGTTACGAATCGACATGCCGATGGACTGGCAGAAATTCTCCGCTTGCCCCGTTGATCAGCAAACTACGGAATAAAGACGCAGTGAACCGTCGCCGATATCGGGGATCCGATCTCAGAAATATGTCGCAAAGCCGACTGCAGGGCTCGAGGAATTGACCTGCGATACGTACGTCAACCACATCGATTTGCCACAAGGATGCCCCCAAAGCAGTGAGACAGATGAAAACTTCAATCAGCCAATATATAGACGATGTCGCGAAACAAGCTCGCCGTGCAGCCAATGATCTGGCAACAGCCACTGGTGAAACAAAACAGAGATGGCTGGAGCGAGTTGCCGACATGCTCGTTGAGAAAAGTGATGTCATTCTCAGAGCAAACGAAGTCGACGTCTCTGCCGGTCGCGATAAAGGACTCAGCGAAGCCTTGCTGGATCGGCTCTTGCTGAACACTTCACGAATTGAATCACTGGCGGATGCGGTCAGAAAGATTTCGACGCTGCCCGATCCCGTGGGAGAAATCATCGAAAGCAACAAACGCCCGAACGGTTTACTGGTGACGAAGGTTCGAGTTCCACTTGGAGTTGTATTCTTCATTTATGAATCTCGACCAAACGTCACAGTCGACGCCGCTGCGATCTGCGTCAAAGCCGGCAATGCAGTGATTTTGCGGGGTGGCAGTGAAGCCTTCCACAGTAACCAGGCTTTGTTCTCTGTGCTGCAGGACTCCTTGCGGGAAGCCAATCTACCGGAGGCTGCCATCCAACTGGTTCAGACAACTGACCGGGCCGCCGTCGGAGAGCTTCTGAAGCGTGGTGACCTCATCGATGTCACAATACCGCGAGGTGGGCGATCGCTGATCGAGCGAGTGTCGACGGAAGCCCAGATGCCGGTGATTAAGCATTTCGATGGAATCTGTCACGTCTACGTTGATGCCACCGCCGATGAAGCTACCGCGACAGAAATCGTAATCAACAGCAAATGCCAGCGGCCGGGAGTCTGCAATGCTGCCGAAACTCTGCTGATGCATTCGGAAGCGGCTGACCGCTTTTGGCCGAATCTTGCAGGAAAGCTGGAAGAGCGGGGCGTCGAGCTGCGATGCTGCCCAAGGAGCATCGCCGGAACACAATCGGGCATTGAAGCGACAGAAGACGACTATCGAACGGAATACCTCGACCTGAAACTATCCGTCAGGATCGTCGACACCCCCAGGGAAGCAATTGAACATATCCGCCGATTTGGATCCGGACATACGGAAAGCATCGTTACAAACTGTTTAGCGACGGCAAATCTGTTTCAGACGGTCGTCGATTCCGCAGCGGTCATGATTAATGCCAGCACCCGTTTTAATGATGGCGGCGAATTCGGGCTGGGGGCGGAAATTGGAATCAGTACCGATCGGTTTCACGCCCGCGGACCCTGTGGGCTCAGGGAAATCACCAGTTACAAATATGTGGTGCATGGGACCGGGCAGATCAGAAAATAAGCGGAATTTCAGGGCATCCACAATGTTTCCACGTGAGAAAACCCTCAATCCAAGCCGATACCCACACTCAAATCTGTCCTCAACTCTGAAAACCTGACACGTCATTCTCAATCTGTGAGGATCGAGCAGAGTCTGCTGGACTTTGAAGAGGGGCCGTGTTTATACTGCTCGGCTCGCGAAATCTGCGGAAAAGACTTGGTTGTCATTAATTCGTCTGGTTGTGTGGATCATGCCGAAACAAAAAACCCACAAGGGAATGAAACGCCGTTTCAAAATCACGGCATCCGGTAAAGCAACGCACCGAAGCGCGTTTCGTGGACATTTGCTGAGCGGCAAGCCCGCAAAGCGAAAGAGAAACCTGCGAAATGGCGGAATTGTTACCGGTAAGGATGCAAAGAACATCATTGAGGCACTTCGGCCCTCGCTTTAGGCCGTCAACTCCATCTCTGTGATTTCAGGCGTTCCAGTATTGCTCAATAGAGAGTCGAAAGACTGAGTCATGCGTGTCACGTACGGAAAAGCTCGTCGTCGTTCAAAAAAGCGACTGTTCAAGGAAGCCAAAGGTAATTTTGGCGGTCGTAGTAAGCTGCTGCGAACAGTCAAAGAAACGATACTTCGCTCCCGAGCATTCGCATTCAGAGACCGCCGAGTCAAGAAGCGAGTGTTTCGGCAGCTGTGGATCGTAAGGATCACCGCCGCTTGTCGAGAGCGGGGAATTTCTTACTCGCAGTTTATTAACGGGCTGGCAAATGCCAACATTGCCCTGAATCGAAAGACACTGAGTGAACTGGCGATCCACGAACCTCAAATCTTCGACGAAATCGTGGCAAAGGTAAAAGCAGCCTGAACGTCTGCGGCCATGCAAAGAGGGATCGCTCGCTGAGTGAGGCTCCCTCTTTTTTTTATGCGCCGCCAATTTCCACCATTCAGGTCTTCTGACGCAGCTTGAGGGACTCTGGAGTAGAACACAGATCATGGAAGCACTGAAAGCTTTTGACGAATTCATCAGCGATGCGATGGCATCAATCGACAAGGCAACGACACTGGACGAACTCGAACAGGTGCGAATCACATTCCTGGGACAAAAGAATGGCCGTGTTCGACATCTGCAGACACTTGTTGGCGGCGTACCCAGGGAAGAAAAACCGGTCGTCGGCAAGCGTTTCAACGAGGTTCGAAACCAGGTAACGGAAAGCCTGGAAAAGAAGCTGGAGAAACTCAGTTCAAGCTCGAAGGCATCTGAGCCTGAATTTGATCTGACTCTCCCGGGAGTTTCGCCTCGCATTGGCGGTCTCCACCCGGTCACTCAAACAATCTCGCGTTTTCGTGAGATCATGGGAAGATTCGGCTTCGAGGTTGTGGAAGGCCCTGAAATTGAAGATGACCGCCATAACTTCGAGGCACTCAATATCCCCGAAGATCATCCGGCACGGGATCCGCTGGACAATTTCTATATCGCAGCAGCACGGTCATGCTCCGGTGGCCCCGTTTTGCTTCGAAGCCAGACGTCAACGGTTCAGATACGCACGATGGAGAACAGCAAGCCGCCCGTGAGAATTGTTTCCCTGGGGCGCGTGTATCGACCGGACACCATGGATGCCACACACTCCTGCATGTTCCATCAGATGGAGGGACTCTTGGTCGACGAACACGTCACAATGGCTCAGCTGAAGACCCTGCTGAACCTGTTCGCCCGGTCTTTTCTTGGACCAGAGGTTCAGATTCGGTTCAGGCCATCCTTCTTTCCGTTCACGGAACCTTCGGTTGAAGTGGATGTGAAATGGGGCGACTCGTGGATGGAAATCGGTGGAGCAGGAATGGTTGATCCAAATGTCTTTCGGGCCGTGGGGTACGATCCGCACAAGGTCTCCGGGTTTGCGTTCGGTCTGGGGATCGAACGATTTTGCATGAAGCACTTTGAAGTGGATGACATCCGGCGATTCTACGAGAACGATCTGCGTTTCCTGAAGCAGTTTCAGTATTGATTGACGTTACGTCTTTCAAACAATCGAATTCTGACGCAGGGAAACACGTCCACCGTGGATTCTGAGCGCCCTGCCGACACAACAAGGATTCGCTGCAAAACACCGCTGATGCATTCAACGACTAATGCATTGAGGGAAAGCGTTCGGCAGATACAGACTGTCAGCCGGATACAGGAGAGATATCACTGCAGCTTGAGTGGCCCGTTGCAGAACCGGCACGCGACATTCTGCCCGACATAACTCATGTTAGCCCTGATTTCTTCAGAGCAATGAGGGCAGGTGGTGTACATGGCCACCTTCGGAACATCGGAATTGTATTGGAAGGTGTGGTTGCAGTGTCGACACTGCACAGCAGCACCCTGATACTTGGCATTGATGCGTAATTCTTCCTGACAGCCTCCACATCGAACGTAGTGGCCTCTGGCGACTGCCGTCTTCATTTCCATAATCTCGGGCAAGGGGATGAACTCAGGAACCTCAATGGGGTTATCGGTGAGTTCAGAATTGAGCATCGCCCGGCAGGTCGCACAGTGTACGAGATTCGCCGGCATCACATCCCCACACTGAGGACACGGCCCGCCACGCCATGCGCCCTGTACACCCCGCATTTTATCAGACATATCGGATAGGCTCGATGACACGTGATGCCCCATGGAAGCATAAATGTTGACTGTACCTGCCTGCTCCACTGAGACGAGCAAATTTGAACACATCCGCCATCGGAAATGTACATGATCCAGCGCAGGACGTAAGCGATCAGAACGAAAAACGGGCACCTGTGGAGGAACCTGCATCCGCACTTTGATAGCTTATTGACGGTCGAGATGCAAATTTCACACCAAACTGGATCGCACTGCTGGCCTCCCGCCCGAATGATTCACGTAAATGATGTTGAGAGAGGTGGCAAACCTGTTCTTTGTGTCTGAACAACGAGGTCATCATACGGTCGCCCGTCGACACGCGTTCAACGTCAACATTCAGAATGTTTACGATTGTCGAGGGACATCGTCCCGATCAAATCGGAAAAACTGATCACAGGAAGTTCTTAAATCGATTCCACGTCACTCACCAAGGACTTATCCCGGTACTTTTGACCAAGAACCGCTAACAAGACCTAAGAGGATCTCTTAGGTCTTGTTAGGGGCTCTAAGGCATCTCCGTCAGAAAAAGGCTGGGGCTGAGGTTCCATCAGTTCGGCCACATCTCCCTTCATGAGAGTGTTCAGAATCGTTGATAGAGCGAAGGTAAAGGTTCATGTCAGAAGAGAATTCGCAGGAAGCATTTTTGCTGAGCTGGGATGGTTCATCATGGCGAGACGTCGTTCGACTGCGTCAGGGACAGGTCATCAGTGTCGGCAGGTCAACCACTAACAAACTGGTGCTGCACGATGACGCATGCAGTCGACACCATTGTGAAGTTTTCTTTTCAAATGGAGACTGGAAGCTCCGTGACCTGGACAGTCGCAATGGAACCCTGATCGGCGATCGCAAGGCTGAAGGGGATGTCGCTCTTAAAACGGGTGACATTCTGAGTATTGGCCAATGCCGTCTGGCGTTTACAACAGACCTGGAATCTCAGCCAGTGCCGGAAGGTGGTTCCGGAACAATCATCGAAAGTGAGACCATCCCGGGTCCCCCTGGTATTCCGAAAGAAGAGCTATCGATTCTCCACAGATCTCTGGCCCCCGGGTTTCTGTCTGACAACGAGGAATCTGTCCGCGACACAAATCATCAGAAGGAACTCACGAGACTCTACAAACTCGGGCTGGAACTCGGATCAGCGACTTCACGACAGCAACTCACGGAAGTTGTCCTGAAGAATCTGGCGGCTGAAACAGTCGCCGATATATCAGCAGTGCTCCTCGTTCGACCGGATGCATCGGATCGCCCGGCTCCGTCAGATCTGCTGGTGGTGGCCTATCAGAGTCGTGAGGATCTTCCATATCGCCGAGTATCAGATAACCTTTCACGAGTCGTCCTTTCGACCAAAGAGGCAGTTCTGGCCAGAGATGTTCAGGACGACAAGCAACTGGCAGTCTTCGATAGTCTTGGGGAAATGCGAGCCGTCAGCGTGATCTGTGCACCGATTCACTGCGACGACAGAATCCGGGGCTTGATTCATCTTTACGCCACTAACCCGGATAATGCTCTCGACAAACATGACCTCGAATACACTCAGGCTGCAGCCAGACAACTGGCGCTGGCGCTGGATCACCACACAGAACGAGATTCCCTGAAGTCCGGCCTGAACCAGGCGAGAAATGAAAATCGATCACTCCGACAGCAACTGAACGACGACTATCGCCTGATAGGCGACAGCACTCCGATGAGAGAGCTTCGCGAGAAGATCTCTTTGATCGCTGAAACGACTGCGAACGTGCTGATTCGCGGCGAGAGTGGATGCGGAAAGGAACTCATCGCAAGAACAATCCATGCCAGTAGTCCCCGCCACGACGGACCGTTTGTCTGCATCAATTGCGCAGCTCTGAATGAGAGTCTTCTGGAGAGTGAACTGTTTGGCCACGAAAAAGGTGCCTTCACAGGAGCAAGCGAAAGAAAAATCGGCCGCTTCGAGCAGGCTGATCGCGGCACGTTGTTTCTGGATGAAGTCGGAGAAATGAGCCCCGCGATTCAGGCCAAATTTCTGCGAGTCCTCGAAGGACACTCCTTTGAGAGAATCGGAGGCAGAAAGGCAATCGACGTCGACGTCCGAATCGTAGCGGCAACAAACCGCGATCTGGAGGAAGCGGTCGAGGATGGTGACTTCCGAAAAGACCTCTACTTTCGCCTCCATGTCGCTGAATTGTACGCACAGCCCCTGAGAGAACGAGTGGAAGACGTATCAAGGCTGGCGAACTTCTTCCTGCGCAAGTTCGTGGAAAAAACAGGCCGAGTTATTTCCGGATTTACAGATGACGCGATGGAAAAGCTTATGCAGTACGAGTGGCCGGGGAACGTTCGGGAGCTTCAGAATACCATCGAACGAACCGTTATTTTGTGCAGAAACGAAGTCGTGCGTGCGAGCGATGTTCAGCTTTCAGCACTTGCCGGACGTCTTGCATCGTCGGACGCCGCGGCCGCAGCACACCATGACTATCGAGAACTGTCACTTGCGGATGTCGAGCGAGATCACATCCTCGCCACACTCGATTTCACAGACTGGAATAAGTCCAGGGCAGCTCAGATTCTGGGTATTGAACGATCCACCCTGGACCGAAAACTGAAGCGGTACCATGTGTCAAGACCGGACTGACAGTTTTGATCAGAGTTGTTGACGGAGAACGGAAAAACAGGTCTCTGGAACTGAGACCAGGGAACACAGTTGATCCTTTGGAATTGCTTGTGGTGATTTCGATTTTTTGTTGACAATCAGCCACACCCTCAGAAGAATCTGACTGAATCAGGGATGACACGCCATGAAGGAGCCCGGCGCGGAACAACTGAGCCCAAAACTCGGGAACGCACGTGGTAAACACGGCACAATCCGGAAGGCCAAGGGATTGGCAGAATCTGGCAACATAGAGTCTCGCTAACCTTTGGAGTTAATGAATGTCGTCATTTCTGTCTGAGATGGATGGAAGTCTTGAATCACTGTCAGAGATTGAAGGTTATGAATTCCTGAGTGACCTGGACGCTGGATTTGAAGAGGAGTTGAAGTCGCTGGGAGTTGACCCGGCCGGACCGACAGCCGCCAAGCCAGGTTCGGAAGAAAAAGTAATGATGCTGGCGGCACGTTATGCTGCCGGACTGCCGCTGTGGCACAATGATGACTGCTACGATCATGGTCCGGGCAGCGTCGGCAATCTGTTCGTCGACAACAACATCAATGTCGAAGACGGAACTGCGGAAGACGAGGACTTTGATCTGGCTTAATACACGCCTTGTGTCACTTCCAATCAAATGAAAAAGGCC
>JAGQPY010000114.1 GCA_020426485.1 Planctomycetaceae bacterium
AGTGATACGGAAACCGTGATGCTGGCAAGCTGTTTCGACTGCGCGGTTGGTAGGGCATGTCTGTGATTTGAACTGCAGTCACAGCTGAGCGTCACGTCCTCCGGACAGAGTTTCGGCACGACTGGAACACGAACCGGCACTGAAAAGCGTTGCGGCTGTTGCCAGGTATGCGACTCAACAGCAACACGTGCACGGTCGTTGGATATCAGTCAGATGCGCTGCATCAGCGTGATCAACGTTTGGGCGACCACACGGGTCAGAGATCGGCTCGGCGACGTCCGGCCGCTCTGAAAGAATCGCTGGTTCATTTCCAGTTCGATTCCCGCATAATCATCATCAGAAAACTGCATCCTGAGCGCCGTGGTGAATCCATCGGAAATGCCTTTGTAGGGACGATTACGGTGCACCGACACTTCCGGGGCAAGATCACAAAGGTGCTGCTTCCACTGAGAGCAGATTGCGCGTTCCGATGTTCGTTGAGGATCATACAGCAGCCCAATGTCGGTGGATCTTTCGATTCCGTCCATCACTGGAGTGAATGAATGAACCGACAGATGCAGGACTCGTTTGTCGTTGCGAATGAGATCCGAAATCGTTCTGTGGACGTTCGTGCGGTGAGGTTGCCAGAATCGCTCCACAAGTTGAGCCTGATCGCCGAGCGGAAGTGACCGGGAAAATTCTGAGAACAGATTTGGGTGATGCAGCGAACGATTCAGTTCCACCAGCAGACGAGTTGTGGTGGAAAAGTGCAGCGGACAGCGCAGGTTTTTACTGAGAAACTTTGCTGTCGTCAGCGCTCCCGGATCCCAGCCTCGGTGGCTGTCCAAAGCGGCAACGGCTTGCGGCGAAGTAAACAGATGCCGCCATTTGGTCGGCACGATGTTCCCGCCGTGTTCGCAGGTGATGACAATCTGCCATGCGGATCGGGACATAGGGGGCTCGTCCGGAATCGCCGGATCGACATTCTTCTTGTGCAGGAACGCTGGGAATCACGGAACTCTTGTCAGCTCAGACGGCTGAACAGACAGGACGACTCATGACGCAGTTCACGCCCCGGGGAAGTTGGCACAAGCGGGCAGGAACATACGGCCGCTGTGGAGACAATCAGCCAACTGCTGGTAGACGTCCATGAGTTCTGACCGAGACGGCTTTGAAGCCAGACTGTTGGTCAGTCGGCGGGATAACGGACCATGGTCCAGCAGTGTTTGCAATGCGGGCGCGGTGAGTGCATCCGTTTCCGGCTGACATTCGGACACCAGATGTTTCCAGACGTCATTGATGGAAGCCGTTGCCTCGGACATGCCGAACAGCTTCAGATAATCTGCGTCAACAACAACAGCGCCGTCGGCATGTTCAACCGCGCTGAGAAGGATGGTGGACAGTTGTTCGACGGACATCTGCTGTTGCTGTTCGAGCGATGACCAGCGTTCGGCGACCAGATTCTTCAGGACGGCGACGGTTGCCTGCAGAACGGCCAGGTCGGCCGCCGGGCATTCCTGAATGTCGATGACACGAATTTCAATGGAACCACGACCGAATCGAGCGATCGCGCCGCGAGCGTTCAGGAACTCATCCTGTAAAACTCCGCCGGGATCGAGCGGAGCAATGTCGGCGTACATCGGTTCGAAGATCAGCCGCTGGTAGTCGGCTTGAGAGAACGCTTGTTCGGGAATGACTTTGCCGCACACACTGGGAACTCGACGAGCATTTCGGCGATAGACATCCAGACGGTTGTCCAGCATTCCGGTCAACTGTCCGTTCATCACGGGCGATGAGGCCGCCAGTCCGGGCAGCAGAGGCAGGATCAGTCGAATGGCGGCGTGCAGGCGACCGAATTCTTCGTCTCCGCAGAACGGAAGATTCAGATGCACGCTTTGCAGATTCGCCCAGCCGTGGCCTCGACAGTCAAAGATGGCGTTGAAGGCTTCGTAGACGTCGCTGTATTCGTGCGGCCACAGCTTCATCTCCAGATCGGGATTCATCCACGGATGCATCGCCGACGGCAGCAACCGCCCATGCAGCTTCTGAAGGTGACCGTTGATGTGCTGGACGTGAGATTGAAAAGTCTGAGCCAGACCGCTGAGTGACTTCGCCGGTTCGGCGGTCTTGAGTTCCACGACATGCAGCACAAGTTCGTTGGACCACGCCGTGTCGCCAACGACGATTTCGGATTCGATGTGACCACATTCGGCTTCGATCAGACGATCCGTCACCGGAAGCACGTCCAGTGATTTTTCGTCGACGATCATGTATTCCAGTTCAACACCAAACGCTTCAAACAGGTGTCGTGACGTATCAGCCATTGGTGCGAGCCTTCGACGCCTCAATGCGCCGGACAAACACGTCCATGATGCGACGGTAAAGTTCGTCTTTCAGCAGGGCATCTTCAAATCCCGAATCGATGTTCGGATTATCGTTGACTTCGATGACCGCAAAGCGACCGTCGGATTCTTTGACGTCGACACCGTACAGACCGTTCCCGATGGGATGACAGGCTTTGAGGGCCAGATCGACGGCTTTGCGTGGCGCGAGTTCGACCGGCAGAGTTTCTGTTTTTCCGTAGCGATGAGCCCCATGGCGATCCTGTTGAATGATCTGCCAGTGGCCTTTGGCCATGAAGTAGCGGCAGGCAAACAGAGGCTTTCCGTCCAGCACACCGATCCGCCAGTCAAAGGTCGTCGGCAGGAATTCCTGAGCAATCAGCAGATCGGATTCATCAAAGAACGAAGCCAGCTTCTGCTTCAGTTCGTCCGCAGAATTGATTTTGACGACTCCCTGCGAAAACGCGCTGTCGGGTTTCTTCAGCACGCAGGGGAAGCCGAGTTCGCGTTCAATCGTGTCGGCGTTTTCACGATGAACCACGACTGTTTTGGGCGTCGCGATTTTGTTCCGCGACAGCATCTCCGCCAGATACACCTTGTTGGTGCAGCGCGAAATTGAAACCGGATCGTCGATCACAATCATCCCTTCACTGGCGGCTCGGCGAGCAAAGCGATACGTGTGATGATTGATGGAGGTGGTTTCGCGGATGAAGAGGGCGTCAAATTCCAGCAGTCGACCGGAATCGTCTTTGGTGATCAGTTCGGCATTGATTTCTTCTTTTTCGGCGGCCTTGAGGAACTTCTTCAGGGCCAGTTCATCCGACGGCGCGTTGTTCTTTTCGTTGGGGTCGTACAGGATCGCCAGATCGAAACGCGTTCTTTTGCGAGAACGCGGTGTGCCGCTGCGGCCGGAAAAATGTCGTTCGGCTGACTGAGCCACAAACGTGCGGTCGGCTTCCGGAACGTCGGCACCGGACAGAGCTTTGACGCGACGAATCTGCCACACCTGATCACGACGACAGAATTCCACCTGCAGCAGAGGCACGGGAAACAGGTTGAACAGATGAAGGCCCAGCCGTTCGTACGATGGCTGCAGACTGCGTCCGAAGTAGATGTTCAGCGAGAACTCGTCGCTTTGCACCGGGCCGAGACTCTTCTGGATGAGTTCTTCCAGATCGTCCGACACCAGCCGGACCATGGACCGAGTCTTCATGTCCTGCAGCGTGGTGACGCCGGGCAGAGGGCGATGTCCGCGAGCTTCCGCCAGCAGTGAGACGTAATACCCGGTGCTTTGGTAGCGATACGTGCGGCACAGGTTAAACACACGAGTGTTGCGACTGGCCGAAGCGAATTCCGGGGAGGTCAGATAGGACCAGGCGTCCACGACATCCACACCGGGAATCTGGAACGGCCAGTCCCGGGCATCGGACGTCACTATCAGCGTCGACATTGATGTCCTGCTTTGGTTTGATGCATTAACCCTGCCGCGACGATCCGAAAGCGTTGCAGATTCTGGTGCCACAGTCTTCGTCCATGAAGGAATGAAACAGTCGGAGTATAGACCAGACGCCCGCGTTTCGGGGAGCCGATCTTACTAAGAATTTTTTTGCCACATTCCCCGTGGAAATTTGCGAGTTTTCGTTCCAGGAATCGTATTCGGGGCCGCGTCCCGGGGCTGCCAGGCAGACAGGCACATTCAGTTTGAATCGGGTCGCTTCGGTCGCCGATTGCCATGTCGATCATTACACTCCGTCGCGGCGAATCGGGACAATCCCTGAACGATGTCGCTGCTGACATCTGAAACATCGCATCCGGGTCGACGAGCCGGATGTGACGCCACCGACAGTTCACACATCCACCGCGGCAATAAAGAACGGGTTCGAAAAGCATGGCTGTTTTTCTGGGAATCGACATCGGCACCAGCGGCACGAAGACTCTGGCCATGAATGAAGACGGTGCCATTCTGGCGACCACCACCGTCGAATATCCTCTGTCCAGCCCCAAACCCGGCTGGTCCGAGCAAGAGCCGCTGGACTGGTGGAACGCTTCCGTAAAAAGCGTTCGGCAGGTCATGAAAATTGCTCGTCTGAAGGCGGCCGACATCGGTGGCATCGGACTGAGCGGCCAGATGCACGGCAGTGTTTTTCTGGACAAAGCTGGAAACGTGATTCGTCCGGCCTTGTTGTGGAATGACCAGCGAACGGCCGCCGAATGCGCTGAAATTGAAAAGCTGGCGGGCGGGCGTCGGAAGCTCATTCAGATGGTAGCCAATCCGGCGTTGACCGGATTCACGGCTCCGAAGATCCTGTGGTTGCGAAACAATGAAAAGAAGAACTTCGATAAAACGGTTCAGGTTCTTCTGCCCAAGGACTACGTGCGTTATCGGTTGACCGGCGAATTTGCCACGGAAGTCAGCGATGCTTCGGGAACACTGCTGTTGGACGTTGTCGGTCGCAAGTGGTCGAAGCCTCTGCTGAACAAACTGGGGCTGGATGCGTCGCTGCTGCCGAAGGTCTACGAATCCGAAGATGTCACCGGTGGACTGTCCGAACTGGCTGCCGCCGAAATGGGCCTGAAGCCCGGCACTCCCGTCGTGGGCGGCGGTGGCGACCAGGCCGCCAGCGCGATTGGAAACGGCATCGTTCGCAAAGGTGTGGTTTCGGCAACGATGGGAACCAGCGGCGTCGTGTTTGCTCACAGCGATGAAGTGCAGGTTGATCCCGAAGGCAGGCTTCACACATTCTGCCATGCAGTTCGAGGCAAGTGGCATGTGATGGGATGCGTGCTGAGTGCCGGGGGAAGCCTGCAGTGGTTTCGCAATCAGTTGTGTCAGGAAGAAATTGCCGCTGCGAAAAAGAAGAAGACCGATCCCTATGAACTGATCACTCAGCAGGCCGCGGAAGCTCCTGCGGGATCAGAAGGACTGTTCTTTCTGCCGTACCTGACCGGCGAACGAACGCCTCATGCCGATCCGGATGCTCGCGGCTGCTGGATCGGACTCAGCCTGCGACACGGCAAAGGCCATCTGGCTCGATCCGTGATGGAAGGTGCGACCTACGCCATGCGCGATTCGCTGGAGATTGCCAGGGAGATGCAGATTCCGGTCAAGGAAGTTCGCCTGTCCGGCGGTGGCGCTCGCAGTGAATTCTGGCGGCAGATGCAGGCCGATATTTATGGCCAGACCGTGGTCACGATCAATGCCGAAGAAGGCCCGGCCTACGGTGTTGCTCTGCTGGCCGCTGCCGGAACCGGGGCCTATAAGAACGTGGTTGAAGCCTGCAATGCGACGATCTCTGTGGTCACTCAGACCAAACCGGTGGCCAACGCCAGAAAGACCTATCAGTCGGCGTATCCCGTTTATCAGCAGCTCTATCGATCGCTGAAAAACGACTTCCCCGCCATTCAGGCTCTGCTCAAATAATCGCTGCGTGAAAGAGCTGTCGATGGAACGAGATCAGACCAACGCCGGGAAGAGCTTTGCCCCAGGAGAGCGCACTTCGTTTAACCCGATGCCATCCCGGCTGCGATCGGCCTCGCCTGCGGCATCGGGTTAAACGGAACAGAACCTCTTCACGGCGTTGTGTACTGCCCTTTGGGAAGGCAGCAAAAACCGCTGCCCGGAGAGGGCCGGAACTTTTTTAATCCAGTTGACAAGCGGTGAAATCAGCGGGAAGCCGATGGTTCCTGATCGCTGGCAGGAAATCAAAACTGCAATCGCAGTTCCTGAGTTTCCTTGAGCAGCTTGGAGCGGACGTAAATCGTATCGTTTACGGCCTGATCCGCGCTGACGACAGCGACGGAAAACCGCACAAAGCCGTTCTGCACGGCGATTGATCCCTGACGAACCGGCGGAATCGGTTTACGATAGCCGTCGCTTCCCACAATCATGCCCTGCAGATCGGACCAGTCGTATTCGGTGACGTCATCCGGCAAACGAATCTGCACGAAGATACGGTAGGGTTCACCGATCTTTGGACTGCCCGGTTCTGCCCACACCGAAAAGCTTCCCTGAGTCACCGCATCCGGCGGAGCGGGATTGAAGTATTGTGGTGGGTCCTGAGGACGTGGATTCCTGTTGGGCGGCGGTGATGTGGGCTGATCATCCGGCTGCAGTTTCAGGCCTTCCAAGACCGAATCGCTGATCGCAATGTCTCGTTCTTCAAACACGGTCGCAGGTTCTTCTGCCAGTGGAGGCGCGTCTTCGTCGACAGTCGGTGCGAGTTCCAGTTTCTGAGTGGTGACTTCGATGGGCGGTCCGGGGGCCAGTTCTTCTTCTGACGAAAAGGTCGCGGTGATCAACAGGGCGGCTGTGCTGTCCGCACCGTGTACCACAATGAGAGCAAGTGTCAGAATCAGCAGCCAGTGAACGTAGAATGTGGTGAACCACGTGGCCAGCTTGTTCTTCATCACGACTCGCTGAAACCATTCGCCGTAGTTTTCGGTTTCCAGTGGAGGTTCCAGCAGGAAGGGGTAGGAGCGTCCTTTCTTCTTTTTTCGTCCGTCTCGAAGCCGCCCCGACTTCGCAGGCTGCGTCGCAATCCTGACAACGGGCAGGTTTTCCAAAACAGATTTGCTGTTGCGTTTTCGGGATCGATGCCTGACCTTCGTCTCCGCAGCGGCCAGAGGTTGTGACTGACCAGCGGCTGAAGATTGTGCAGCCTGTGTGACAACGACGTCAGTGTCCGACAGTTCGGTAGCTGCGACCGCTGATGTAGAAGTCGAGATACTTTTGGCCGAATATCTTTCGGGCAAACGGCCAGCAGCTGTTGTCATCGGCTGTACTGACGCAGCCTGCGAGTTGTCGCCGTCTGCACGCTCAGCCGCATTCTTCTGTTCAATCGTTGCCTGAATTTTTTGCTGGCGGCGATGAGCGGATCGGATCAGTTTCTTTACATCGACAGCGGGACGTTCCAGCGGAGTGGTCGTCATTTCGACGGGCTCAGGAGTAACCGCAGGTGTTGCGAACTGTTCCTCGTGTTGATTGTGGACGTCCTGATCCTGCCGCAACTGTTCCGCCTGTTCCCGCAGTCGCGCGACCGTGGACGATCGATTTCGGGGAGACAGGCGTCGGATTCTGGACTGAGTCACAATCGGTTCCGACCGGCTGGCGTCCGTTTGTTGAGGGGTCATGACAACGGCCCTGTGAGCTTTCATATTCAGGTTTGATCAATCACTGACGAATGAATGTGAACTCTCGGGATTTTCGCAGACCATCGGGCAGAGTCTTGAACTGTCGAGAGATTCGAAACCGACGCATTTCGTCGGCCGAATCGAGAAACACGAACACCAGGTGATACACGCTGCCGGGAATCGATTCTTCATTCCCGAAGTTGACTCGCGCGGCAAACGCATTGCCTCGAATGCCAACCATCTGCTGAACCCACCACACGTCGCCCGGCAGTCCGGACTTCACCAGTGCCACCGGCCAGCCGCGAGCATTCGTCACGGCGACAAGATTCTCCATCTGAGAAACTCGACTGCCATCCAGTGGCTGCTGCAGAATGACATCTTCCGGCGGTGCCGCCGGCGTTGCGTCTTTGATGCCCGCTGCTGCTTCCCAGGGCAGGCGAGCTTCCGTTGACGGGGCGTTCGACGTCGGCAGGCCGGGCGATGCTGGTCCGGGCGAACTCTGCGACCGATTGCCGCTGGATGGCGCGCCTCTCGCGGCGCTGCCCAATCCGACCGACGACGTCATGGCCATGTGGCCGGTGGCGTCAAATGGTGTCGGAATCGTCGGCTCCACGAGCACAGATCCGGGGGAAAAGTTTCCAACCGCCAGGCCACCACCGGGAGACATTGCTCCCGGCGGCGAACCAGCCGGTCGTGCTTCCATCGAGGCCGCCGAACCCGCGTCATGATTTGCTTTCGCCCCCGGAAAATCCCGGTAAGTCGATCCCGCGATTCCCAGCGACGATGGGCCGGACACAGTGGGTATCCCTTCCGCCGGAACAGGAAACGTGGGCGGTGCATCGGAGGCGATCGCCGGATTCCCGTCCAGCATTGCAACTCGCGGATACCCGGACACAGATGTGTTCGGAACGGAACTGGCAACGCTCGCAATGGTCGACGCATCGCCGGGGGACGTATCCGAAAGTGAATACGACTCCTGCGGTCGATGCGTCATTCCTTCAGACGTTTCGTTCGATGTTCCTGCTGTTGTCTTAGCTGCGTGCAGTCGATCGTGAGCAGCAACGACATGCTGCTCGGAGCGCAGGCTGTTGACGGCTGATTTTTCCGGCTGAGAACGATCCCCTTCTCGATTCACGTGCCGAGCGTTGGGTGCGAAGTCCCCCGGCATTCGAGCATCCGCGATGGGAACATCGTCCGGAAAGTCCGTTTCGGAGGCCCACGACGAAATCAGAAGCACCAGGCAGAGTGGAGCAAGTGTCAGGATGATGGCCGCAAGTAATGTGAGTTGTGGATAGTATTTACGTTTCACAGGAACATCCCGTTTTTTGGTCGCTCACGGACACCTGCAACCCTGATGACACTGCGCGGGGCACATCGGTTGATCTGTTCGCCGTCCTTCCGGAGTGTCGAGATGTGTCGACATCCGCCAGAAGACAGATCCGAAGGTCAGGTCTGCGACCGGAAGTTTCCGGCCATATGTCGTGAACGAAGTGATGTGATTGACGCCCGGACGAAAATCCGACTGGGGGAAATCACTCCTGGCAAACATACCCGTTTCGAGTTTCATGTTCTCACGAATACTGCCCACGGACCATCGATTCGAACCAGTTCAAGCCGGTCAGCGAAGGCTGGTGAACACTTCACCGCGTTCCAGTCGTGACGACTCTGGCGGTTGAAGGAATCATGCGGCGGCCGATTGCATTGGACGGAACATTTGATCAGGTACTGAACCTGACTCAATCGCAACGAACGGAAGAACCGACACCTTCCGCAAATCAGGTTTGACCACTCATTTCACTTCTCGTTTACCCGAAGTCACCGACAGCCCGGACAACTCGGAACGGCGTGGTGAAAACGCAACATATGTTTTCGTTGTGAAACACATCCCGGAGTCAGTTCACTGCACTGCTGCGGATCTTCAAGCCAGTCTGTCCAGGTTGTTACACGAAAACTGTCATGAACACATCAGGTTCCTCTACCGGAAGCGGGCCACGTCCTTCCGATGTTCGCCATTCGTATCGCTTTCAGAATTCGGGACACCCCGCGTCTGCGGTCACATCGTCTGCCGGACCGGCGGTGGCCGGGGCAGCAAAAACGCTGCGAACTCGACCGAGAGGCCGGTTGCTGATCTCCGGATTGATGTTCGTGGCCTGCGGTGTGGGAATTGCCACGGTGTGGGATTCGCTGTTGCGTTATCGAGCTTACGGTGTGGTCACCGGAAAGATCGTGGATGTGTCCGCACCGATGGATGGCGTTCTGCAGTCGGTTCACGTTCGTGAAGGCGATGAGGTTCGGCAGAACACTTCACTGGCAAGAGTCACCGATCTGGAACTGGAACATCGCCTTTCGCGAGTCGAAGACGAACTTCGCGTGGCCGAATCGACTCTGCATGCGGAGATCGCAAAACTGCAGTGGCAGTCTCACGTTGAAGAGACGGAGATGACACGGTCAGTGGCCGAATACTTCGAAGGAGCCGGCAACGTCCATCAGAACACGGGCGAACTGGACGTCATCCGAAACGAACTGGAAAGAACTCGCAATCTGGCCAAAGCCAACGCGGCGAAGGAATCTGATCTGTTGAATCAGTCGATTCAGGAAGATGCTCAGTCTGAGAAACTGGCTTCGATTCAGCAGGCACTGAAGGTTCTGAAGCAGCGAGCGGAAAACGCCGTTCGCGCTCCCCGACTGGGACAGGAACAGATTGCTCCCCTGATTGCAAAGGTTGATCTGCTGCTGCATGAAACCGAACGCATCCGCGAATGGATTGCTCAGGGCGAACTGCGAGCCCCCGTGAATGGTCGCGTCCTGCGTCGACATCATCCCGCCGGTGAATGTATTCGGTCCCACGAACCTCTGTTTTCTGTGATTGAAGAATCATCGCTGGAAATCGAACTCTACCTGCCGCAGGAAATGGCGGATACCTACAACGTCGGAGACACCTTGAAGCTGAAGATTGAACCATTCGAAGACCTTGTGCCCTGCGAAGTGACTCAAATTGGTGATGAAATGCAGAGTCCACCGCAGAACATCGAAGTCTTTTATCGAAGCAACATCACGCTGTTGCCGATTCGTGTTCGCCCAACAGCCGAGTTCTCTCAGCAGCGACGGTTATCCGTTGGCTCCGTCGCCAAGCTGCCACACTTCGCAACGCGAAGCTGAAAGCATCGCCGTGGGTTCAAACAGAATCCGGTTTTGAAATGGACAAGGCTCTGAGTCCTCGGAATTCGTGGCACAATCCTGTCGCCTCGGCAATGCAAACAACCAAAACGATCACTCGTTCTTTTCCCCGAAGGAACGTCATGAACTCTGAACCATCCAAATCTCCGCACGTTCTCCTTGTGGACGATCGCTCTGGCTGCACTGAACAGATCGTAGCGCTGCTGGAATCCGCGTCGGCTCGCTGGACCCTGTCCACATCCGCCGCGGAAGCTCGTCGAGCACTCCGCAGCCACAAGGATGTGACTCACGTTTTGCTGCGTGGCCTGTCCGAACAGATGGACAGTGTCGCCCTTTGTGAGGAACTTCGCGGTCAGTATCCGAAGGACCGCCTGCCGATTCTGGCCCTGCTGCGCGATCGGGAATTTGGTCGCGGGGCGGAAATGCTGCTGGCCGGCTGCAACGACATTCTGGTGGAACCGATTCGTCCCGCAGAATTCACGGAACGAACGGGCATTGCGACATCAGCGTCTCAACGTCGCATTGATATCGGCCACGCCGACGATGAAGGTCCAAAGACGTCTGACGACGGCATGATCATTCCCGAATTCGATCCCAAGTCGTTTCGAATTTCACTGGGTCCGCATGAAGGCATGCAGCAGATCTGGGAACGTGATCGTTCGGTCACCCGAATCGCACTGGACCGCATTATTGTCTGTCCCGAATGTGAAGGGATTCCGACGTTTCGACCCGGTTGCGGTGCCTGTGGCAGTGCATGGACGGAACAGGAAGTTCTGATTCATCACTACGCGTGTGCTCACGTCGGTCCGGAATCTGAGTTTCGACAGGCATCGGGGTTTGTGTGCCCCAAGTGTCGACTGACAGATCTGGTCGCCGGATCAGACTTCGAACAGACTCAGGGATGCCAGCGCTGCACGGACTGCAATGCCATCTTCACGGAACCTCGCATGATTGCTCACTGCCTGTGCTGCGACTACCGCTTTGTCGCTTCCGACGGCATTGTGCGAGATCTCTACGGTTACCGCCTGCCAACAACGCACAGCCATCAGAACAGCCACGGGGCCCGCAACGGCCGTGGCCCGGCATGGCTGCACAGAAATCCTCAAACGGTTCCGGGCCATGTTGATTGAATGGTATCACTGGGTCTGCAGCATGCGGACCGACGAACTGCTGTTTATCCTGGGCGTATTGCTGCTGGTGGATCTGCCGCGGTACGTCTACAGCATTCTGGTGGTCGCCCTTTGGGATACCCTGCGATGTCTCTGGACAGGAAGACTTCCCGGGCCGCAGACAGAAGAATTCACGTACCTGCCGACGGTCTCCGTGGTGATTGCCGGCTACAACGAAGCTGACACCATCGCGGAAACCATGCGTTCAGTCTGGGAACGCTATCCCGACATTCAGCTGATTGTGGTGGATGACGGTTCGACCGATGGCATGGCCGATGCTGCCATGGAATTTGCGGACGGTCGTCCGGGAGTTTCGGTGCTGCGTCGCGAAGATCGAGGCGGAAAATCGTCAGCGCTCAATATGGGACTGCAGCAGGCCACCGGCGAGATTCTGGTCACGGTGGATGCGGATTCAAAACTCAGCGACACCGCCATCTTTGAACTGATTCAACCGCTGCAGAATCCACAGGTCGCTGCCGTTTCCGCCACCGTTCTGGCCTGGAATCCGTTCGAAACCCTGTGTTCGTGGCTGCAGGCCTACGAATATCGGCAAACGATCTTCATCAGTCGCATGGTGCGGGGCCGCCTGGGAGTTCTGGGAATTGTCTCCGGTGCCTTCGGAGCCTTTCGAACCAACGTACTGCGACAACTGGGCGGATGGGACGTTGGTCCGGGAGAAGACGGCGATCTGGTCCTGCGCATTCGAAAGGCCGGTTATCAGGTGGAAGTGGCACCGTATGCCAACTGCTTCACCAACGTGCCGACATCATGGATACGCCTGTTCAAACAGCGCTGTCGCTGGGATCGGACCGTGATTACGTTTGAATGCCGAAAGCACAACGACATGGGAAACCCCATCAGTCCCAACTTTCGATTTTCCAACTTCATGCTGATGGTGGAACGCTGGTTCTTTAACGTCGTCTGCGTGTACACGTTCTGGCTGTACGGCATCTGGGTGCTGCTGGTTTATCCGTCGGCCTTCAAACTGTTGCTGCTGCTGTACTGCTGCGGCATGTGCGTTGAACTGCTGCAGACAATGGCTCTGCTGTTTTATTCCGACCGTCCCCTGCACGATCTCGCCCTGTCCGCCGTTCTGCCGCTGTATCCGCTGTATCAGGTCTTCATGAAAGCCGTCAATTTCTGGGCACTGACCAAAGAAATCACGCTGCGAGATTCCGGCGACGACAACTTCGTGCCGCTGAAAGTCCGCACCGCCACCTGGCGCTGGTGATTCAGCGGATCGTTCTGCGAACAACGCCCCCCGCCAATCACCGCTTGCCCGCCGCGCAGCCAAATTCTCATTTGCTGTCCGCCGATCTTGCCCGGTAAATTCAATGCGGTGTTCAGTTCTGAATTGTCGTGTCGTTTACCCCGACTCGCAGAGAAGGCAGCCGATCCCGTACAACCAGCAGCACAGACCTTGGGCAGAATCCGACAGACACAAAATTCCCGCGCTCAATAGATTCCACAGCCGGACGACCACGCCCGGCCCATTCATCCTCGCGCCCTATCTGCGGACGCTTCAACAGCACACTTCGTAAACGTCGCCAGCATGACGGCTTCACGTGTCGTTATAAAACACGCTGCAACACTCGATACGGAGCCTCCGGCTAAGAGCTACCCGAGCGCCAATCACACCCGCCTGTCAACAAACCATTTCCAGTTCGCACATTCACGGCGTTGTTGTGCCACGCGTCCCTGTGGTGTCTTCGTTTCGGATAAAATACGGACCGCCGAATGCACCATCTTCATGTGTGTGGACGAGGGTCCATTCGTAGGTTTCAGGGAACACGGCAAATTCCAGCTCGTTGTAGGCGGAAAGATCAATCACGGGACCAGCATATCGGTGCGCTGTGCATGGTCGATGGTTTTGTGATATTGGAAATGCAGTGATTCGTTCTGACAAGAAGAGCAGGATCAATTGGTCACCGATG
>JAGQPY010000115.1 GCA_020426485.1 Planctomycetaceae bacterium
GCACGCATGATGACTGCAAAGAGCCGTGTTTTCAGACTCTTTCCGCGAGCCAGTCCCGTTTTTCAACAGGCTGCTAACCCATCGTGTTTTGAAGGATTGTTACGAAACGTTGTTGTGAGGCCATTCTGACGGATGTATCGCTTTGGCCGGGTGGCTGCTGGCTTCGGCAGGGCTGTTTTTCGGCAGAAACTTGCTCCGCAGTGGAGCGACTGGTAGACTTACCGGCAGTAATTTCCCGCCCGGTTTCCCCGCCACTTGTACTCACTCGACTGAAGTCCCGCACGGCTTGTGGCCCCTTCAGTCATAATCGTTGCCCTGAAGATCGACGCTGTTTCCGACACCCGGTCACCATTGTTTCAGCCGTCAACATCGTGAACTCGACGCGGTTGTTGTACGGGTCTCGCTGAGTGTCCAGCGGTCAGTCCCTTGATGTGGTTCGATTGACGGGTAACCGCACGCCATGACAGGTACGTCAAATGATCAATCGTCGCTCCGTCCTGTGCTCACTGCTGATTCTGCTCTGTTCCGCTTCCTTCGCTGATGACAAACCTGCGGAAACAGACTCGCAGTCCCGCATCAGCTTTCATCGTCAGGTGAAGCCCATCCTGCAGGCTCGCTGCCAGGGCTGTCATCAGCCGGCTCGTGCCAACGGTCACTATGTGATGACCGACTTCGCTCGATTGCTGGCCGGTGGAGAATCCGAAGAAGCGGCTGTGATACCGGGAAAGCCGGAAGACAGCAATCTGATGAAACAAATTCAGCTCGTTGATGGCTCCGCAGCGATGCCGCCCAAGGGCAAACCGCTGGACTCATCCGAAGTGGAAATCATTCAGGCGTGGATTCTTCAGGGAGCCGTTGACGATACACCTGCGTCGGCGGTCAAGCAGATCACAAAGGACAATCCGCCGATTTATACAAGCGCCCCGACGGTGACGTCGCTGGATTTTTCACCGGATGGTCAGTTGCTGGCTGTCGCTGGGTTTCATGAAGTTCTGCTGCACAAGGCCGATGGTTCGGAACTGGTTGATCGTCTGGTGGGGCTTTCCGAACGCATCGAATCCGTCCGATTCTCACCCGATGGTCAACGACTGGCCGTCACCGGCGGGCAGCCTGGTCGTATTGGCGAAGTTCAGGTGTGGGATGTCGCGAAACGCGAACTGCTGTTGTCTCACGTGGTCACGTTCGACACGGTCTATGGTGCCAGCTGGTCGCCCGATGGAAAACTGATTGCTTTCGGATGTGCGGACAATTCCGTGCGGGCCATCAATGCAGAAACCGGTGAACAGGTATTGTTTCAGGGTGCTCACAGCGATTGGGTGCGAGACACCGTGTTTACTGTGGAAAACGAGGCTCTGCATTTGCTGTCGGTCGGTCGAGACATGACGGTTAAGCTGACAGAAGTGGAAACCAACCGCTTTGTTGACAACGTCACATCGATTACCCCAGGTGCATTGAAGGGCGGTGTCAACAGTATCGATCGCCATCCGGAACGCGATGAAATTGTGGTGGGCGGCGCGGATGGTGTGCCAAAGATTTATCGCGTTTTCCGGATTACGGCTCGCCAAATCGGGGACGATTCCAACCTGATTCGACAACTGAATCCCATGACGGGGCGCGTGTTTGGAGTCCGCGTCAGCCCCGATGGCAAACGCATTGCGGCTGTCAGTTCGCTGGACGGAAAAGGCGAAGCTGCCGTGTACAGCTACGAGTTTGACACCGCCGTCCCCGACGACATTAAGGCCATCAGTGGTAAGCGAGTGGCAAATCGATCTGCCGAAGAGCAGAAGAAACTGGATGAATTCCGTTCCAGGGACATCAAGCGAATTGCTGACGTTAAGATCGACAACAGCGCGCTGTATGCGGTTGCGTTTCATCCGGGCAGTCGGCAGATTGCCGTCGCCGGTGGCGACGGACAGATTCGTCTGATCGATACGGAAACCGGAGATATCGCTCGGACATTCAGTTCCGTTCCGTTGAGGGAAACAGAATCCAATGGCCGGTCGCAAGACCTTGCAGAACTGCAGTGGACCGACTCGCCCATGACTCAGCCCGAATCCTTGCCGGACGGCATGCAGATTCAGAAACTGACAGTGCAGCCGGAAGCCATTACGCTTCGTGATCCGTTTGAATATGCTCAGCTGCTGGTGACCGCAGATCTGAGCAACGGTGACCGTATCGACGTCACCCGGATTGCCAGACTGACACCCGACAACGATGCGATCGTCGTTTCCAAAAGCGGATTCGTCCGAGCGACCGCCAATGCGGAAAGCAAGGTCTCTGTATCCGTTGGTGGACAGACAGCGTCGGTCAACGTTGCTGCAACAGGTATCAGTGAACCATTCGTGGCCGACTTTGTGCATCACGTCAATCCTGTTCTGTCGCGAGTGGGATGCAACCAGGGAACGTGCCACGGGGCCGCAAAGGGCAAGAATGGATTCAAGCTTTCATTGCGGGGATATGACCCAATCTACGACATCCGAGCGTTTACAGATGACCTTGCCGGCCGTCGAACCAACACGGCTTCTCCTTCTGACAGTCTGATGCTGCTGAAAGCCGTGGGAACCGTTCCACATGTCGGTGGTCAGCTGTTTTCGGAACGCAGCAACTACTACGAAATCGTTCGCAACTGGGTGGCGAATGGAGCAAAGCTGCGACTGGATTCTCCACGAGTCACATCGATTGCCATCTCCCCGCAAAACCCGCTGATTCAGCAAATCGGAGCCACACAGCAGATTCGTGTCGTCGCCACGTATGCGGACGGCACATCACGCGATGTAACTCGGGAAGCCTTCATCGAAAGCGGCAACTCAGAAGTCGCGGTCGCAAATCGCTGGGCATTGATGACCGCCGTTCGTCGAGGCGAATCGCCGGTCCTGGCTCGCTATGAAGGCTCGTATGCCGCCACCACCCTGACCGTCATGGGTGATCGATCAGGTTTTGAATGGAAGGCACCGGAAACATGGACACCGGTTGACGAACTGGTGGCAGAAAAATGGCAGCGCATGAAGATCAGTCCGTCCGGACTGTGTACCGATGCTGAGTTCCTGCGGCGAGTCCATCTGGATCTGACCGGACTTCCGCCTTCGCCGGAACAGGTTCAGGCATTTCTGAACGACAATCGTCCGACGCGCGAAAAGCGAGATCAGGTCATCGACGCGCTCGTCGGCAGTCCGGATTACGTCGAATACTGGAGCAACAAGTGGGCCGACCTGCTGCAGGTCAACAGCAAATTCCTCGGACCGGAAGGCGCCAAATCGTTTCGTGACTGGATTCGACAGCAGGTCAGCAACAACACGCCCTATGACCAGTTCGCTCGTGAAATCATCACCGCCGATGGTTCCAACAAAGATCATCCGCAGGCATCGTACTTCAAGATTCTGCGGGACCCTGCAGATATCATGGAGAACACCACGCATCTGTTTCTGGGAGTGCGGTTCAACTGCAACAAGTGCCATGACCATCCGTTCGAACGCTGGACGCAGGATCAGTATTATCAGACAGCCGCCTATTTTGCTCGGACAGGACTGAAAGCAGACCCGGCCAGTGGTAATCGTAAAATCGGCGGCACGGCCGTTGAAGGAGCAAAGCCGTTCTACGAAATTGTCTTTGAAAAGAACGATGGGGAAGTGATCCATGATCGAACGGGACAGGTCACTGCTCCTCAGTTCCCGTACACTTGTGACTTCAAGGCTCCGGAAAATTCAAACCGGCGACAGGAACTGGCCGCCTGGATCACGTCGCCGGACAACCGATACTTCGCCACCAGCTATGTGAATCGACTGTGGGGTTACCTGCTGGGCGTGGGCATCATGGAACCCATCGACGATCTTCGCGCGGGAAATCCGCCGACGAATCCACGGCTGCTGGCATGGCTGGAGGAGCAGTTCATCCAAAGTGGATTTAATGTCCAGCACGTCGTGAAGCAGATCTGTAAGTCACGAACGTATCAGCTGTCACTGCAGACGAACCGCTGGAACGAAGACGATCAGCAGAATTATTCGCACGCCATTGCTCGACGACTACCAGCCGAAGTGCTGTTCGATTCAATTCATCAGGTGCTGGGTGCCAAATCGAAGGTTCCCGGTGTCCCGGAAGGAACCCGAGCCGCTGCGATCCCCGATGCTGGTATTGGTCCGGCGGACGGCTTCCTCGCGAATCTGGGGCGTCCGGTCCGCGAAAGCGCCTGTGAATGCGAACGCTCAGCAGACCTGCAACTGGGTCCGATCATGGCCTTGATCGGCGGCCCTACCGTCGGGAGTGCTCTGGATGACGCCCAGAACGCGCTTCCCGGATTGGTGTCGGAAACCGGTGACGATCGCGAGTTGGTCAATCGGCTCTTCCTGCGAATTCTCAACCGTCCTGCGACTGATCAGGAAATCAGTCGTTCCCTCGAACTGATGTCCACGATCGACGAAGGACACGCTCAGCTGAAAAACAGCCTGCAGGAACGAGAAGCCTGGTGGGCTCAGGAGCAGCCCAAACTTGAAGCGGCTCGCAAGGCAGCCATCGCGGAGGCAACAGAGAATCTTGCCGCATACGAAAAAGAAATCGCTCCGCGTCGTGAGCAGGAAGAAAAAGCTCGACTCGAAAAACTGGCTTCCGTTCAGGCGGATTTTGATCAGTACGTGGCCAATCTTCCCAAGCACGCCGAAGCGTATCTGGCGAAGAACAACAGCGACACCGAATGGCACTTTCTGGAACCCAGCCAGCTCACCGGACCATCCGGAATTCGTCTGGAGCGTCTGGAGGATCGATCCGTTCGAGCCAGCGGTTCTGCTGACCGTGGTGCCTATACCATCGTCGCGAAGACCAGCCTGAAAGGCATCGCGGCCATAAGAGTCGAAGCGATGTCGGATTCCACGATCAAAGGTAATGGCCCCGGCCTTCCGGAGAACGGCAACTTTGTTGTTACTGAGTTCGAAGTTCAGGCCGCTGCTGTCGACAAACCCAAAGAGCTTCGCAACATCGCTTTAAAGAATCCGAAGGCCGACTTCCTGCAGTCCGGATTTAATGTCGGACTGACAGTGGACGGTAACAAAGGCAATCAGAACGGCTGGGCTGTGGCCAACGCCGGAGGTGTGACTCACTGGGCCACCTTCGAAATCAAGGAACCCATCAGTCAGGAAGGCGACGTCCTGCTGCGATTCACCATCCATCAGAACCACAACGCGGCAGGACATCTGCTCGGACGCTTCCGCATCTCAGTTTCTCAGACAGCATCGCCGGGACTCAGCCTGCCGGAACAACTTAAGTCTGTCGCCGTCGTGGCAGAAAAGGATCGGAGCGACCAGCAGAAAGACGTGCTTGTGAACTGGTTCCGCCTTTCGGATGCGACCATGGTCACCAAACAAACGGCACTCAATGAAGCCAAACGGCCACTTCCGGAAGATCCCGGTGTGACTCAACGCAAGGAACAACTGGCATTTGTCAGCCAGGAAGTTCAACTCGACTCTCGACTGGCACGACTGCGTGACGATGTTCAATACAGTCAAAAGCAGATGGAAGCCAAGCGGCTCACAGCGGCTCAGGATATCGCCTGGGCACTCATCAACACTCCGGCGTTTCTGTTCAACCACTGATCGGTCGCGCAGAGCTGTCGTTGCGGCGACGGAATCAGCGGCCGGTTGTTCTCTCTTCTGATCACACGTTCTTCTCTTCTTTAATCAGGTTCAGATGCGGATCAGATTCGCGACTGAAAATTAAACCCACGGAACCAAACCCTACAGGAGTTCACAATGCTGCACATCAAAGGCGAATCCGGCAGAGATCTGTGTGACCGCGGTCTTGGCTATTCTCGACGTGATGTACTGCGGGTCGGCGGTTCAGGAATGCTGGGGCTGTCGCTGGCCAACATGCTGCGACTTCAGGAAGCAGCAGCGGCCAATTCGGAGATCTCCGGCGGCCCTGGCTGGGGGAAAGCCAAAAGTGTGATCATGTGCTATCTGCAGGGCGGTCCGTCTCATTTGGACCTGTGGGATCCCAAGGAAAACGTGCCGGACAATGTCAAAAGCGTGTTCTCCAATATTTCCACCAGACTGCCCGGCGTCCAGTTCACTGAAAACCTTCCGCGGCTGGCTCAGATCAACGACAAGTTCACGATGATTCGGTCCATGAGCTACACGCCCAATGGGCTGTTCAATCATACGGCGGCCATCTATCAGATGATGACCGGCTACACCACGGACAAAGTCAGTCCGTCCGGTCAGCTGGAACCGCCAAGCCCCAAAGACTTCCCCAACTTCGGGTCCAACATTATTCGTCTGCGACCTGTGGAAGAACCAATGTTGCCATTCGTCATGCTGCCTCGACCGTTGCAGGAAAGCAATGTCGTGGGCAAGGGAGGTACGGCCGGATTTCTGGGCAAAGCATTCGATCCGTACACGCTGTACCCATCCGGCGATGACATGGATATGAAAAAGATGACTCGCATCAAGATCGACGATCTTAAACTGCGTCCGGAGGTGTTTTCCGTCCGGCTGAATCGTCGAGCCGACCTGCGTTCCGCTATCAGTTCAGGAATGCCCGAAGTCGAATCGGCCGTCAGTGACCTGAATCTGAATCAGTACTATGAACGAGCACTGGATCTGATTGTGTCCGGTCGAGCACGCGAGGCCTTTGACCTGTCGGCGGAAGGTCATGCGATGCGTGAAAAATACGGCCGCAACACGTTCGGCGATTCCTGTCTGCTGGCACGGCGGCTGGTTGAAGCTGGTACACGGGTTGTCGAAGTGATCTGGCCCAAGGTGGCGAATTCGGACAATCATTCGTGGGACCATCACACGGGACTTCCCGATCGCATGAAGAACAAATCCGCTCCAATGCTGGACAATGCGGTCTCCGGCCTGATCTCGGATCTGGACGAACGAGGTCTGCTGGATGAAACGCTGGTAGTGGTGATCGGGGAATTTGGTCGCAGCCCGCAGCGCGGTGTCAGTACTTCCGGCAACGGCAACAGTGCTGATGGTCGAGATCACTGGCCCTATTGTTACACGGGAATCGTCGCCGGTGCGGGAGTGAAACGCGGCAATGTTCACGGGCAGTCTGACAAGACGGCCTCCGCTCCATTGGAAAACCCCGTGCATCCTCAGGAACTTCTGGCGTCTGTCTACCACTCGTTCGGAATTGATCCGGAAACCATCGTCTACAACCACCTGAACCAGCCACGAGAACTGGTGAAGGCAGCAGCCGTTCACGACTTCTTCGCCTGACAGATCCGATCATCCACACGAAAGGCACCCCGCAGTGTTGCGAACCACATGAGCCGCCAGTGCACTCCGGGAATTGAAATCGAAGGCGGTGCGGAGCAAACAAAAAGAGAGCCCGTGACACAAGGTCGCGGGCTCTCTTCGTATGATGTTTTTCCGGATGGAACTGACCGTTCAGCACAGTCGAACCAGCGTCCGGCCGTTAGCGCTTCGGTGACTGAAGCTTACCACCTCAAATGGCTCGCCGCGCTCTCAAAGGGACGGGCGACAACCTTGTGTCAGGCGGCTGCTCGACGCATGACCGAAGACATCGGAATGACTTCGACGTTCTGACGATGTCCGGCGGCACCGATGAAGGATTCAAACACCTGAATATCCAGCGCGGATGCGGTGCTGCTTTCCGGATGCCACTGCACGCCCATGCAGTACCAGTCATCCGAGACAGATTCATACGCTTCAATGATTCCATCCGGACAGGTTGCACAGACGCGGAACGGTCTGGCCAGTTCATTCACAGCCATATGATGATGACTGTTCACGCGAACCTCGCCTGGTCCGTAAATATCGTCCAGTCGAGTCCCCGGAACGATTTCCAGGACGTGTCGCAGGTTCTTTTCACCTTCATCACGATGGTGCAGCGCGCGAGGACAGTCTTCCGGGATATCCTGAAACAGGGTGCCGCCGCACAGGACGTTCACGAGCTGCATTCCGGAGCCAATCGCCAGAATCGGCAGTTTCATTTCAATCGCCAGTTTGGCAATGCGACGATCGAAGTCTTCTCGTCGTTTCGGCATGACTCGAACGGCCGGGCTGGGGTGCAGTCCCATTCGAACAGGATCAAGATCCAGAGTCGATCCCGCAAGAACCAGCCCGCCCAGTTGTTCCATGGCCTGCTTCAGGTCGGCGTCATTATCGTAGGGCGGCAACAAAAACGGAATTCCACCGGCTCCGATGACGCTGTCATAGTAGCCCGTGTTAAACCAGCTCAGAGCCTGTCCGTTGTATCGTTCCGGTCGAAAGTCTCCGGTAATTCCGACGATCGGTTTAGCACTACTCATCCGGGTTCCCTCCCTGTTGTACACTGCGATTGCAGCAGTTGTGTTGCCCGGCAGAGGCGGAAGAGCCGACTCATGTGATGATCACCGAGTCTCAGGGTGCCACGGACGCAGCAGAAGTTTCCTTCTGGTTTCTGCCGAATCCATTCAGCAACCCAGCGTTGTTCCGTCTATGCTGGATAAATATCCGCCGGCAGTCCATGTCCGGTGGTGATGGGCGGCAAGTTAGTCAAGGCCATTCCGGTTGTAAAGCAAATCGCATATTTTGTGGCAACCTCCCTCGGGGGGCCACAAGATCATGTGGGTAAAAGGTTCGCCCGAATTCACATTCGCCAACAGTATCAGCAGAAACTTCCCGGAAGTCGTCCGATTCTGCAATGTCAGGTTCGGCGGATCTCGCCGAGAACAAAGGACGATGAAAACACGTGAAAGTGACGTTCGAACCGTTTTTTCTCCAAACAGCGCAGAACACACCGCATGAAGGCAGCAGTATTCGACGAATTTCAGGGGCCGCTTTTGATTCGCGATGTCCCCGTCCCGGAGGTACCGCCGGATGCAGTTCTGATTGAAGTCCGCGCCTGTGGCATCTGCCGCAGTGACTGGCATGGATGGATGGGACATGACAGCGATGTTCATTTGCCTCATGTTCCTGGACACGAACTTGCAGGCATTGTGTCGCAGACTGGGGAACTGGTCACAAAATTCCACCGCGGCGACCGTGTCACCGTTCCCTTCAGCTGTGGATGTGGCCGCTGTGTGCAGTGCGAATCAGGCAATCAACAGATCTGTGATTACTACACTCAACCGGGCTTCACACAATGGGGAGCCTTCGCGGAATTCGTTCTCATCCGCCACGCCGACTTGAACATGGTTCATCTGCCGAACTCAATTGACTTCGTCACCGCTGCAAGCCTCGGCTGCCGTTTCGCAACGTCGTGGCGAGGCGTTGTCTGTCAGGGGCGTCTGAGTGCCGGGGAATATGTCGCGGTGCATGGTTGTGGCGGCGTCGGTCTGTCTGCCATTATGATTGCCAGTGCACTGGGTGGGCAGGTTATCGCGGTTGACATTCAGGAGAATCGATTAGCCACTGCGAAATCGTGTGGAGCAATCGCAGTGGTGAATGCATCAGAGGTCAACGACGTCTCTGGTGAAATCCAGCGTCTCACCACCGGTGGAGCGCATCTTTCCATCGACGCGCTGGGCAGTCGACAGACGTGCTACAACTCCATCGCATGTCTCCGCAAGCGTGGACGTCATATTCAGATTGGTCTGACTTTGGGAACGGAACGGGACCCGGCCGTTCCAATGTCAGCGGTGATCGCACGCGAGCTGGAAATTCTTGGCAGCCACGGCATGCAGGCTTTTGAGTATCCACCGATGCTGCGGTTAATTGAGTGTGGCATTCTTCGGCCACATCTTCTGCTGGGGGAAACGGTTTCTCTGCAAACAGCCTGTCAGATTCTCCCCGAAATGAATCGTTTTCCGGGTCAGGGCGTGGTGGTCATTGATCAGTTTTGAACCGCCTGCCAACTTCACGCGAAAGTCTGATCAGTCAGGATAGACAGCACGTGTGGTTGAACCACTGCCTTGTGTCGGAATCTGAATCGCCCCGGACGGAGCCGGTGAGCCTGTCTGCTGTGCTCCCGCAGGCTGAACACCGGACCGGTTGGCCGTGTTTTGCAGCGGTGCAGACATCGATACCGGCACCGAGCCCGGTCTTTGCTGAACAACCGGACCGCGAGCCGTTGGAAATGCTCGAATGGTCGTCACCACGCGTTTATCCTGTTCCACCGTCGCGCCATCCTGAGTGGAGACGCTCATCTGGAGGTAGCGAGTTCTTCGCAGGTTCAGCGGCAGTCCCGTCGCGCGATCTACTGTACAGCTTCCGTAACTTTGACCACCCTTGATCCGCACCCTGGCTGATTGATCCCCGCGAACATCGTGGTAGGTTTCGCCGGGAGCAATTCTGCCTGTGATATCGATCTCCGCCGTGCTGTCGTTGAGCGCCACAAGACGACAGGTGGATGTCATGTAGACCGGAACCGGAAGCATCAGGCGCCGTTCCCGAGTCCAGACGTCGCCGGGCCCAACGTGCGTGGCTGATTCCGGATCGACCGTGCTGTCGAACGGAAGCAGTCCAATGGCATCGTCCACGAAATTGGCGACACCATCGTCTCCGAAGCGGGCGGAAATATCCGCCAGCAGACGCTGACGCTTTTCGACTGGAATTCCCGCCACACATCGTTCCAGAAACTGCGGATAGTCAACCAGTTCACGAATGGTATTGTCCCGCGACAGCCAGAACGCGAACCCGTTCTTCACCATGCCTGCATAAGGAATGACGTCCTCGGGAATCGCATTCTGATGCGTATCCGAATCATAGGCCATCCGATGTCCGTTGACATCGTGTTCGTAAATAACGCGAGAGTATTCGACTCGCATCAGGATGCCGTCGGCAGCGACCTGCTGCACCTCAATGGCCATGTGTAGTTCAAGCTTCGTCTGAGCCGACGCGGCGAACTGTTCCGGCTTCTGAATCAGCGACTGTTCGACGATTTTGACCAGCGGAAACCGGTCCCCTTCGTTCAAGTTCAGTTCCAGTGCCCCGCCGCCCGTTGCACGAGCCACCGGCACAACGGAACCGGACTTTCGCGGATCAGCGGAAGTGCCGTCAGAATTCTGTTCCAGTTCGCCGAACAATTCCTTCATTAACTGAGCGTCTTCCGGCGATTCGCTGACATTGGCCTGCTCACTCTGACCACAGCCAAACATGACGGCTGACGTAAGAACCAGCGATATGGATGTCAACGTGCGAAATGTCGTCATAGCCACTTCCATCCGTGGAAAGTGAGAAGAACCGGAGAAATGTCACTGGTCAGTCGCCGGGGCTGCACGAGAATACAGCCGCGGAACGTCTTTCGTCCTGTCCGCACATTCACGTCTCAGCCGTAATGGACTTCACCCGGGAATGGCAGGCTGACTGGAGGCTGCAGACACCGCAGCAGTAAGGTCGCGCTGCTTCGCGTCCGTGCCGCAGGTCGGCAGGCTACAATGGCAGAGCGACGCGGTAAACAGGAAGATCGTTCGTCGGAATTCAATCAGACATCAGCAGGAATCTCATCTTGTGGCCACCGGTGAAACATCAGCAGAAAATGCCGAACGCAGCCTGTATCAGGACCACAACCGACTGTTTGCAGGCCACCGGTTTGTCTATCCGGTCGTCTCTCGGCGAAGCCACGGGGTCTCCATTGGCGTCAATCTGAACCCGGATAAGGTCTGTAACTTTGACTGTATCTATTGCCAGGTGGATCGCAGGTCAGAAGCCGAAACACGATTCGTGGAAACTCAACAGCTGTATCAGGAACTCCGTGAAGTTCTGCTGGCTGCCATTTCAGGAGAGCTGTTTCAGGTGGAGAAGTTTCGGCGAACGCCGATGCACCTGCGGCGAGTGAACGACATCGCTTTTTCCGGGGATGGCGAACCAACCACATTTCGCAACTTCGACGACATCGTTGAACAGTGCGTGAAAATAAGAAATGAAGTCGCCAGTGACGACATTCGCATGGTGTTGATCACCAATGCGTCCATGTTTCATCGTGAGCACGTTCGCCGTGGATTGAAGTGCCTGCGTAGCAGCAACGGGCAGATCTGGGCCAAGCTGGATGCCGGTACGGAGGAGTACTATCGTCTGGTGGATCGAACCAGGATCCCCTTTCAGCAGATCCTGGATAACATCCGAGATGCGGCGATCACCGGACCGGTTGTCATTCAGAGCCTGTTCATGAATGTCAACGGGGAACCTCCCGTTAAGCAGGAAATCGATGCTTACTGCGAACGCCTTGCGGAGATTGTCCGGGCCGGTGGTCAGATCGATCTGGTGCAGATCTACACGGTCGTTCGTCAGCCCGCCGAATCGTTTGTCACTCCGCTTCATCAGTCGGAACTGGATTCAATCGCAGAATCCGTTCTTCAACGCACGGGGCTTTCGACAGCCGTCTTCACCTGATCACCAAAGCCTGAAAATCCGGCGCAGCAGGTCGATTTCCGTTGGAGCTGATGAGACAATCGGTCGCAGCGGAAACCGTCGCTCGATAAACTTCACGGCAGTCTGCGAGTGTTGTCACTTCGCGCCGGTAATCTTTTCCGCAAATCAAATTCCTTCCTCCGACCGACGGACAGCAGGATGAATGACTTCAAAATCCACGAACGAGATTCACGGCGAAAGTTTCTCAAAGCGACAGCGTCGGCATCAGCAGCGGCACTGACCTTCGGGCGGCCAGGTGTTCTGGCAATGGAAGAGTCCGGCGAAAAGCCCACGGCCACAGCAGATACCTGCATCCTGATCTGGCTTGCCGGCGGCATGGCCGCACCGGAAACGTTCGACCCCAAGCACTACGAACCGTTCCGGGAAGGGCTGGAGATTGAAAAGATTATCAGCACTTTCCCCGGCATTCCCACGTCCGTCGATGGTCTGCAGATCTCCGAGGGGCTGGAAAACGTTGCTCAGATCATGGACCGAGCGACACTGATTCGGTCAGCCTATCAACCAGACCTTGGAAATATCCTTCATTCTCGACATCAGTATCACTGGCACACCGGATATGTCCCTCCCCAGACTGTGGCCGCGCCGCATCTGGGAGCGTGGATGGCGCGCCTGCTGGGTCCTCGCAACGAAGTGATCCCACCGTTCATCAATATCGGTCAGCGATTGGAAGGTGTCGGGGAATCTGAAGAACTGAAGGCCTTTACGACGGCCGGATTTCTCGGGACTGAATACGGACCGTTTAATCTTCCGTTTCCGGAAGAGGCTGGTCAGTCGGTTCGTCCGCCGAAAGGTATGACCGCCGGCCGGTTTCGAAGGCGGTATGAGTCTCTGAAGAAGCTGATCGAAGTGCAGCAACATGGAACTCAGGTCAGCGACTATCACATCGATTCCATGCTCAAATCCGTGGACAATGCTCATCGCCTGCTCAATTCAAAAGAACGTGACGCCTTCGATCTGAATCTGGAACCGGAAGACATCCGCAGCCACTATGACACCAGCCGGTTTGGACGCGGCTGTTTACTGGCGAGGCGGCTGGTGGAAGCAGGTGCTCGATTCATTGAAGTCACCACCGAATATGTGCCGTTCCTGCATTTCGATACTCACGAAAACGGACACACTACGCTGGCGCGAATGAAACAGGAGATTGACCGTCCCATCGCTCAGTTGATTCTGGATCTGGAACAGCGTCGGCTGCTGGATCGAACTCTGGTTGTCATCGCCAGCGAATTCAGTCGCGACATGATCATTGAAGGAGTGCCGGGAAGTGCTGCTCGAGATCAGTCGCGTGCAAAAACGGATGTCCTGAAGGAAATGAAGCACTACGGTCTCCATCGACATTTCACCGGTGGAACGTCCGTCGTCATGTTTGGTGGCGGAATGAAGCAGGGCTTTGTCTATGGCCGCACAGCTGATGAACGCC
>JAGQPY010000116.1 GCA_020426485.1 Planctomycetaceae bacterium
TCGGGCACTGCCCTTGTCAGGGGATAAAGACGAATTCGTTTGAATTCAGCAGGGCTCGAGCGAACTGAGGCCAGTTGGTCTGCCGGACGAAATCCGCAGCCGCTCGAACTTCCTCCGTCGATGCACTTCGGCCGTAGCATAGTTGCCAGGCCAGCTGGATCGATTCTTCCGGAGTTCGGTCGTCGCCCGTCAGTCGTTCCGCGAACAGGTTCGCCTGTTGCAGGACAAAACGGCTGTTGAACAGATTCAGAGCCTGCAGAGGTGTGGTGGAACGCGTGCGTTTGGGGACGACCTGACTGCAGTCGGGACAGTCGAACGAACCAAACACGGCGTCGCGTTCCTGACGGACCTTCGTCATGTAAATCATGCGCCGCCAGTCGTCCGGTCCGAAAGACGTTTTTGGAAAGTAGTGCCGCACGTTTTCCAGCTCCACTTCAAACGCACTGAAGCCGGGACCACCGACCGAGGGATTCAGATGTCCGGTCACCGCCAGCATGCAGTCTCGAATGGATTCTGCATTCAGACGGCGTGGCGGAAACCGCCACAGCAGACGGCTGGACGCATCAATCGCCAATCCATCGTCCCGAGGAACGCTGTCCTGCTGCCATGCAGCCGACATCAGGATCAGTTTCTGAATGTGGCGGATGGACCAGCCGCTGTCCATAAATTCGCAGGCCAGCCAGTCCAGCAGTTCCGGATGGCTGGGTGGGGTTCCGTTCCGTCCAAAGTCACTGGGAGTGTCAACAATGCCGGACCCAAAGTGATGCTGCCAGATACGATTGACCATGACTCGCGCGGTAAGCGGATTGTCATCGCTTGCAATCCAGCGAGCGATTTCCAGACGACGCTGCTGTTCGACGGCATCCGCCGGAAGCTGCAGACTGGTCAGGGAGCGGATGGCGGATGGAACCACTTCTTCTCGGGGAGACGTCGGTTCGCCACGATACAGACGATGAGTCGGCCCGGGCTGACTGAAGGTTCCGGCGTAGGCCTGAACCGGTTGTGCCAGCTGGTTTCTCAGTTGTTCCATGGAAGACAGCTGTTCCAGCAGACGACGTCCGGCCTGAGCCTTGTCGGCTGGCAACCCGGCAAAGCTGTACTGCACAGCATCCGCAGATGACTGCGATCCGGCGGGAAGGCGATCGGAAGAATCGGCGATTGTGTGCCAGTGTTCGCCGTCTTTGGACGCCAGAATTCGGTATTGCACGGCCAGTCGGTCGGAGTACTTTCCTTCGCGGTCACGAGCCCACTGAATCCGATCGATCGCCACCGATTGAGGAAACTGCAGTTGAACCCAGCCAGTGATGTCGCTGCAGATCCAGCTGTGAGCATTGCCGTGCTGTCCGTCGTTGATATGAGCCAGTTTGTGCAGCGGATGCACAAAGTCACCGGAAGACGAAGCCACGGTTCCCGTCGACGCCAGCGCGACGTTGCGATCGCCGGAGAACACTTCCAGTTCGTCCAGACACGGCTGACCATTGTTCGACTCCAGAATTTCAAAACGCACATAACCGGCTTCCAGAGCGGGGAATCGTTCGACGTTCCCGGTTGCGGCAACAGCCGCCCGCAGTGTCGGTGGGTGATCATCTTCCGGCGAAGCGTCTTTCGAGACGGGTTCCAGCAGAATCACATCGGCCGTGATTGCGGTTCCCGTGTTCCCGCAGCGCAGAACGATCACGTCGTCGGTAGTCAGATCATGCACCCCCGCGCTGTGAAAGCCGCTCCACAGAGCTTTGCCGGGAACATCGCCACTGCCGTCGGCAAATCTCTGCTGATCCACGACGGCCAGAGTCGTTCGGTCGTCAAGCGTGGCCAGGTTGCCGTCGTGATCCAGCTGATAGTGAGCATCCGCGGTGTGACTCGACCAGCCGCAACCCCACGACAGGTGAATTCGATGCTTACCGGCAGCCAGTGGCCGGTAAGCAACGACGTCCGTCTGAGGCTGGTTCTTCCACCATGTATAACTTCCCCCGCTGACATTGGGCGAATACAGATCCGAGCCCGCATCTTTCGCGAAGCCTCGACCCGTTCCGTCCGGGTTCTTTCCCTGCCCTGCCGGAGTCTGCAGAAAACGCATGCGATCAGAATCTCTTCCGTGGCCGAGACTGTCATCCAGCAATAGTGCTGCGTGTTTTTCATGACGAATGAATGGCTCAAGCTGCTGCTTCAGGTCGACGATGCGTGCATCAAGTCGGTCGACTTCCTGCTGTCGATCGGCCGGAAGCGGCAGAGTTCGATCAGAATGATTGACTCCCGCAAAGACCGCCTGCAGACCGTAGTAGTCGGTTTGCGAAATCGGATCGAACTTATGATTGTGGCAGCGGGCACATCCCAGAGTCAGTCCCAGAAAGGTGGTGCCGGTGGTGTTGATGATGTCGGCCAGTTCGTCCTGCCTCTGCATCAGTCGCAGCATGGGGTCCTGCCCCTTGACCAGATCGTATGGCCCGGCCACCAGGAAACCGGTGCCGAGATCCGCACCCAATGCATCGCCCGCAATCTGTTCCATTACGAATTGATCATAAGGTTTGTCCTGATTCAGGGCGTCAATCACCCAGTCGCGGTAACGCCATGCGTGAGGTCGTTCGCGATTGGTTTCGAAGCCGTGAGTTTCCCCGAAACGAACAAGGTCCAGCCAGTAAGTGGCCCAGCGTTCGCCGTAGGCCGGATCCTGCAGAACACGATCCACAAGTCGTTCCCACGCATCAGGCGAGGCATCGTTTTCAAAATCCGTCACCTGTTCCGGCTGCGGAGGCAGTCCGTGCATCACCAGATACAGACGACGAATCAGTTTTCGACGAGACGCAGGTTTACTGAACGTCAGACCGTCCGTTGTCAGTCGCTGGGCCAGAAACGCATCAATCGAACCGGCGTACTGCGAAGAAGGAACCTCCGGACGCATCGGCGGAAGAAAAGACCAGTGTTCGATCTTCTGCTGTCCGAGTTGTTCCTGCAGGGGCAACCAGCGCTGGGCGTCATCAATCCACGTTTTCAGCACGTGCACCTGCTGCTCCGTCAGCGGCTCAGATTCCGGCGGCATTCGTTGAGCGGCATCTGTGGTGGTCAGTCGCTGGATCAGGTAACTCTCCGAACCATGACCGGGGCGAATCAGCGGTTCTCCGGAATCACCGCCCTTCAGTGCCAGCAGTTCCGTGGTCAGCCTCAGATCCGCTTCGGCCGTTTCTGATCCATGACAGTCCAGGCAATGCTGCTGAAAGATGGGCAGGATGTCCTTTTGGAAATCCACTTCACCTGACTGACCGGTGGCGGCCACGTTTCCCACGACAGCGATCACCACCAGAGTTTTCGACAGCCATGGCCAGGCAGAACGTCGCGGCGCCGTGAACCTGGTGTTGCCGTTACATCGTTGTGGAGCCGTTCCGTGGAGGAATGCGATTTCCTGCGGCCCGGGTTCTTTCAGCAGATGACGTTCCGTCATACCAGCAGTTCCTCCAGCACGTGCCCATGAACGTCAGTCAGCCGACGTTCGATGCCGTTGTGATAATAAGTCAGGCGAGTGTGATTGATTCCCAGCAGATGCAGCGCTGTGGCGTGCAGATCGTAACAGTATGCCGGACGATCCACAGCGCGGTGGCCCAGTTCATCGGTCGCTCCGTAGCCGGCACCGCCGCGAATGCCTCCCCCGGCCATCCATGCCGTAAAGGCATCGGCATTATGATCCCGCCCTGCACTGCGATTCCCCTGAGCAGCCGGCTGACGACCAAACTCGGTCGTGCAGATCACCAGAGTTTCTTCCAGCAGACCCCGCTGTTTCAGATCCGCCAGCAGAGCAGCCGCTCCGGTATCAAGAACTCGCCCCCAGTAGCCGTGATCACGAACGACGTCTTCGTGAGAATCCCAGTTCGGTCGAATCTCCTTTGCCGTGGTGTTTTCCGCACCACAGTAGATCTGCACGAAGCGGACACCGCGTTCCACCAGCCGACGAGCCAGCAGGCACTGCCGGCCGAATGGTTCCGTGTCTTTGTCTTCCAGACCGTATTGCTGCAATGTTGCGGGCGACTCGTCACTCAATTGTGTTGCCTCCGGCGCGCTGAGCTGCAGGCGAGCCGCCATTTCGTAGGCCGCTATTCGAGCTTCCAGATCGGTGTTGCCGCAACGTTCCTGAAAATGCTGACGGTTCAACAGCTGCAGCAGTTCGACATCCGCCCGATCCGCGTTTCGATCCGTCTGACGAAAATCCATGGGCGGAAACAGGTCGTGGATGGGATCACGATCAGGTCGAACGTCAAAGGTCGTCGCCTGATAGCGAGCGGGCAGAAAACCGGAACTCCAGTTGATGATGCCGCCCGGCGGCAGACCTCGCGGATCCGGCAGAACGACGAAGGCCGGCAGATTTTCGGATTCGCTTCCCAGACCGTACGTGACCCACGAACCCATGCTGGGAAAACCCGGCAGAGTAAAACCGGTGTTCATCATAAAACAACCGGGCCCATGCAGTGCCGTTTTGCTGTGCATGGAATAGATGAAGGCGATGTCGTCGACGTGTTCAGCCAGTCGCGGAAACAGACTGGACATCCACAAACCAGATGTTCCGTGCTGCCGAAATCTCCAGAATCCCGGCTGGCAGTTGCCCGGTTTGGACGCAAAAAACTGCAGCTTCCCATCCGGATCAAACGGCTTTCCCGCTCGCTTGTACAGTTCGGGCTTGTAATCGAATGTGTCCACCTGGCTCATGCCACCGGGACAGAAAATCTGAATGACGCTCTTCGCTTTCGCCGGATGGTGGCCTCCGCGGCTGATGTCAGACGACGAGTTCGTTGGCATCGAAGCCGTCGCTGAAGACCCCGCCGCACGGTCATCGGCCTGCATCATCGCACTGGCCGCCATCCAGCCGAAACCTCCGCCCGCAGACTGCAGCATCGCTCGACGATTGATGGCAGAAGTTGTTTTCATGGCAGTCTCCGATGACTCACGGCCGATGTTTGTGCCAGGCTGATGAACATGACCGACCGATCGCGTCAGTCGATGTACACGAATTCACTGGCATTGAAGAGCACTCGACACAGGTGCGTCAACCCCCGCTCCGCAACCAGTCGGGCCGACGCGGAGGCTTCCACCGAGGTTGGAAAGCGCCCGAAAGCCAGCCGAAACGCTCGGTCAACCTGTTTTGCTTCAGACGATTCTTCCCGGGCAAGGCGTTCCGCAAAGTAACCCGCCTGTTTCAAAATGAAATCATTGTTGAACATGGCCAGCGACTGCAGCGGCGTCGTGGTGACGTTGCGTACGGGCGTCAGATTGGCCGGGTCGGGACAATCCAGTGTGGTCAGAAACTGCTGTGGCGTTGTTCGCACCGTGAAACGATAGATGCTTCGTCGCCAGACATCGGGACTGTCTGCGGTTCGATACCGATAAATCGGCGCGTAGGCTTCTTCGTAGTCAAAGTCACGGTAACCGGGTCCGTACATCGCCGGATTCAGTCGACCTGTCACCGCCAGCACTGCATCCCGCACAGCCTCCGCTTCCAGACGTCGCGCATTCATCCGCCAGAGAAAACGATTGTCGCTGTCGGTGTTCTGCGCGTGTACGAACGCTGTCTCCGATGCGGAAGGAAGATGGCTGACCATCTGGTATGCCTGAGAAGTCATAATCAGTCGATGAATGTGCTTCAGGCTCCACCCGCTGCGGATCAGCTCCGCAGCCAGCCAGTCCAGAAGCTTGGGATGAGTCGGCTGTTGACCGCCCCGTCCGAAGTCGCTGGGAGTCGTCACGATGCCCTGCCCGAAGTGCCAGTGCCACAGCCGATTCACAATCACTCGTGCCGTCAACGGTCGCGCCTCGTTCAGAATCCACTCCGCCAGAGCTGTTCTTCGATCTGCGTCCGACATCGTGGAATCGCCGAATACCACCACGTTGGTTTCCCAGCCGAGCGTCCCCGGTGAAACCTCTTCCGCTGGTTGTTCCGGGTCACCCCGCAGCAGCACGTGAGTCGCCGGTGGCTGTTCAGCCATCACGCCATAAAACGTCGGCGGTGCGCCAAGAGCCCGTAATTCCTGTTCCAGTGAATCGATCTGCCGGTCCAGTTCCCGCGAACGCTGCTGCACAACAGCCTCCTGCGCGGGATCAACATCGTGTACGGGAATGAGATACGGATCACCAAAACAGATCTGGTCGTGGCTGTAACCGTTGCCACCATCGGTGGCGATGAAGGTCAGAAATCGAGCATTGGGGGAAAGGTCTACCTTCAGTTCGACAGCATCATGGCGACCCAGACGACCCGATGCCTGCAGCACGCCATCGACGAGAACTCGAAACTCGGCCGATGGCTGTTCGGTCTTTCCGCCGTAACCTGCCACTGCAGTCAGGCAAAACGCTTTGACGGCGGAGTGATTTTCAGCAGCGTTCTTCGATCGCAGAGCATGCAGATCAAACGTGATGCCGGCGTTGGCGTGCAGCCCCAGAAGTGCGTGGTCCGGTGTGTTGTAGTCGATGGCACCCAGCACCGTGGAGAACTGACTGGCCACCGGACCATGACGAATCATGTCCCATGCTTTGCCGCTGTTGGCAGGTAGATCCGTCGCTTTCAGTCCCGTTGAGCTGATGATGGTTTCACCTTCCGCCGGGACAAACACGCCGTCAATCCATGCAGACTTTGTCGCGGCGAAATGACCGGGAACCACATTGCCCAGGTCGCCAAACGAACGCTCCTGCACGACGCCCGTTCTGGGGTCCAGGCCATGGCCTTTCGTCCCGGTGCCGTAACCATTTCCACCGCCGACAATGTCGGCAAGGCTGATGCGATTCTGCTGCAGTCGTCCCTTTTCCAGACGAGCCGCTTCGATCCTGTCCTGCAGCGCCTTCTTGTGTGAATCGTAATGCTGCCGCTGCTGTTGACTGACATCACGATCGCCTCGCCTGAGTCCGGAAAACACGGCCGTCAAACGGTAGTAGTCCTGCTGACTAATCGGGTCCAGTTTATGGTCGTGACAGCGAGCACAATTGACCGTCATCCCGATGGTCGCCGCCATCACCTGTGTCACCATGTCATCCAGATCCAGTGCTCGGGCGGCACGACGAAGCTCCGGACTTTTGGTTTCGACCTGACCGACAAAGTCCCACGGCCCGGCGGCCAGAAAGCCAGTTGCCACAACGGTATCGGCATCTTCCGGAGCGATAATGTCACCGGCAATCTGTTCTTTCAGAAACTGATCGTACGGCTTGTCACTGTTGAAGGCTCGAATCACGTAGTCCCGATAAGGCCACGCATGGTCTCGCCGCTGATCCCGTTCAAAGCCATGCGTATCGGCGTAGTGAGCAATGTCCAGCCAGTGGCGTGCCCAGCGTTCGCCAAAGTGAGGAGACGCCAGAAGTCGGTCGACCAGCTGTGAATACGCATCCGGCGAAGCATCCTCTGCAAAGCAATCGATTTCTTCCGGAGTCGGCGGCAGACCTGTCAGGTCAAATGTCAGCCTGCGAATCAGCGTGAGGCGATCCGCCGCTGGAGCTTCAGGCAGCTGATGTGCGTCTCGAACACTTTGCAGGAGATAATCAATCGGATGAACACCTTCAGGAACTTTCACATCTGACAAGGCCTGCAGTGACCACCACGAACCATCAGCTCGACTGTGATCCTCAATCACGAAACCCACTGGCCAGTCCGCCCCCGATGCGATCCAGCGCCGCAGAAGATTTACCTGAGTTGGTGACAAAGGTTCTCCGGTGGAAGGCATCTCCGGAGCATCACCGCCGGAGCTGGTCACCAGATCGATCAGATAACTGGAATCGGGATCTCCGGGAATGACGTAGTCCTGCTTCTGCAGATCCCGGAACGACGTGAGAGACAGATTGCCTTTGGCATTCTCTGACGAGTGACACCGCACGCAGTGGGCGGAAAAAATCGGAGCGATATCCCGTTCAAAGTCGACCGGCCCCGGATCATCGGCTGACGCACTTCCCTGAATAGAACACAGCACTGTGAGAGACAGCGCAGCCGGGGTGAGTGCGAAAGCAACGATCGAACGCAACAGCGAATGAATTCGTGGCATCTTCATGAAACTGCAGAAGTACTCAAAGCGGCGGGATTGAGCGGACGGATCAGCCCGACAGGCTGCCAGCGGCAGCAAAATCCGGCGGAACCGACGAAGGCAGCGGTGAGGTGGGTTGTTCTGAACTTTTGATGTGTTTGATCAGAAGAGGGATGAACCGAGCAGGAAATTCGATATAACGACAACGTCGGGATTCGTCGGCCGTGAACTCCCGGAGGTGCGTATGTGCCGAAAATCTGTTCGACCCACGTACCTCCATTGTCTGTTTTTGTCCGGGATTACTCAACATGTTTCGCTGCCTGGCGTGGCTGTTTTCTGTGCTTCTGTTATCCAGTTCGGTTTTGATGGCTCAGGAAGCCACCATGGCAACCGGTACGGTGTTTCTGGACGATAACCAGAACGGAACATTTGACATCGGCGAACAGATTCTGCCCGATGTCCCCGTTTCCAACGGTCGCCAGGTTGTGAAGACCGACAGCAACGGCCGATATTCGCTGTCGGTCGGCAACGACACGATTATCTTTGTGATCAAGCCGACCGGCTATCGGACTCGGATGGACAGGGATCATCTGTCGCGGTTCTATTACATCCACAAACCAGACGGGTCTCCGAAAGAGCTGAAGTTTCCCGGCGTTGATCCCACCGGACCGTTGCCGAAATCGATCGACTTTCCGTTATACCGACAGGCAGAATCACCGGCGTTTGACGTCATCTTCTTCGGTGATCCTCAACCGCGTGATCAGAAGGAAATCGATTATATCGCTCATGATGTGGTGGAAGATCTGATTGGGACCAACGCCGCCTTCGGAGTGACTCTGGGCGACATTCTGTTTGACGATCTCAGTCTGTTTGACAGCTTCAACCGAACGCTCGGCCGCATTGGTGTGCCGTGGTACAACGTCATCGGAAACCACGACATCAACTACGCCGTCGATGTGGATGAACTGAGCGACGAAACGTACGAACGTGTTTACGGACCGGCCTACTATTCCTTCAACTACGGCAATGTGCACTTCATCTGTGTGGATGACGTGCACTGGATGACGGATGGTGAAAAGAAGTTCTACCGGTCCGGCCTGAGCGACGCTCAGCTGGACTTCATCGAAAATGACCTGAAGCATGTCCCGCAGGATCAGCTGGTCGTGGCCATGATGCATATTCCGCTGGTCCGTTCAACGCCATGGATCGAACCCAAACGTGAACGACTGTTCCGCCTGCTGGAATCGCGCGAGCACTGCATCTCGCTGTCCGGACACACGCATCACCACGAACATGTGATGATCGGAGCCGACGAAGGCTGGAAGAAACCACAGCCTCATCACCATATCATTAACGTCACCGTCTGTGGTTCCTGGTGGTCAGGACGTCCGGACGAAAACGATATTCCACATACACTGTGTGCAGACGGAACGCCGAATGGCCACACCGTCATGCACTTTGACGGCCGGAAATATCTGCTGGAATACCGTGCTGCTCGCCGGAGCCCGGACTTTCAGATTCAGGTCACCGCTCCGGAAGTGGCTGCCGCCGGTGATCCCGGCTCGACCACGATCTACGCTAATGTCTTCAATGCGATGCCCGGAGCAACCGTTGAAATGTCGTTCGACGAAACCACAACCTGGCACCCCATGGACAAGACCGTCGAACCGGACCCTCTGTTTCTGAAACTCTGGCAGGAAGAACAGGCTCTGAAACCCGACCTGCCGTGGCGCCCTTTGACCAAACCCATGCTGTCCCCGCATCTTTGGAAGGCCAGTCTGCCCGACAAGCTGTCTCCCGGTACGTACAACATCAGGATTCGAGCCATAAATCCCAACGGCCAGGTTTTGAACGGCAACCGCATCATTCGAGTGGAATGATGCACGAAAGAATTTGATCAGCGTGTGAGGTTGGCGTAAGAAGAGACGTCAGGCATCAATCCGCCTGGTTTGCACTGATGTGCCGGTAACCGATGCCTGCTGCTGAACGTGGTGCCAGAAACGTGTCCTCCGTGTTGGCGGCCAGCGGGTTTTTGTCCCGATCATTCGAAAACTAATCGGCGTTTTCAACATGCGTATGATCACAGGTGTACTGTTTCTGATCTGTGCGGAACAGGCTTTCGCCCATTCTCTGCTGGTGCCGTTTCCGAACAACGTGACCGCCACAGAAATCCTGTATCCGGTGAGTCTGATTTCGGGCGGCCTGGGAATCTTTTTTCTGCTGTGGGGAATTGCCACAGAGCGTCCCGCCACCAACCACGTTTCTCGCCCGGCGCCTGACACCATCGGCGCGACTGAGAGTAGCTGAGCGTTTGCCGGACAAGTTTCGCGTAGTGACCTGTGAACAAACCTGCCTGAACTCGACGGAGAACCTCGATGGGCGGATCTTCGCCATCAAGCCGCGACCAGCGTGAAACTTTGCTTCGGTGCATCGCCTCCGTTGCGGTGATCGCAGCCGCTTTGGCCGTGCTGCTGATACCCATGGCTCGCTCTGCTCCCGAGCAACTACTGGCAGACGCCATTCATGCCTTCAATGAAGGTGACTATTCAACAGCCGGACAACTGACAAGCCGTATCCTTGAACAGGACGCCTCCCGCGATGCTGCCCGCCTGATTGCCGGCCTGTCGGCGGAGAAACTGTATCAGGCGGAACGGGAAGCTGAGCTTCTGACGCCGCTGGCCACTGATGGAACGGGCAGCTACGAAAGTCTTCTGGCCGCTTATGCCGTAGGTAAACGATGGTTGAAGCTTGGGCATCTTGGTCAGGCTGAACAATGCTTCGAGTACGTCATTCAGCACTGGCCGGAGCATCCCGGTGTTAACCGAGAGTATGCATATCTGATGCAGATTCAGGGACGGACTTTCGAATCGCTGAATCCGGTCCTGCAGCGAGTTCGACAGGGAATCTTTGGTTCAACGGAACTGCACGTGCTGGGTTCATCGGAAAAGCGATTCATCAGGGGCGACGACGAGATCCAGCGCTGTCGTGAAAACTGTCCGGACGACTGTCGAATTCTCATGCCGCAGGCCAGACGTGCCTTCCTGTCCAATGACGCTGACACGGCCGAGTCTCTTTACACGTCAATTCTGCAGCAGGATCCCTCGCTGGTGCAGCCGCATGTGGATCTTGGCCGAATTCTCGTCAATGCCGGCCGCTGCGAAGAGTTTCTGAAACTGGATCAAGCGGATGCCGTCAGAGAGGCACGTCACCCTGGTATCTGGCTCAACCGCGCGCTGTATGCGGAACAGCAATCCAGTCTGCCCGCCGCCATCGGCTGTCTGCGCCGCGCGCTTGAGATCGCTCCCGATCACGTGGAAGTGAATTATCTGATGTCGCAGTTTCTCAGCCGTGACGGACAGGCTGAACTGTCACAGTTTTTCGGACAGCGTGCTCGTATTCTTGCCGAGATCGAACTCATCGTGCCCGAATTCTACGACAACCCGACGATGGACCACATCAGGCGCATGGAATCCGGATTCAGAAACACGGGCCGCTTTTGGGAAGCGGCCGCCGTTGCTCAGTTCGCAACGCGCATGAACGATGGAGATCCGTCCTGGGGAACAGACGCGCTTCGTCGAAACGCAACGCTGTTGAACGCTCAGGGACGAGATTCTCTGGCGGTAATGATCTCTTCAGAAGATCGACGCCTGCTGGCGTCGTACTCCGAAGACTATCGAAAGCTTCGGTCTCCGCCCGCATCCGGCAGCCTGGAACTCGCCGCCGATGATCCAGCCGGCGATGCGACAGCCATTCGGTTTGAAGACCGCGCGGCGATGTCCGGACTGGACTTCACCTACTTCAACGGTTCACTGTCGACTCGCGGCATGGAGCATATTTTTGAGACGACCGGAGGCGGGACAGTCGCCGTGGACATCGATCAGGACGGATGGACGGACGTCTATCTGACTCAGGGTGCCGGGCTGTGGGAAGGTGAACGTTCGGATGGCCCAACGGACAGACTTTTTCTGAACCAGACGGGAGTGTTTCGGGATGTGACGTCGGCCAGCGGTCTCGGTGATCCGGCGTTCAGCCAGGGAGCCACGGCGGGTGACTTCGATAACGACGGATTCCCTGATCTGTACGTATGCAATCTGTACGAGAACCGATTCTATCACAACAACGGTGACGGAACGTTCAACGAGATCACAGCTTCCACCGAAACTGCCGGTGACGAATGGTCACTGAGTTCCGCAATTGTGGATCTGAATCAGGATTCTTTGCCGGACCTGTATGTGGTGAACTACCTGCAGCGCGAAAGCGTTCTGAATCGGCGGTGCAAGAATAACGGAGAACCGCTGACATGTGCTCCAACGCTTTTTCCGGCAGAACAGGACCGAGTCTACCTGAATCTGGGCGACGGGCAGTTCGCCGAACGCACACAGGAATCGGGTATTATTCTGCCCGATGGAAAGGGGCTGGCTGTTCTGGCAGCTGATTTTGACCAGCAGGGAGAAATTGAGCTGTTCATTGGTAACGACACGACGCCAAATTTCTTTCTGGTGAATCAGGGCGTTTCCGGAAACGTCAGTTACTCAGATCAGGCCATCGCATTCGGGCTGGCTGTCGACGGAACCGGCAGAAGTCAGGCAACGATGGGAGCCGCATGGGCGGACACGGATGCAAACGGCCTGTGCGACCTGTTCATCACAAACTTCTATCAGGACGCGAATACGTTTTATCATCAGTCTCAACCTCTGACGTTCGTCGATCAGACTCGAACAGCACGCCTGTACGACAGCAGTATTGAAACACTGGGGTTTGGAACACAGTTTATTGATGCCAACGCAGATGGTTCTCCGGACCTGTTTGTAACAAATGGTCACGTCGATCGAACATTTGCCACCGGAGCCCCGGATGAGATGCCGCCACAGCTGTATGTCAACGATGGCGCAGGCCGTTTTGATCTTGTCGCGGCGTCAGAAGTCGGTCCCTACTTTGAAGGTCAGTATCTGGGTCGTTCGGTCTGCCGTCTGGACTGGAACCAGGATCTGCTGGACGACATTCTTGTCCTGCATCTCTACCGTCCCGTCGCACTCCTGACAAACTCAACGGATGCCGCCGAACACGGACAGTCCGTTCAGATTTTCCTGCGAGGAATCACCTGTGACCGCGACGCAGTTGGAGCCACGATTCGAACAACCGTGAACGGACGCACTCAGGTCCACCAGATCACGGCTGGAGACGGCTACATGACATCCAATCAACGATGTGTCACGGTGGGTGCGAAACGGGCCGAGCGACTTGATCGCGTCGAGGTTCGCTGGCCAGACGGTGAGATCAGCGAATTCACGGACTTGCCGACGGGCCGTCGATACCTGCTGCGTCAGGACGGCAGCCAGCCATACCAATTCTGACAATGCGTCGATGACACACCGCAACGGCAGAAGGAAGCGGCTGTGGAAAGAGCGAGACTGATAGCAAAACAGGCGACTGACACCCAAGTGCCAGTCGCCTGTTGTCATTTCCATTTCTGTGTTGTTGAGACACAGTCACTGGCCATCCGAAAGCCGTCAAAATCAATCGAGATCGATCGGAAGTTCCTGTGCACCCTCTGTCACCGTGATCTGGAGACCACTGGAACCCGGTTGATGATACTTTTGCGGAATCTTTGATTCGACAATTTCAACAACCTTGGTAGTTCCATCTTCGTTGAAAAAACTTGCCGGGTCCTGATTGGTGGGTTCC
>JAGQPY010000117.1 GCA_020426485.1 Planctomycetaceae bacterium
TCCTGCTGAGCATCCGGGTCGTCTGACAGGATGACAACAAAGGCTGCCATCTTTGTGTCCTGATGCTTGCCAACGACCTGATCGATTTCCTTTACCAGTTTGGTGACATTCGCGTCCATACTTCGAGCAAAAATGTTCACCACTGGTCGAGCACCATACTTGCAGCGATAGCACAGCTTTTCACCAGCAGAAGGGCCGGTGACATCCGCCACATAGTATGCACCGGGATATTCGCCAATCTGTAGCCCTGACTTAATGTCAGCTGCATTCACAGAAACGGCGGACATCGCCACACAAACAACAACACCAGTCAAAATACGCATCGTCCGATACTCCTTGGGATTACGAAAGTGAGGGTACTTTCAACAAACTCAAAACCCGACTCACCATCAATTGGTCGCGCGGAACATGCTGAATTCCGAAGCGGATCCGAGAATGTATGATGGTCTTCCAGACAACGACGGGATTATTGGGCCGCCACGGTCATCTGTCTAACAAATTTCAAAACTGTTTTTCCGTTGTCTGCCGCGTTGACATCTGTGTCGCGGTGAATGATTCGGCCGTCCAGGCCAATGACAAACGTCCACCGCTGGGCCGTCACGCCTCTGATCAGTTTTTCCTGTTTGCCCTGGATGACTCGAGTGATTTCACCGCCTTTGCGCACCGGCACACCAAACATTCGAGCCACTTTTCCATCTTCATCTGCCAATAACGGAAAATTCAGGGAGTGAGACTTCTTGAACAACTGGTGATTGCGAGCAGAATCGCCGCTCACTCCCACGACCATCACGCCGGCATCAGCCAGTTCTTCCAGCGTGTCACGAAAACTGCAGGCCTGAGTCGTACACAGGCTGGTCATGTCAGCCGGATAGAAATAGACCACGACCATTCGTTTGCCCAGGTGGTCTTTCAGATTCCAGCGGTTGCCTTGGTCGTCAGTGGCCTCAAAGACAGGCGCCGGATCTCCGTTGGAAAGGCAAATCGGCTTTGCATCCTCGGCGGAAACGAAAGGAGCATGGAGCAACACACAGAGCAGTGGCACGAAAGATTTCATGGAACTGAGCAGATCTGTTGGCGGGCGCAGGCGGGAGGCAAGGGAGGGTGGCTTTGAAAACGCTCAACGCTGAGATGACCTTCATCAATGAAGGTCGCTTACGTTGCGGGGCGTTTTCCTGCATTAAGATTACTCATCCGGATTTCAGACGTCAAACCTTCTCTGTCTTCTGCAACTGCAAATCTCAGCGTTTTTCACACATTTCAAACCGTAGATGGGAGTTGCCACCCCACAAAAGAGGTTGTTTTTGTCTTGTTTTCATCCTTCACACAACAAACTTTCACGTCAAAGCTCGTGCCCAAAATCGGCGGTTGACAATCCGAACCAGATTGCGGTGTGAATACTCAGGACGAAAGCCACCAGCTCCATGGGCGCATTGGTATCAGTCATGGATCTGCCGAGTTCCGGATTCCGATAACCAGACCGCTGCTCTTCGCGAGACAGCGCCCCCTTTGGAATACTGTGACGTGTCGCCGCTTTGGATTTTGCCGACAGTTGATCTCCGAATCGCGCCCGTTCTTTTCCGGAAGCAACCGCGACAACTCAGGAGACATCTTTTCATCTTCTTCGATGAGTCCGGCGTACGGCAGGAGCGAAGATCCTCAGGTCTGCCGCTGAATTCGTGAATTCCGACCCGAGTCTGCCACAGAATTTGTAAGAATTCCGCGCGGTTCAGAATTCTTACCAATTCTGTGGCCAGTCAGGTTTTGCCTGTCGTCCGCAGAAACCGACGTGTTGAATCAAAACCAAAGCGGTGACAAGTCCCCGCACTCCAGAAGACAGCGGGGCACTTTCCAGTGAGGCACGCCTCGCCATGTTGCCGGAATCCGGAGGCCGATCAACTTGGTGTCGGCGACTGGTTCGCTAGACTTCCGGTTTCGGCAACCTGAATCCCATCGAATCAGGCAGCTTGTCGATTGAATGGCGGCAGACCGCTGCGTGCTTGGATCGTCTGTGCCTTGGAATCGGAGGAGAACACCGGCTGTATCGGCTGTGGTCTTCGTGATGAAAGGGCTGACGCCAATCAAACGACAGTGTCCCGAGGTCAGAGAACAAACCACCAAAACTCAGGCGCGGGGGCAGTTCCACAGACAGGAAAAAAGCATGGTGCGGTTTCTTTGCTTTTCAACAGACCACCGTGGCTGAAGGACATCGGGCTCGCTGATCTCCACGATTGGGTCGGCACCCTTGCGGTAACGCGATCTACACACTTGAGACAGGAATTGATTTGTATGAACAGGTTCGTCACTTTCGGCGAAATCATGATGCGAATGGCTCCTCCCGGTTTTCTCAGACTGGGGCAGACGCTTCCTGGAACTCTGGACGTCACGTTTGCTGGTGCCGAAGCGAATGTTGCCGTGTCACTGGCCATGATGGGTGCGGATGTTTCCTATATCACATCGCTTCCGGAAAACCCGCTGGCGGACGCCTGCCTGTCGACGCTTCGCAGTCACAATGTTGATGTCTCCGGCGTGATTCAAACGAACGTCGGGCGTATGGGAATCTATTTTGTTGAAGCCGGTGCAAACCAGCGGCCCAGTCGAGTGACCTACGATCGTGCGGGGTCGTCCATCAGTATCACGCCGCCTGAACAGTACGACTGGGAAAAGCTGCTGGATGGTGCGGGGGTGCTGCACATTTCCGGGATTACTCCGGCTCTGTCAGCGATGGCGGCGGACGCAACCATTGCTGCCGCCCGGTGTGCGAAGTCGCTGGGACTTCAGGTTTCATGCGATCTGAACTTTCGAGCGAAGCTGTGGGATTGGAAGCCAGGCACCGATCGCAGGGCCCTGGCGGCTGAAACGATGACGCGAATTCTGCCCTGTGTCGATCTTCTGATTGCCAACGAAGCCGATTGCGGCGACGTACTGGGAATTCACGCCGGTCACACCGATGTCGATTCCGGAAACGTCGAAGTCGATGCCTATCCGGACGTAGCTAAGAAGGTGGCCCAACAATTCCCGAACCTTCGTCTGATCGCTACGACTCTGCGAGAAAGCATTTCTGCCAGTCACAACAACTGGGGAGCCATGCTGTACGATGTGGAATCGCATTCCGCCACTTTTTCTCCGGAGCAGAACGGGCGATATCAGCCGTACGAAATTCGGAATATCGTGGATCGTGTTGGTGGCGGTGACGCATTTGCGGCAGGGCTGCTGTTCGCGCATCATCATCCGGACTATTCGACTCCGCAACAGGTGCTGAATTACGCGACGGCGGCCTCGTGTCTGGCTCACTCCGTTCTGGGCGATTTCAACTTCAGCAGTCGAAGTGAAATTGATGCTCTGGCCAGGGGCAGTGCGTCAGGTCGGGTCGTTCGCTGACGGCTGATTCACAAACGGAACTGTCCGAGCGATGCCGATCAGACGGTCGATGCAATTGCTGTGCTGCGGCAACTAAGCTGCGGCAATGGTGGCTCAAACTCGGTGACCAGTGAGAAGGAGCGTTCCATCGTCTTTGACCTGAATGGTTACGGCACCTTCCTCGAAGGTATACAGAATCTGTTGAGCGTCCGGATAGACACGGCTGAGATGCTTTCTGTTTGCCGAATCACGACAGCTGACGATGACAAAATCAGGGGCCAGCCATTGATTGACCGCTGCGTTATTCGAGCCAACGGCCCCGTGATGAGGGCTCAGTAATACATCACACGGACCGATTCGCGAAAAGATGCTGCGAGCACCGTTGCCATCGCTGTCACCGGGAATCACAATTCGTCGGCGGCCGGCTTCGACAACCACAACCAGCGATGTTTGATTGTCGTCAGCATTGTTGTCTAGAGACTTTCCGTCCGGAGCAAAAACATGGATCCGGATTCGGGGAGTCTGCAGGAGCTCAAGGTCGGCAACTTCCTGAACGACAACGCTCCGGGTCGCCGCCAGTTTGGCCGTTGCCTGGACCGGTTCTTCCGGCGATGACAAAAACGCGGCTGACACCAGAAACCTTCCGACGGGCATTCGGTTCAGCAGTCCGCCGACAGCGTTGTAGTGATCAAGATCTGCGTGAGAGACCAACAGGCCTTCAATGCGCGAATAGCCTCGGTGCCAGAGGAAACGACTGATCACATCGGCCGTCCGTTCGCCACGATTCATTGCTCCCGCATCGACCACGAAGACTCGCCCATCGCCGGTTTCAATCACCGTTGCATTTCCATGCCCGACATCCAGCACCGTCACGCGCACCTCGGCTTCGGATGGCGGAATGACGGCACTGCCAACAGCGATGCCTGTGAGTACACCGATCGTAACCAGAAAACTTCGGCGAAGCCTGGCTGTCCGAAACACAACGAACCCCAGGACCAGAGTGTAGAAGCTCGGCAGAAACCAGTCCGGGAGGTCGGCAATAAAAATGTGTCCCCATTTCACCTGCGATGAGAATTCAACGACATCCAGCATCAGTGACACGGCCGCGGAAAACAAGGTTGCCGGCCACGCAACAAGCAACGGAAGCAGCGCACCGACAATCAGAGTCAGAAATCCAAGTCCCAGAACAACTCCGGCGTAGGGAATCAGCAGCAGGTTGATAATCAGCCCCACTGGTGAAATGACATGAAAGGTCGATGCAACCAGGGGCGTGGTCAAAAACAGAATCGCCAGCATCTGACGATATCGCCGGATCACCTGACCAAGGATCTCGTCCGACCATTCGCGCAGGTGATCAGTCCATGTTAATGCTTCCGGCGGTGGACGGTCGTTCGTTTCCACTGTCGGAACCGAAACCCACCCCAGTGCTGCCACGGCCATAAACGACAACCACGCGCCGGTGTCAAAGATCAGTGACGGCTGAACCATCAGCATCAAAAGAGCGGTAATCGACAGCAGGTGAACCATCTGATGGTCACGTCCTGCAAGCTGGCCCGCGACAAAAATCCCGAAGAACACCGTTGCACGCACCACAGAAGGACGAAAGTCCGTCAGCAGAGCATACAGCACACAGATCGTCAAAGTAAAAATCAGCGCGGGGCGACGACGGACGAGCAGCAGATTCAGAAGTCTCATCACGAACAGACACAGGATGCCGACGTGAAGCCCCGAAATTGCCAGCAGATGCATCGTGCCACTGGCCACGAAAGCATCTTCAGTTTCCGTTGGCAACTCATTGCGATCACCGAGCAACAGTGCCATTGCAATTCCACGAATCTCAGATGGGAGGTTGCGGCTCAGGATGGACTTCAGTTCATTTCTTGCACTTCCGATCAGGACTCCCGGCATCCAGCGCGCGGCTTTCGTGAGTACCACCACGGCTTCAGGCTGCGAAACAAAGATCTGAACGTCCAGTCCTCGCCGCGCCAGATGAGACCGATAGTCAAACTCGCCGGGATTGCCGGGCGACTGAGGCCAGTCAACTCGACCAATCAGGCGGACGCGGTCCCCGCAGAAAAGTTTGCCGGAAAGATCACCTTCGACGGTCACCAGGCATTGGTCATGGACGGCGACGTCACGATCCTGCCAGCGAAGGGTCTGTGTCTGCAGCTGAAAGCGAGTCATCGATGGAAGGCCAAACAATCGAGGAGCCGTCGTTGAAACCGGACGGTCATTCGCGACAGGTGTCGAGACGATGCGACCGGTCATGCGGACAATCGGCGCATCTCCACGAACAAGTCTCTGCAGAGCACCGTCGTTCAAGCCAGGCTGGCTCAAGCCGGACCTGGCGGCTGCCAACAGCAACAGGCAGATATTCAACAGCAGGAGTCGCCGACCAGTTGACAACGAACAGATTGTCAACACGATCAGGGCAATCCCGGACAGCAGAAAGACCACTGGAAATGCTGTGGCGGAAAGGAGACTTCCGGCAGCCGTCCCGACAGCGTAAACAATCGCCGTCAGACAGACGACAGGTATGGAAATCGTTGGCGAAGTGCAGTCCGGCAACGGTACCGATTGCCGATTACAGACAGATTCCACGGTACTGCCTCAAGCAATCCCTTCAGACAACAAATACCCATCTTTAGCCGCTCCCGGGACTTTACCCCGGAACAGTCGTAAAGGCTACCCGCAGGACTCATGTTCTTTCGTCAGGCGTGCCGGGACGGCCAGAGACGTGAGGCAGGTCCTCTCCCGACAGCAGCGTGGACCTGATTTCTGCAGGTTGTCGGATGAGCGATTTCTGAAGACGAAGTTCGCGAGTTGATTGACCGCGGTTTCCGTCATGGCGTCTCACCGCTGAATGCCGAATCACCGTGTCGATGTCGATGATCTTCGCCACGGTGCGTGGGTGCTGACTCTGTTTCACCCGATACCCCAGATGAGGCCCTTCCGGCCTGCGGTCAACCTCGCCTGCGGCATCGGGTGAAACAAGTCTTCTTCCGTGCCTGAAAGGAGCTGACACAACAGGGCGATCCGTTTCGAACCGCAGCGTCTATGCAGCTCAGAACTCTTCACGGCGTTGGGCTTCGCCCATGGACCGACGGTGTGGCGAGTCGTTTGATGTAGTATGTTTCACGCGAGGCAACGCTCCCGCTGGTTGCTTTGAAAACCTGATTCAACGGAACCAGGTCTTCTTCCAACAGCGTAATTATCGGCGGTCGCGACCGTCCAGAATTGGCTGCAATTCGTCTACGAAATCATTGACATCTTTGAATTCGCGGTAGACCGAAGCGAATCTTACGAATGCAACCTTGTCCAGCTCACGCAGCGCGCTGAACACCATTTCGCCGATCTGCTGAGACGGAATTTCTCGAATTCCATCCTCGTAAACAGCGGCCTCAACGCCGGAAACCAGTTGGTCGATCTGTTCATTGCTGACAGGGCGTTTGTAGCACGCCTTTTCGACGCCTTCCCGAATGCGGTTGCGATCAAACGGTACGCGAGTTCCGTCTTTCTTGATCACCTTGATGGGCGACTCTTCAATTCGCTCGTACGTCGTAAACCGCCGCGCGCAATCGAGACACTCCCGTCGCCGTCGGATTGAAAAATCCTGACTGGTTCGGGAATCGATGACTTTGGTTTCGTCGTGTTTACAGAATGGACAACGCATGCCGAATTGTCTCCGGACGAATACCGGCCGATGACACAACTTCTGCACATCGCACGGGCCCGTTGGCGAGATTCTAACAACAGTTGCACAAAAAAGAGTACATCATTGACGCAATTCCGGCCCTGCAATGGAACGGACGGCCCATTTCATGGGGGCAGACCCCTCGCTGACCAGGATAGAAGTCAAAAATGCTGGTGTTTTCACTCCGATCGTCGTCACGAAGGAGGCAGACCCCATGAAATCGACGGGCGGGGAAACCATTGGAGCAATCAGGTCAACGGATTCGGCGGATAACGCCCCGTGAATTCTCACGCAAGACAGCAAAAACGGCGGAAATTGAGCATTCACGTGCCTGGTCGTCGAGAACCAAATTCCAGGTTTGTGTCGTGGTCTCCGTGCAATTTCGGTTCAAGCGGTGTCAAATCTGTCATATGGCCGAAATCGTCCTGACAACGCTCAATGCTCGCTACTGGCACACATCTTTCGGCCTGCGCTATTTGCTGGCGAATATGGGAGAGCTGTCGGCCGGCACGAAACTGATGGAATTCACGATCGGTGATCGGCCGCTGGATATCGTGGAGGCGATCCTTGCGGAATCGCCCCGAATTGTGGGCATTGGAATCTACATCTGGAACACCGAACAATGTCTGAAGGTGATCAGTGATCTTCGAAAGATCCGCCCGGATGTCATGATCGTCGCCGGAGGGCCGGAAATCAGCTACTGCCCGGAAGATCAGGCCTGCTTTCGACTGGTTGACTACATTATTACCGGTGAAGCGGATCTTGAATTTCCGAAGCTGTGTCGACAGCTTCTGCTGCAATCGCCGATGACCGGAGTGTCTCCGCCATCCGTCATTCCGGTGGACAAATGTGCCAAAGTCATCCATGCGCCCGTTCCAGCGCTGGAACAGATTGCGATGCCGTATCACCTGTATGATGACAACGACATTGCGCATCGCACTGTCTACGTAGAGGTTTCTCGCGGCTGTCCTTTTACCTGTGAATTCTGTCTCTCGGCGCTGGACATCCCGGTCCGGCTGTTTGATGTGGACAGCTTTCTGGCGGCGATGCAGCAACTGCTGGATCGCGGAGTCCGACAGTTCAAGTTCGTGGACCGCACGTTTAATCTGAATCTTCGAGTCAGTAACGCCATCCTGCAGTTCTTTCTGGATCGCTGGACCAGCGGCCTGTTCCTGCACTTCGAAATGATTCCGGACCGCCTGCCGGAATCACTGCGGCAGTTAATCTCGCAGTTTCCTCCCGGAACACTGCAGTTTGAAATCGGTGTCCAAACGTTTCATCCCGAGGTCGGGGAGCTGATCAGCCGTCGTCAGGACAATGAACGACTGGAAGACAATTTCCGTTACCTGCGTCAACATACCGGCGTCCACATTCACGCAGACCTGATTGTGGGGCTTCCCGGTGAGTCGGAACAGAGCTTTGCTTCAGGGTTTGATCGACTGGTGCGCCTGAATCCGCAGGAAATTCAGATTGGCATTCTGAAACGCCTGAAGGGGACTCCTATCATTCGACACGATGCAGACTACGGCATGGTCTACAGCGAATTTTCACCATTCGAAATCCTGTCGACCTCGTTGATTACATTTGAATCCATGCAGCGTCTCCGTCGGTTTGCTCGCATCTGGGACCTGGTGTCCAACAGCGGCAATTTTGTTCATACTCACCGACTGCTGTGGGATGAGTTCTCGTCTCCATACGAGCGATTTTCCGAGTTTTCCGACTGGCTCTTCGCAGGCGAACAGCGAGTCCACGGCATTCCTCTGGGACGCCTGGCCGAACGACTGTTTACGTACCTGACCGAACGCCTCGACCATGACCCTGACCTCGTCGCCAACACCCTGTGGCGAGACTACGTTCGTGGCGGTCGCAAAGATAAACCCGCATTCCTGACACCATTTCACCTTCCGCCCGTTCACGAGGTGCAGGTCAATGAGGAGAGCACAACCCCCGCGCGACAATCACGACATCTGCCACAGTGATTTGGAAGGATGAATTGCGATTCCGAAGGATGAACTGCACAGTGATCGTCTTTCAGAGAGCATCCATGCCCTGAATTCTCGCTCGCGGCGCTGAACGGTCAGCCGAGCGGAGCGAATTGTTCCACGATCTTTCTGGCGGCACGAAGACCGTCGACGGCCGCTGTGACGATGCCGCCGGCGTAGCCCGCGCCTTCTCCGGTGGGATAGATTCCCTGAAGTCCGGGAATCTGCCACGTGTCACGATCCCGATCAATTCGAATGGGTGAGCTTCCTCGCATTTCCGGTCCCACCAGAACAGCATCCGGAATGTACTTCCCTTTCCATTTCTGATCCATGACCGGAAGTCCGTCACGAATCGCCTTGAGGATCGGGGGTGGCAGAACCGCGGAAAGATTGTGCGGCTGTGTTCCTCGCTGATACGACGACGGAATTGTTTCTCCGGGAGCGGGAGTTCGGTCGTGGACAAAGTCGATGGCTCGCTGGACGGGAGCCTGATAAGAACCGCCGGTCAGCCGGAACGCAATGGACTCATACTTTCGCTGCAGCTCCACGCCGGCCAGAGGATGATTGCTGCCGAAATATTCCGGTTCCAGAGTCACCACCAGTCCGGAGTTCGCATACGGCGTGTCGTGTCGAGAGTTGCTCATACCGTTCGAACAGAACATGTTCGGCTCTGACACACTGGGAATTACAATACCACCGGCACACATGCAGAACGTGAACAGGTCTCGCTGTCCCTTGGCGACCAGCGAGTAATCGGCGGCACCCAGCTGAGAAAGATATTCGGGCCGACCGTATTTATGATCATTGATCAAAGACTGCGGGTGCTCAATGCGCAGGCCCAACTGAAATGCTTTTGGCTGCAGCGGAAGACCGGCTTCCAGCAGCATTTGATAGGTGTCTCTCGCACTGTGTCCGATGGCCAGAACACAGTGTGATGTTGCAAGGAAGCCGGATGATGTCTGCAGGCCGGTTAGCTGCCCATCGACGATCGACAGACCCTCGAGTCGACAGCCGAAGCGGTATTCTCCTCCCAGAGCTTCCGTCTTCCGGCGGTAGTTTCGACAGATCATGGGCAGCTTGTTGCTGCCGAGGTGTGGGCGGTGTTCGTAGACCAGTGACGGTCGACCGCCACATTCCACGAAACTCTGCAGGACCCAATCCACATCGGGACCAGTGATGCGGCAGGTCAGCTTGCCGTCACTGAAACATCCGGCTCCGCCTTCGCCGAACAGATAATTGTTTTCCGGATCATGAACACCACCGGAATCGAATGTGCGAATGGCGGGAACGCGTTCCCTGACTGGTCGTCCGCGTTCCAGAATAATCGGGCGATAGCCTTTCAACGCCAGGAAATAACCCGCCAGCAGTCCGGCGGGGCCTGAACCCACAACGACCGGACGATGCTCCATCGATTTCGACCCGGGTACAGGGTCAACAAACGATTCCGGCTCCCATGGCGCGACCTGAACCTCAGAACCGCCGCTGAGATTTCGGCCTTCAGGAACCTCAATCAGTATGGAATACGTAAACTCCAGCTTGTGTCGCTGTCGAGCGTCCATGCTCTTGCGAAGTATGCGCCATGATGTGACTTCTCCTTCCTTCAGTCCCAACGTACGCATGAAGCGATGCGGAAGTTCTGATTCCGGAACTTCGACAGGGATTCTCAGGTTGGTCAGTCGAAAACGCATTTCACGCGAAACGCAAAAAACAGACGCAGAAGCTGGATTGTCGCCCGGTGCAGGTCGCCCTTCGGTCAAGACCGAAGCTTATGGCAGATGAAGACTTCATCCGTTCGCCTGACTTGGTGACACGCCGCCGCGTCACGCCGTGAGACAGACGGCGGTCGACCAAAATTCGACCGATCGACGACATGCCGGGACGGACAAGGAACTGGTTCTGAAGGTGAGGTAGAAGCCGCCGAAACCGCTGGTTCCCTGTTTCGTCAACCGCCGCCCGCGCCGCAAAATGCATCCTAGACCCGCGTTGAACCAGAACCGATCACTGCACCTTCATGGACTGAGTCAGAGCCAATCGTTCCTGAAATTCCAGCGCGAAGGATTCGTCTTCGGAAAGGCAGCGGTTGTTCATCGCCAGGATTTTCCGAATTCGACCCACGGTCTGCTTCGCGGGACTCGTCAGTCGCATCACCAGTTCGTCCGGCTTGAACTGCTCAAGCTCCCGAATTGTGTGAATGCCCAGAAAGGCAAATGCCTCCTGAGCGTCCATGTCATTCTGAAAAACAACGGCCAGCGGAGCATCCGTTGGAATCCGGGATCGCCCCATTTTCTTTTCGGGCTTCTTCGTGCGAATTCCGGTTGTCAGCGTAGCTCGTCGAACACCCTTCTTCTTTGCCGGACGGGCAGCTTTCGCGGCTTTTTTCGGCACTTTCTTCACAACTGCGGGGGCAGCCTTCCGAGTCGCAGCCTTTTTCGCTGGCTTGGCCTTGACGGCTTTTTTCTTGACGGATGCTTTCTTTGCTCGAGAGGCAGTCGTTTTCTTGGCCATTGATTCTCGACCCTGTTCGGTGCGACAGTTTTTGTATCGAAGGCCAACCGGGAGAACCGAACGGACGACTATGCACGCTGGAAACCTGTCCTCACCTGACGAGGAAAGTGTCTGCGGTATCGGATAAGCGGTGAAACTCATCGTCAACGTGAGCGTTGTCGGTACGTCGGTCGGAATTCTGAAATGGTCAGCCTGAGACAGCGACTCCGTCATCACACTCCGAGGCGAATCCGTGCCGTTTTCACGGGTTGAAAGAATCCACCGCACAGGCCCATGTAAGCCTGCCAATGTCAACCTCATCTCCGTATAAACGTGGGAGCGATTTTGCGTGGAGCTTATCGAACGAACTCCTGCTTCGCCACGAACTTAAGCACGTATGTGCCACCTACTTCGAAAAACGCCCGACAAATCCGGAGAACCTGCATGGCCATCGAACTTCTCCATTCCGGCAACCCCAATGAGCCCAGCGCGCCGTGGAGTCAGGAATCCTGGGTAACATGGACAGCGCAGATGCTCGACTCCTACCACAAATGGACGGGAAGGCATCTGATTCATCGGGTTCCGTCGAACGAGCTGCCATCAGACACTGCGGACACTTTACGGGCCGTTCAACTGACGGAGTCTCAAAAGCTGTTCGAAGCGCCGTTCGTCGTGGTCTCTCACGGAACAGAAGCCGATCCGCTGTTGAATTACGGAAACCAGACGGCGCTGGAACTCTGGGAGATGTCGCTCAGCCAGTTGATTGGTACGCCGAGCCGACGGACCGCGGAGCCTGTTCATCGGGAGGAACGAGCCATGCTGCTCCAGCGAACTCGGGACTTTGGGTTCATTGACGACTATTCGGGAATCCGAATCTCAGCCACCGGAAGGCGTTTCCGGATCCATCAGGCGACCGTCTGGAACATCGTCGATTCAACAGGCAATCACGTTGGTCAGGCCGCCGCATTCTCGTCGTGGACATTTCTGCAGCCGGACCAATCATGATGCCATGAAAAAGGCGGCGCGGTGTTGATTGAAGGGCGGCGTGAAAAAGGCGGCGCCGTATAGATTCAGCGCCGCCGCTCAGAATTCACGTTGGAAAATGGCCGAAAGTTCCACCTGACGGAAAATGATGAGTCGCCGCGGCAGAACCTCAGCGATTGACCTGCTGAATATCAAATCGAATCGCTTCGATCAGACCGTTTTCGTCATCGTCGCCACTGGTGAAGTTCTGCTTGTGGTATTCCACCTGCTGGCCGGGCGTATGGCCGCGAACCGCTTCGTCATTCAACTGGAAAATGTCCTCCGTCTGACGATGGAAGAACATGCGGAACCACAGCATCTGTTCCACGTTTGGTTGCGGTGAGTGAAGATGGATCTGAATGCCATCCTCGTACCACTCATAGAGCATCCCGAAGAACCCGCTGGGAATGTATTTCACGGATTTCAGGTTGACTCCAACGCAGCGGTACTCTTCTTTGTCGATCAGTTCGGTCAGAACCTCTCGCAGCAGCGCCAAATCCGCGCCGTCCCAGATTTCGATCTCGTCAAGCCCCACTACAACAGACGAGCCTTCGGCCTGAATATCCAGTCGCTGTCGCTTGTTTCGATTCATCGATCATCCATCTGGTTGAGGTGTCTCGTTGCGTCTCTGCTTCGAGGGGGACCGTTCAGAGAAGCAAACCGCGGACCTGTACCAGACGCTTTTACCCGTTCCTCTCAAACACAAGTGTAAGTGCTTTCCTTAATTCGGTTTACGGCATTCCGGCGACGGTCAGGTCTTCCCGGCCATCCGTCAACACTGATTGACATTTGTCAACGTTTGCTGCACGGAATGTTGCAATTTGACAACGGCGGTCACCGTCAGATTGCCAGGCGCAATTCCATCACTTAACGCTTTGTTCACAAAGCCCTGACAGAACCGCAACGGCACCCTTCCCGACGTTGCCTCATCGTACTACACGACTTTCTTAGAACCCCCTAACAGAACCTAAGAGTCCGCGTTGTGACGACAGTGGTCGAGATGCAAGGAAGAGCGACGAGGCGA
>JAGQPY010000118.1 GCA_020426485.1 Planctomycetaceae bacterium
CACAACTATCATTCCACTCACAACGTTCTGCCACCCGGCAGTCTGACCGTCGGCCCGGCTTTTCGACCATTTTCCGGCTGGGGCTGGGGAGCCATGCTGCTGCCGTATCTGGATCAGGCGGTTCTGTACAACCAGATTGATTTTTCGGCGAACACAGCCGTCGGCCCGAATCGGGATCTGCTGACGAACGTACTGCCGATCTGGTTCTGCCCATCCGATATTTCGCCGCCATCCGTCACCATTCACAGCTTCGATGGAGATGTCGTTCAGGTGGCCGCGGGAAACTTCATGGGTATCGAACCGATGCTGGACGAGCTTTCCCGAACCAAATTCAGCAGCGTAACCGATGGGCTTTCTCAAACGTTCATGCTGACCGAGCACCGTTACGAACTAGATGAGCTCAGCGGAATTGAAGCGACTTCATCGTGGGTCGGTCGTATCACATTCGTGGATCACTTTGTCTTTGATTCCGTGCCGCACCTCGCGGCAACACCACTGACAAAAATCAACAAGTCCACGATTTCCAGCCTCCATCCTGGTGGTGCTCAGTTCGCTTTTGGCGATGGCAGTGTCCACCTGATTTCAGAATTCATTGACGAAGACGTGTACAAGGCGTTGGGCACCATTTCCGGTGGTGAAACAGTCAGTGTTGATTTCTAGAGGCAGACGGCAGCGTTGCCGATTTTTGTCGCAGTCTTTGGAGTTCCACCGTCTGTGAAACTTCAGTCCGCGTCTGTCACGACAGTGATGATGTTGCATTCAGCAGGTTCACGCATGAATTTGATCAGCTCTCCCGCCAGTGGCTGTTTACATCGGATCTCGATCGCTCTGGGAATTCTGATGAGTTCGGTTTTGATGTCCGGATGTTCTCCACCGGAACTTGATCGGCAGGCGAAGTTCGACATCGAAGTGCAGGAACACTATTTCGCAGCCTACGACAAAGGCGATGCGATCGCATTTCTGAAGAGTGGCGGACTGTATGTGGATTCCGGAGAACCCGACGATCCACAGCTTGACCGTCCTCATATCCTGCCACTGCTGGAACGCATGAAATCAAAATTCGGGATGGATCCGCTCGCGGTGATCTCAAAACAGGATGCGAAGCTGGCATTCGCCGTCGTGGCAAAAATGCCTCAGGGAGTCACTCAGGATGACGTGCAGAAGTTTCTGCTGGAGGAGCAGGAAAACTTTCCCGGAGAAATCCTGCAGGAGTGGGGACACGAATGGCTATCGCTGGATTTCCTTTCACAGCAGGACGTTGATGCTCTTGAGGAACTGGAACGCATGGGGCGGTAGCCGTCCGTCTCGCCACGCCCCCCTCGACGACAATCGTCCCGAAGACAGCACCCCTCCCGAAGCTGTACCTTCGACTCGGACGACTGCCATTGGGAGACGCCTTGACGGGTCGTTCGGCCCCTTGCTTTACTCGCATCTCGTTTGCACATTCCAGACACTCAAATCAGCCCACGGCGATCTTGTTCGGTCATTCCTGCGGCTCGACTACCCTGCGGCAACCGGAATCATGGTCGTTCGCCGTCATTTGATTTTGCGAACCGGTTGACCGCAATCCGGTGGCACCTTAGATTCGATCCTCGTCCGACTCTCGACATCAGCGTCACAAGTCGCCACCCGCGGACGAAATTGCCGATGAACCTGTCGACATTCGATGGGCAAAGCAATTCAGGGGTGGCCGGGCTTCTTTGAAAACCATGTAGCTACCTGAACACCATGTTGCATCATGGTTCAAGGCGGCAGCAAAACTCGAAATCCACCGTCTGTCGTGGCAGGTTTGTCTGTGACGCAGGCTTCACAGATTCCGGAAAGGGTATCGCAGGATGGTTCGTAATCGTCGAACGTTTTTGAAGAACAGTGCAGCCGGAGTCGTCGCGGCGGGAGCTCCGTTGTTCTTTCGCAGAACGGCTCATGCAGTACAGTCGGCCAATGAAAGGAAGACGGTGGCTTCCGTGGGCGTCGGTGGAAGTCGCGGCCGCTATAACCGAGGTGGCCAGATTGCGATGCAGGCTTCGAAGCTGGGCCAGACGATTGCGGTCTGCGACGTGGATCAGAGACACAGCCGTGAGTTCAGCGCGAAGTTTGACAATCAGCTGCACATGTATACCGACTACCGTGAGATGCTGGAGAAAGAAAAACCGGAGATCGTCACGATCGGTACACCGGATCACTGGCACGTTCCCATCGCCATTGCGGCATTGAAATCCGGAGCCGACGTGTATTGTGAAAAGCCGCTGACGCTGACCATCGACGAAGGTGTTCAGATCAGCAAAGTGGTCAAAGAAACCGGCCGCGTGTTTCAGGTGGGGACGCAGCAACGATCCGAAAACGACCTGAAGTTTCTGCAGGCGATCGCCATGGTGCAGCTTGGTGTCATCGGTGATGACGTCACGGCTCACGTGGCCATTGGCGGTGTTTCAAAAGGAGGACCATTCGAAGCCACCGCAGCACCAGCGGATCTGGACTGGGATATGTGGCTGGGCCCCGCCCCGAAGGCTTTGTACATGGATGAACGCCGCCGAATGTTCCGCTGGTTCTTTGAGTACTCCGGAGGAAAGATGACCGACTGGGGTGCTCATCATATTGACATCGCAACCTGGGCGCTGGGAAAACAGAGCACCGGACCTGTGAAGATCAGTGGCAACGGTCAGTTCACTCCGGCAGTACCTGCAAGATTTGATTTCGTCCGCTGGATGGCCGGGGACCTTCATCTGCCCAATGCCTTTAATGTGGCGACGAAGTTTGATCTGTCGCTGGAGTACGCCGACGGCCGAAAAATGACCGTGCATGACACGTATCGCTCGGAAGACGGGAAGACAGAATTTCCGAACGGAATCCTGTTTGAAGGCTCCGAAGGACGGTTCTTTGTCAATCGAGGCAAACTGACCGGTAAACCGGTTGAAGATCTGACTGAGGCCGACCGGAAGCGGATTCACGATAAGGTTGTTGAATTGTATGGCGGGGAACCGACCGGTCACATGTCGAACTTCTTCAACTGCGTTGACAGCCGCCGCGATCCCGTGTCGGACGTCTACAGCCATCATCGCACCATGACTTCATGTCACATGTGCAACATCAGTCTGATGCTGGGACGTGAGCTTCGCTGGGATCCGGTGGCTGAGGAATTTCTTGGCGATGATCAGGCAAACGCTCTTCGCACAAGACCGCAGCGTCCCGGCTACACGACATAGCCTGGCTGTTCAGATCGACAGAACGACGCGATTGCTCCGGCGGGTCATTGGCTGCCTGTCGGAGCATTCTTTTTTCCGGTGCTGTCGCATCTGCGGTGAGAATTCATGCCGAACGCGATTCTATGCCTGCCGTGTGTCTGCGAAAATGCATCAGCGCATGTGGCCGACAAAACCGGCTTCAGACCGGAGACCATCTGGCGTTGGCGCAGCAGTGCTTTCGGCCTCGGCAGGCTTGTTGGCCCTCTGTGTTCTCTGAGCCGCTGACAAAACCGGGACTGGTGCCCGCAACGGGGCAGAATCGCTGCAAAACACCTATCGGGAAGGGTGTCTGTCCCGGTTCTGTTATGACCTCTTTGTCTCTCTTACGACGGTGAAAGACTGCGATGAAAATCGGCATCATGGCCGACATTCACGACAACGTGGATAACCTGCGACATGCCATTCGCATATTTAATGCAGCCCAATGCCGCCTGGTGTTGCTGGCCGGGGACTTTGTGTCGCCGCTGGTGGTGCCTTCGATGAGAAAGCTGACCGGCAGGGTTGTGGCCTGCTTTGGAGACAATGACGGGAATCAGCGTGGAATTATCGGCGGAATGCAGATCGTCGGTACGCTGGGATACAGCCCGATGTGTGTTCAGACGCCGGACGGCCTGAAGATTGTAATGGCACATCAACTGGATGATATGCGAGACTGCCTGGGTGACGAAGACGTCGTGGTTTTCGCACATACTCATCGCCCCAGCATCGTAAAAGACCGAAATGGTCGGCTCTTCATCAACCCCGGTGAAGTTGGTGGCTGGATGTTTCGTAAGCCATCGGTGGTGATTCTGGATTCGGAGAGCCGAGAGACGGAAGTGGTTCCGTTGCCGGATATGGGCGATGCCGTTGTGATTCCGGAGCCCGGATAGAATTCCGTCGACTTTCATTCGGACGCGTCGTGACGTGCAGCGGCGTCCGTCAGGGCAGGTTCATGGCCTCTGACTGTCGGCGACGTCGGTCCTGTCCAAACCAGAACAGAATCAATGTCAACGCCATTGTTGCTGGAAACAGTTCCGGTTCCGGCACGGCCGCTGACGAAGCCGAACCTGCAATGTTCAGCGTCACCGAACCAAATGCTGAAGCATCGCCTGTCGTTGACGTGTAACTGCCCGGATTGAGACTCGCGGGATTGAGTCCCGTGATGATGGCAATGTCCGGTGTCCCACCGCTTGTGATCTGAACGATCTCTTCGTAGGCGTCTCCGACTGTAAGTGAAGTTGCGAAAATGCCGAAGGAATCAAACAGACGCAGCGTATTCATGCTGCCGATTTGCACAGAATCGTAAAACGACGTCAAAGGCCCCGGAAGACCACTGCGTGTGAGACTCAGGCCGACTGGCGAGGTCAGACTGAACGTGTCGCTGACCGTAAACGGGCTTCCATCAAAGGTGAACGTCAGATCCGTTCCGGTCCCCGCTGCGGCAATGCCGGATCCCGTCCATTCCAACAACACGTCGCTGCCTTGGGGCGTCAGGCTTACGATCAGATCAGACTGAACATTTGACACCCCTGTAAGAATTGCCGCAAGAAAAAAAGCCGTGTGTCTCGCCATGAACATCCTCCATGAATCATTTGCTCGATTTCAGCACGGCGGGAATTCTGGGAGGTTTTCGCCAACCTGGCAAGTTTAGGCAGGCCGAAAATCCGCGTACCTGACCCAGATCCTTGGTGCGATGGACCCGCACGCAAATAAGTGACCGGATTCATCATCAGCCGCAGAGCGTTAGCCGCGGTTTTCAATGAACCGCACGCTAACGCGGTCCGGCTCGTTCGGAAACTAATTTGAGGACGACTCGTATGCCGTACGCCGATCTGCAAGTGCGGTGAAACTCAGGAAGTCCGTCTTCCCGGCTGACAGAGTCGTTCATTCAGATCAGTCCGTGAAGAGTATTGACCGAAAACGAAACCGAAAACGAACCGCTGGTCGACAGACCGGACCCACCTGTCCGAAGCGACGAGCTGGTGCATTCGAAACGGGTTGAGCAACGGATTATTTAAATCGTGGCTGGCAGCCGGGACAAAAATACGTGGATCGAGCCAGATCGCCCTGCCGCAGAATCTCGATTTGGTCGCCACACTTCAGGCACAGTTCACCGGATCGCCCGTAGACCCAGTGTCGGACGCCATCCGAACGAAACCTTGTCTTCCGTGGTGCGTTCTGCAGATTGCGCTGCAGCAGTTGTGTTGCCGCGTTTTTGATGGACAGCAGTTGAGCATCCGAAAGCTGTGAGACTCTGGTGAGCGGATGAATGCTTTCCAGAAACAGCACTTCTGACTTGTAGACGTTTCCGATGCCGCTGATGACGGTTTGATTCATCATAGCCTGACCGATTGCCACTCGATTCTGACTGCGGATGCGTCTGAGATACGTGAAGTCATCAACGGAGCCTTTCAGCAGGTCAGGGCCCAGTCGAGACAACCACGGATCGTGATGAAGGTCTTCTTCATGAACCAGCCGGATCACCTTTGGACTGAAGCAGACAACATTCCAGCCACACGTTTGAAGTGTCACCGCTGCCTGTGATTCTGACTTCTGCCACTGACGTTTCGCTTGCGTCAGTGTCGGTGCCGGGTACATGTGCCAGCTGCCCGTCATCCCCATGTGACTGTGCAGAACTCGACCGTCATCGACATGCATCAGCAGATGTTTGCCTCGGGCTTCAATCTCATTGACGATCCGACCTGCGATCGTGTCGCCATCCATCAGGCCGGCTCGTGACTGCACTTCCGTGACTCGCTGCGATTGCAGCACCTTTCGCAGATTGACGGCGGCCTGGTGAATTGTGTCACCTTCCGGCATGATGTGTTCCCTTGCAGAGATAGCCCTGACTGGATGCGACAAATCCGGCTTGAATAAGGTCCTTCGCGATCGCAGAACGGCCCACATCCCGTCCGTCAACCTTCCGAAGCAGCATGGCTCTCCCCGGCCGTGCACATCCGGCCAGCGCTGCAGCCAGAACCTTCTGTTGACCTTCGGTCGCGTCCGAATCCTCCGAACGGAATGTAATCAGATGATGTTGTGTTCTGTTCAGGTAACCCAGCAGCTGTCCATCGTGAACATAGACCTTCGCGCCGGCCACTCGCTGAGGCCGGATGTTATCTGCCGTTTCCGGCCACGACAGTGCGTTGCCCCAGGGATTGGCAGGATCTGTCGCCGCCAGTACCGTGACGGATTTTGTGATCACGTCATCCGCCGACTGATTGATGGCAGGCCGGCAGGCTCTGAGCTGGTCATCGGCTCCGGGAGCCGCAAACTGAGCCGCCCCCAGACCGGCCACAAAGTAACCACGACGAATCCGCCCGGCCTCTTCCATGGCTTTCAAAACCGGATACAGGCTGCCAAATCCACCTTCAACTTCTTCGCGCTGCAGCATTTCTCGTGTGAGCACGCCGTGGCGTTCCAGCAGTTGTTGAGCAATCGCCATCTGGCGTTCAGTCACCCCGGGTTGGTTTTCCGGAGGTTCCGTCACGGGGCTGACGGTCTTTGAAGGTTTCCGAACGATGGACAGATTCGGCAACAGGCTCCAGCGGCCTTCTGATCCCGGCAGAGACCTTTGCCGGCGCGAACGAAAGCCTCGTGTTTGTCGCCGTTCCTTCTTCTGCCGCGTTGGTCGGCGTGAACGAAGTGGCGTCAGAGTGTCGTTGGTCAGTTCTCCGTTCCACACCATTTGCCACAAAGTTTCCAGTGCATCGTGTGGAAACAGATGCAGCTCGCTGGTGATCTGATCAAAAAACAAGGCTCCTCGCTGCTGAAGAAGCTCTCGAATCTGCCCGGCCACCGGATCATCTGTGATCTGCGTCGACGGCGCCAGTAATGACAAGTGATCGGTCAGATACAAACCGATCCGTCCGTCACCACCGCCGATGCTGTCGAAGCCTCGCCAGATGATTTCGCGCTGCACACACAGTTCGTCCAGATCAGCAGTCCGGAAACCGGTGACTCTTGCCGGCAGAATTTCGTTTTCCAAAGTCGATGCCGGCAGGGGAGCACCCTGAAGCTGTTCGATCACATCCAGCAGTCCATCCAGTCCGCGTCGAGGCCTTGTGATGCCGTGCCATTCGGGAAGGAATCGAGCCAGAGTCTGTGGGTCGACGGGTTCCACCTGCTGTCGCAAAGCGGCCAGCGTGCGGCGTTTGATGGTCTTCAGAACATTCAGGTCGCACCATTCTCGACCGCGTTTTCCGGGAAGGAATTCTCCCTCAACCACTCGACTTCGTTCCTGAAGCGTCATCAGAGCTGTCGTGACGGATGCGGTTCCCAGTCGTAGTTGTTCAGACGCCTGTGCAATCGTGAAGGGGACGTGCGTTCGAGCAAAGCGGGAAACAAGATCGGTCACGGCTTCGACAACGGGCTGAAGAAAGGCATCGGCCAGTCCCGATGGCGGCACAATTCCCAGAGCATCTCGCAGGCGGCCCGCATCTTCTGCCGCTGCGTACTGCGCGATTCCGTGAACGTCTCGCAGAACGAAAATACGGCGCGAGGCCTGCAGCTCTTTCAGCCAGCCATCTATTTCTTCATCACTGTCGACATCGCCCTTTCGTCGCAGGATCTCTTCCGTTGACAGTGGCCCCAGCCAGGTCAGCAGGTCATGAATGTCGTCGGCATTGCGCAGGTTCCAGCCTTTCAGCCGTTGAAGTTCCAGCTGCAGTTCATCAACGATGCCCTGATCCAGCAGTTCGCGCAGGTCGACAGTACCCAGAAGTTCGCGCAGCTGAACAAAATCCAGTGACAGAGCCTGTGCGCGTCGTTCGGCCAGTGGCGCGTCACCGTTGTAAATGAAGTTGCCGACAAAGTTAAACAGCACGGCCGACGCAAACGGCGACGGATGGTCACGTCGAACCGATCGGACTCGAATTCGACGCGACTGAATATCCTGCAGCAGAGAAATCAGCCCCGGCATATCAAACGTGTCGCGCAGACATTCACGGTATGTTTCCATCAGAATCGGAAAGCTCTGAAAGCGAGAGGCCACTTTCAGCAGATCCGCCGCACGTTTTCTCTGCAGCCACAGTGGGGTTCTGCGGTTGGGATAGCGGCGAGGCAGCAGCAGTGAACGGGCAGCGTTCTCTCGAAATCGTCCGGCGAACATGGCTGTTCCGCCAAGTTCTCGAATGAGTTCTTCTTCCACGTCGTCCGGATGCGGAAAGAAGAAGTCGTCAGATGGAAGATCGGCCATCTCAGGAACTCGGAACACAATGCCGTCATCCGTCCACATCAGATCGACATCGACATCGTTTGCCTGTCTCAGTCGAGCCCCCAGCAGCATGGCCCACGGAGCATGAACACGTGCGCCGAAGGGCGAGAGAATGACAATTCGCCGGTCTCCGATCTCATCCGGAAAACTTTCGATCAGAATGGTGGAATCGGTGGGGACTTCGGTTGTCGCTTCCTGCTGTTCTTCAAGGTAGTTCAGCAGTGCGATGGCAGCGGCTTCGTTCAGGCCATGCTGATTCTCAAGCTGATCCATTCCCTGTTCGCGAGGCAGTCGCAGTAATTCACGTGTCAGTTGACCGATCGCGCGACCAAATTCCATCGGACGGCCCGGGCCATCGCCGCGCCAGAACGGCATGCGGCCTGGTTCACCCGGGGCCGGCACCACCATAACACGATCACGAGTGATATCGACGACGCGCCATGACGACGCGCCAAGCAGAAAGACATCGCCCGGGCGACATTCGAACACCATTTCCTCATCCAGTTCGCCCACACGACCACCCGGCTGATCACCATCGCCGACCAGGAAAACTCCGTACAAACCTCGGTCGGGAATCGTGCCGCCATTCAGAACCGCCAGGCGATGTGAACTTTTTCGAGCGGACAGAATGTCGGAATGTCGGTCCCAGTTCAGGCGTGGTCGAAGTTCGGAAAAGTCGTCTGACGGATATCGCCCTGTCAGCAGATCGAGGACGCTGTCAAAGGACGAACGCGGCAGATCAAAATAGGGAGCGGCACAACGCACCAGCGCATACAGTTCGCTGGCCGTCAGTTCTTCTCGCGAAACCACAGCCACGATCTGCTGAGCCAGGATGTCCAGCGGGTTGCGAGGATAATGAGTTTCTTCCACCCAGCCTTCCAGCATGGCTCCGGTTGCCGCACTGCAGGCCAGCAGATCACCGCGATACTTTGGAAAGATCACGCCTGTTGATGTCGCCCCCACCTGATGACCAGCTCGCCCGATGCGCTGTGTACCGGAGGCAATGGACGGAGGCGCTTCGATTTGAATCACCAGATCCACGTTACCCATGTCGATGCCCAGTTCCATGGAACTGGTAGCGGCCATCGCCTTCAGGTCACCTCGCTTGAGTCGGTCTTCAATCAGCGCTCGCGCTTCGCGCGCCAGCGAACCGTGATGAGCCAGCATGACTTCTTCTTCGGCCAGTTCGTTAATCGCGCTGGCCAGACGTTCGGCCAGCCGACGGCTGTTGACAAAAATCATGGTGGAACGATTCCGCCGAATCAGCTCCAGTATGCGAGGATGGATGGCAGGCCAGACGGACGGAATGATGGGAGCCGAGGACGCCGAACCCACCGGAACGTTTTCATATTTGGCCGCGTCGGGATGATCGGAAGACGCACTGTCTGCCGTGGGCTGCTGCTGAAAATCTTCTGCCGGCATTTCAATCGTGACGTCAAAACGTCGTCGCTCGGAGGCATCAATGATTTCCACCGGGCGCAGTTGGACGGGGACATCGGGCTGTGATGTCGCCTGACCGCCGCCCAGCAGGCGAGCGATTTCGTCCAGGGGGCGCTGAGTGGCCGACAAGCCGATCCGCTGCAGCGGACGGAATGTCGGCCGGGCGTTGTTTGTCGACGTACTTTGCTGGTGGCCACTTTGGCGATCCGCCGCCAGCGGCATCTGTCGCAGTCGTTCCAGCCGTTCCAGCGTGCAGAACAGATGTACGCCGCGTTTGGTACCGGCCAGGGCGTGAATTTCGTCAACGATCACGGTCTCCACCGACTGCAGAATGCCGGCTGCCCTGGACGTGAGGATCAGATACAGCGATTCCGGTGTGGTGATCAGAATCTCAGGTGGTTCACGAACAATCTGACTGCGATCACGAGCCGACGTGTCGCCGGATCGAACGGCAACGCGAGGAACCTGATGAATCTGCCCGCGACGTTCCGCGAAAGCTCGCAACCCCGCAATCGGCGCACGCAGGTTGCGGTCGACATCCACGCCCAGGGCTTTCAGCGGCGAAATGTAGAGCACTCGAACGCCGGGCCTGCCGACGTGTTGATCCTCGAGATCCTGAAAGAACAGCCGGTCAATGGCCGCCAGAAATGCAGCCAGAGTTTTTCCGGAACCAGTCGGTGCCAGGAGCAGTGTGTTCTTACCCGAAGCGATCTTCGGCCACGCTTCACTCTGGACTCGCGTGGGCTGTTCAAACGACTGCAGAAACCAGTCCCGTGTGCAGGGATGAAAACAGGCAAGCGTTTCTGTAGAGATCGTTGGGTTCATGCGGAGATTGTAGACAGAACGGCGTTCGAGCGCGAAAAAACGTTCCGTGATTTCGGTTCGTCATTCTTTGCCGCCACCCCGGTGGACAGTCTGCCACCTGTCAGAGAGTTGATCGCGCAAAGAAGAACTCCGGCCGTTGCGTGACCGGAGTTCAGAAGTAGGTTCATGATTGCCGCAGAGCCGCGATTTTTGGCGGCTAATTCTTCTCGGCTGGTTTCGCAATGCCGAACTGATACATGGTTGTCGATTCAAAGGTTTCGCCGGGCTTCAGAATCGTGTTTGGGAAGTCGTCATGGTTGACGGAATCCGGAAAGTGCTGTGTTTCCAGGCAGACCGCGCTGCGGTACGCATAGGTCTTGCCGTTCTTACCCTGCTGGCCTTTCAGGAAGTTGCCCGAGTAAAACTGAATGCCGGGTTCGGTCGTGGAAATTCGCAGCGTCCGGCCGCTGCTGTTGTCTCGCAATAGCGCAGCAAAGTTCAGCTCCTTTGTCGCGTCGGTTTTCGCGTTCAGAACAAAATTATGGTCGTACCCCAGAGCGGCCGTATCCGTCAGCTTGTCGATGCGTGCGCCGATCTTCTTCATCCTGGTGAAATCCAGTGGCGTGTCGGCGACAGGTTCAATCTTTCCGGTAGGAATCAACGTGTCGTCCACGGGCGTGTACTTGTCGGCATTCAGTTGCAGCATGTGATCCAGAACGGTTTCGCTGCCGGCACCGGCAAGGTTGAAGTAAGCATGATTGGTCAGGTTGACAGGAGTCGCCTGGTCCGTGGTTGCCTTGTACGAAATTCGCAGCGACGTTCCTTTTGCCGGAACGAAGTACGAGACCTGAACCTTCAGGGCTCCCGGATAACCTTCTTCTCCGTCGGGACTGGTGTAGCTGAAGCGAACTCCCTGTCCTCGGTCGTTGGAAAAACCAGTGGCCTTCCACACGACTTTGTCCAGGCTGCGCTTGATTCCGCCGTGCAGGTGGTTCGGTTCGTTGTTGATGGCCAGTGTGTATTCTTTGCCGTCCAGCGTGAATTTTCCTTTGGCGATACGATTACAGACTCGACCGGTGGTACAGCCGAAGTACTGGTTGTCTTCCGATTCGTATCCCGCGACATCATCCCAGCCGAAAACGACATCCGCCGATTTGCCGTCACGATCAGGAACGTGAAGTTCCACCAGAGTCGCTCCGCGCGTCATGATCTTCGCTGTCAGGCCGTCGTTGCTTTTCAGCGTATACATTTCTACGGCCTGACCATCGCTGGTCTTGCCAAAGTCGCCGACTTCCGGATCTGCCGCCAGACAGAACGCCGGAACAGAGATCAGAACTCCAAACATCAGTCGCTTCATCAGAAAGCTGCCTTTTTAAGGATTGTGAACAAAGTTGCGGCGTGAATTATTCTCTACCAGGCAACGGTTCTCAAGTGTCGACCGATCGCTTTCAGCGGGTGTGTCTCCATCTGATGACGGCGCCTCACGATGGCGGTCTTGAAAAACGCTTTGTCGGGCAAATTTGCCTCGACATTTCCGCAGGCCAGAGTCGCGACTTCAGTCTCCGGGTCTTCAGTTTCGAAGAGGTCGAACCCGGTGACAGACGGACCCGCGGCCAGGATGGCGGCTCAGCCGTTCAGGGAAGCTTTCGCCAAACATCAGACCGTTGTGAGATAAAACGCGACCATCGTGAGCAGCGTTCCGGCCAGGATGGTGATCAATCCGGAACGCCATCGTCGTTTGAGCCAGCACAGCAGCAGCACTCCGGACAACGAGATAAAGATCAGCAGGACGGCTGAGACATCAATGACGAAGGACCAGAAGGGTCCGGTGTCGCGTCCTTTGTGCAGGTCATTGATGACGGCAATGATTCCCAGCCGAACTTCGTTGAACTGGTACTCAAGGTGGTCACGATCAATTCGAATGTCAGCCGTGTATCCGGGACCGGCAAACGCAATATTGATCTGATATTCGTCGGAATGGATGTCTCGCACAGGCGCGTGAATCTGATGAGCCGACCGAAAGTATTCGACCAGTTGCAGTTTGTCGAGATCGGAATCCGAGAGGCCGATGAGGTCTCGGTCAACAACGCCGGATTCGTCTCGCACAGCTTCGTAGCCGCTGTCGAACCATTGAGGATGATTTAATGTCAGGCCTGTGACGGCAAAGAACAGAGTGATCACCAGTCCGAACAGCGACGAATAAATGTGCAGCCAGCGCATAACGGTATGCAGCGTCTGACGCAGCTTTCGTCGTCGAGGAGAGCCTTCCGTCCGGAGGTCGTCCGATTCTTTCACTGAGGTCCCCTGTCAAACGGCTGCACTGACGATGGCACGGCAGGTGATTCCACCTGCCACACAGATTCAATTAGCTACGCTTATTGCAGAAAACTTGTTTCAGTTGAGTCAAGATTTCATAGCAACCAACGGGAGCGTTTCCGAGCGGTAGCTCGAATTGGTCCGAGGCCCTGCCTCGTTAGATTTTTCACACAGAATTTCGCACGAACGATGGTCAACATCATCCACGGTTCGGCGCAAGTGGACCTGTCATCGTGAATGAACCAGGTGACCAACAAAAGCGATTCGGCGGTTTAACCTCGCCCAACTCAAGCCGCACCACCACGCCATCGGGTCAAGCTGCGGGCGACCTCGCCTGCGGCATCGGGTTAAACGATGAGAATCTCTTCACGGCGTTGGGCGGTGCCCTTGTCAGGGTGTCTTCTTCAGGCATGTGAATGAGACTACGACCGACTTGATTTCGACGTTGCCGACAATCTCTGTGCGGAACGGCGTGGTTCCGAGGGTCAGTTTTTCCCGAATCAGCTGGTACGTGCCGTGTTCGCGAGCCGCTTCGACCAGCAATGTGTATTCACCGGGA